>NZ_JADZGI010000001.1:317514-635028 GCF_015865035.1 Novosphingobium aureum | reverse complement strand
GCTCGCTCTACTGGGATTCGACCAAGGCCGCACGGGTCGACGGCACGCTCGCGACCGCAGCAGGCTCGGCCTACCAGCAAAAACAGCTCGCCAACTACCAGGCCGCCCTGTCGCGCCTGACCGGTTCGTGAAACCGGCCTTCCCGAAGGAAACCAGCCCATGTCATCCGTACCTCCGCTGATCGCGGGCATGACCCGCTCGATGAAGGCCATGGCCGAGCAGCAGCGGGTCATCGCCGAGAACGTCGCCAACAGCGAAACCCCCGGCTACAAGGCCCGCACGGTCACCGCGCCCGATTTCTCGGCGCTCGTGCAGCACTATGGCGGTGCGGCCGGTTCGCCCGGTGTCGCACGCCCCACGGTCGAGATTTCCGCAGCGATGAGCGCACTGGGGGCCAGCGCGCCGCAGGCTGGAAGCCGTGTTGTCCTCGACAGTGCGACGAGCGAGACCAAGCCCGATGGCAACAACGTCACGCTCGAGGACCAGTTGCTCGCGCTTGGTCAGGTCCAGACCGACTTCACTGCAGCGACCAATATCTACAAGAAGCAGATGGGCCTGATGCGCCTCGCCCTCGGACGCGGCTGAAGATGGCATTGCCCCGCAGCAGAGCGGGCGTTCGAAGCGCGCCTGTCGACGAAAGCCGCAAGGCTTTCCTCCGGAACGGCACGACGAGCCGGAGACACGGGCCGCCGCGCACGACTTGCCGGAGTCAAATTCGCCCGCACAGTGCAACTTTGCTCCTGCATGACAGTTTTTATACTAAAAATAAGGGTTTATGGCGCATGCCCTCGCAAATCTAGGAGTGAGCGCTCGAATCACTCGCCGAAATCTCTAAAGAGTACGGCGCGCGATTCGACTTGTGGTGGAACTGCAACTATATTGACCAGGCATAGTCTCCATGGAAATTTATTGGATGCATACTCACAACAGAGGGTGCATGTCGGATAAGAATGGCCTTATCGGTAACGGTACCGGGACCCCGCTTGGCGAAGGGGGTGAGCCCCTGTGCATCGATTCCTGGCGCTCGTTCGTTTTTCCGAACCACATCAGGACTTTCCGCAAGGAACGTGACGGAGGCTCGCTGCTCGAGCTTTCCGAACGTCTTTCGGGAGTAACCTATATCCGGCTCTCCAAGATCGAACGTGGAGAAGTCTTCGCCCGCGCCGCGGAACTGCGCGCCATCGGCGAAGCGCTGGCAGTTGCGCCCGAAGACCTGCTGATCGACATCGACGATCCGCATTTCGACATTGCCGACTGGGCCGAGCCGAACCTTGGCAGCGACCGCGTCTCGCACGAAAGCGATCGCTTCGCTGTGCTCGTCGCCGCGGCGCTGCGCAATCGCCGCAATGCCGATCCCGAACTCACCATCGCCGCGCTCGAGAACGACTACGGCATCGCGCCGGTGATCCTCTCGCGCATCGAGAACGCCTTCAAGCCCTTCGAGCGCTGGAACGAGGACATCCGCAGCGGCCTCTACAAACTCTTCGCAGTGCGCAGCAATGCGGTCTTCATCCGCAAGATCGAGGACCTGTACGGCAGTGGCGATCTCGACGAAACGCTGCCCCTGATCGCCAATCCCAAGCTGCGCATCGACAAGACCCGCACGCGGGTCAATGCGCTGCGCGCCGAACTGGCACAGGCCAGCCCGGTCGCGGCGACACAGGCACACGCAACCATCGAGTCTGCGCCCGCCCTGCCCGAACCGGCCATCGCGCCGACCAACGACAACAGCGCACGCGCAAGTGTCGAGCCCGGCGAAGAGCGCATGGTGCCGGTCTTCGGCTTCCCGCTCCCCGAGGGCCAGATCGCCCGCCTTCCGACCGACACCGAGGTGCCCGCGCCACGCATGGCGGGCCCGGCAAGCTACGGCCTGCGCGTCGGCTACCCGACGCTGGGACCGGGGCTTCCCGGCCGCGCCACGCTGATCGTCGATCCCGACCGATTCCCCTCGGCTGGCAGCATTGCGGTTGTGAGCGAGGCCGAAGGCATCCTGCGCCTGCTCTCGATCACGCATGACCGCCAGGGCCGCATGATCGGCTTCAGCCTGCATCCCGACTACGAGATCGCCATCGACGAGCTCGACCCGGGCCAGGTGGGCACCGTGATTGCCGCGATCTACGAATAGGCTCGCAGCCAGCTACGCGAATAAGAACGGGGTCGCCGGGTAACATGCCCGACGACCCCGTTTTCGCATGGCCTGACACGTTTGCGGCCACGCTGGCCGCCTGACCAGACAGAACGCGCCGCACAAATGCGACAAGGCCCGGCCCGGGAGACTTCCCCGAGCCGGGCCTCGTATGCCTATCTGCGTTTCCCAGGCTGCGTCAGTAGGCGCCATCGAGCGAGATCGGCGTCGCGAGGTCCTGCTGGGCGAGATCGCCGTTCGCCCCGTAGGTGCGCGCGCGGTTACCGCTGAGACGGCGCGCCTCGGCCGTGATCGCCGAGACCATGTCCTTCGACAGCTCGATCTGGCGGCCAAGGACCGCAGCATTTTCCTCCGAGACGCTCACCAGCTCGGCGAAGAGCTCGCGCAGCGTCTCGCGGGTCTCCTCGTCCGCCTTGGCGAACCAGTCTGGCGTGCGGCGCGACTGGCGCACGATCGCCTCCTCGAGCGCACCGACGAGGCGCGTCTTGGCGCTCGCCAGCGAGGCGAGGTCGAGCACGCGCTCGCGGTTGCGCAGGCGCTCGGTCTCCTCGCGCATGACGAGGTTGAGCGAGGAGACGATCTCGATCAGTTCATTGGCCATTGTCGGTTCCTCCCTGGAGGCGGATGATCTGTGCCTCGACGGCCGAGGCGATGCCCAGCCCCCTGCCCTTGGCGATCTGGTTACCCATCTGTTCGGCGAGCACGCCGCGGAACATCTCTTCGCCGTGGCCGCCCGAAGTCTGTTCGTCGAGCTCGACGCTTTCCATCATCAGCTTCATCATCTGCCCGGCGAAGACTCCCTCGAAGTCGCGCGCAACCGCAGCGGGGCTCTTGTCCTGGCTGATGACGACCGGCCGCGAGGGCAACGAGGGAAGGGAAATGTCGCTCATGCTTACTGCACCGTGATTTCGGCCTGGAGCGCACCTGCGGTGCGCAGCGCCTGGAGGATGGTGATAAGGTCGCGCGGACTGACGCCGAGCGCATTGAGGCCGGTGACCAGCGTCTGCAGCGAGGTCCCCTGCGTGAGCAGGGCGAGCGAAGCGCCCGAACCGTCGTCGGCCTCGACGCGGGTGCGCGGGACGACCTGGGTCGTGCCGTTCGAGAGCGGTCCCGGCTGCGAGACGACGGGGCTCTCGGTCACGGAAATGGTCAACCCGCCCTGCGCGATCGCGACCGGGCTGACGGTGACGTCCGCGCCCATGACGACGGTACCGGCGGCCTCGTTGATGACGATGCGCGCGGGCTGGTCGACCTCGACCGTCAGGTTCTCGATGCGCGAGACCAGCTCCATGACCGAGCTGCCGCGCGGCGTTATCTCGACGGTCGCCGGGTCGAGCGCGATGGCAGCGCCCGAAACCTCGCGGTTGATCGTGCGCGCGACGCGCTGGGCGGTGGTGAAGTCCGGGTTCTTGAGCGCAAGCTTGAGGCTGCTCGCCGAAGCGAGGGCATAGGGCACCTCGCGCTCGATGATCGCGCCGCCGGCGATGCGTGCCGTGGTCATCACGCCGCGGCTCACGCGCGCGGCCGCACCGCGTGCCTCGAAGCCGGAGACGGCGACGGGCCCTTGCGCCACCGCGTAGATCTCGCCGTCGAGCGCACGCAGCGAGGATACGATGAGGATGCCGCCCTGAAGGCTGGTGGAATCGCCCAGCGCCGAGACCTGCACGTCGATCGTCGAGCCACGCCGCGCGAACGGCGGCATGGTTGCGGTGACCATGACCGCGGCCACGTTCTGGGTGCGCATCTGGTCGCCGCGAATGTTGACGCCCATGCGCTCGAGCATGGCCTGCAGCGTCTCCTCGGTGAAGGGCACGTTGCGCACGCGGTCGCCGGTGCCCTGCAGGCCGACGACGAGACCGTAGCCGACCAGCTGGTTGGGGCGCACGTTTTCGACATCGACGATGTCCTTGATACGCGGCTGCGGCGCGGCTGATGCGCTCGCGGCGAAACCGCAAAGGGCAAGGCCGCAGGCCATGGCCGCAGCCAGGGCGAGGAAAAGGGCGCGAAGCCGCGATTTCAGGGGCACTTGCATCTTAGTCCTTATAGACGACTGGCGTGGCATGGGTTGGCACATGGCGTGGTTTTTCAAGCGCGCACGGCGCTGCGGCGCGCGAGCTTGAGGACGTAGCTGATGATCTCGGCGACCGCGGCGTAGTGTTCGACGCTGATCGGGCGGTCCACCTCGACCGAGGCGTGGAGCGCGCGCGCGAGCGGCGGGCTCTCGACGATCGGGACCCCTGCTTCCTTCGCGATCTCGCGGATCTTGAGCGCGACCGCATCGACGCCCTTGGCGACGACGACAGGCGCCTGCATCGCGCCGTGATCGTACTTGAGCGCGACGGCGTAGTGGGTCGGGTTGGTGATGATGACGCTGGCGGTGGGGACCTGCGCCATCATGCGCTTGCGCGCGCGCTGCATCTGGATCTGGCGGATACGCGCCTTGATCTTGGGATCGCCCTCGCTCTGCTTGTGCTCGTCCTTCACCTCCTGCAGCGTCATGCGCATGCGCTGGCGAAAGGCGTAGCGCTGGTAGACGAAATCGGCTCCGGCGAGCAGCACCACGACCATGACCACCGCGCGCACCGCCTCGAACATCAAGGTTCCGGCGGAAAGGCTGAGCGCGGACGGAGTGAAACCGACGAGCTGGTCGAATCCGGCAAGCCGCGGGCGCAGCACCACCAGCACCGCCATGACGATCGCCGCGAACTTGGCGAGGGTCTTGAGAAACTCGACCAGCGCACGCTGGCCGAACATGCGCTTGAGGCCCGAGAAGGGATCGAGCTTGGACCACTTGGGGGCGAGCCTGGTCCAGCTCATCGTCACGCGCCCTTGCAGGAAGGCGGTCGCCATCGCGCAGACCATGAGCAGCGCGAAGATCGGCGCGAGCGCCCATGCGGTATGCATGGCGATGCCGGTCATCAGACCCTGCGCACCATCTGCATCGATGCGAAAGTCCTGCGCATCGCCCCAGAGACGGCGGAACAGCGTCGCCATGCTGGCGAGCATGTTCGCACCCAGCCAGCCGGCCACGACCAGCGCGCCGATCATCATCGTCGCGTGGCGCATTTCCGGAGCGGTGGCGACCTCGCCGCGCTTGCGCGCGTCCTCGAGCCGCTTGGTTGTCGGCTCCTCGGTCTTCTGGTCCTTGTCCGCGTCGGCCATGGCTCAGATGCTCCAGCCCGAGCGCATGAAATCGGCCATGGCAGTCGCGAATGCGGTCAGCATGGCACCGATGGTCAGCGCGGTGAGCGATACGCCCAGCATGATGTTGAGCGGTTGGGTGATGAAGAAGACCTGGATCGTGGGCGCGACGCGTGCGGCGAGCCCGAGGCCGAGGTTGAACAGCGCGCCGTAGAGGATCAGCGGCGCGGCAAGGCTGAGCCCCAGCGAAAAGGCCTCACCCAGCACGCGCACGGCGAGCTGCGCGAAGTCGGCAGCGGGCGGGAAGCCGCCGACCGGGAAGGCATCGTAGGACTTGACGATCGAGGCGATCCACATGTGGTGGACGCCGAGCGACATGCACACCAGCACTGCGGCCAGCCCGAAGAAGCGCGCGAGCAGCGCCGACTGGCCGCCCTGGCTCGGATCGAACACCGCTGCCGCGCCCAGCCCGATCTGCTGCGTAACCACTGACCCCGCCACGAGCGCGGCGCTGAACAGGATGCGGATGATCGCGCCGAGCGCGAGCCCGACGAGCAGTTCGGAGACGACCAGCATCGGCAGGCTCGCCTCGTTGCCCGCCACCGGTGCGATGCGCCCCTCCAGCATGCCGTAGAGCCCGAGCGTCATGCCCAGCGAGAGCAGCAGCCGGATATTGGGCGGCACCGAATCCTCGGAGAAGGCCGGAAGCAGCATGAACACCGCCCCCAGCCTGCAGAACAGGACGAGGAACGTCGCCGTGTCGACCGGCAGACGCGCAAGGAGGGCGGGGTCGAAGTCCATGGCGTCAGCCGGTGATGATGGCGTCGGCGATACGGTCCATGAAGGCCGCCATCGCGTGGCCGATCATCGGCAGCGAGAGCAGCAGGACCAGCCCGAGAACGAGGATCTTGGGCACGAAGGTCAGGGTCATCTCCTGAACCTGGGTGAGCGCCTGGAGCAGGCCGATGGCGACACCCACGATCAGGGCGGCGATCAGCATCGGCCCGGCGATCGTCAGCGCGAGCACCAGCGCGGCGCGCGCAATCTCGATGGCGGCAGAGGAGTCCATCTCGTAGGCTTCCCGTCTTCGATCCCGGCCCTAGACCTGCATGCGCATGATTTCGGAGTAGGCGCTGACCACGCGGTCGCGCACCGCGACGACGGTGTCGAGCGCGGTCTCGGCGGCACCGATGGCGGTGACGACGTCGATCAGGTCGCCCTTGCCCGCGACCTGCTTGGCGCTCTCGGCCTCGGCGGTGCGCAGGGTGCCGGCGGCCTCGCCGACCATGCCCTCGACCATCGAGCCGAAGCTGGCAGCGCCGGTCGGTGCCGCGCCCCCCGTGGGGTTGAGACCGGTGCCGCCTGCGACACCCGACTTGGGACCGACTGCGCCGAGGGCTCGGCCATAGGCCGCAACGGCATCAAGCTTTCCGATGACCATGTCTGATATTCCTTACTTGAGCAGGTCGATGGTGCGCATGGTCATGCCGCGCGCGGATTCGATGGCATTGAGATTGGCTTCGTAGGAGCGCTGCGCCGCCTTCATGTCGGCCGCCTCGATCAGCGGATTGACATTGGGCTGCTCGACGTAGCCGTCCGCGTCGGCGACCGGGCTGCCGGGCTGGTAGACGCGCGGGAAGCTGCTCTTGTCGGCCTCGATCGAGGAGACCGAGACGCCGGTCGCGCCCGTGGCGCGATCGACTTCGGCAGAAAAGGTGGCGACACGGCGGCGATAGGGATCGCCATCGGCCTTGGTCGCGACCGAGTCCGAGTTGGCGATGTTCTCCGCGATCACGCGCATGCGCAGCGACTGGGCCCTCAGGCCCGAGGCGGAAACGCCGATCGAATTGGTAAGGTCGGTCATGAAAGCTCCTGCTGCTGGTGCAGTCAGAAACCTTATAGGCAATTTTTGCCGGGTCGCGGCGTCATCCTATACATATTTTCCTATAAGGCACCTGAAAGGAGACGACCATGTCAGTGCTCGAAGGCATACAGCTCGAACTGTCGATCGTCCTGGGCTCGACGCAGATACCCATCCGCCAGGCCCTCAAGATGAGCCGCGGGGCGATGATCCCGCTCGACCGCGACCACGATGCCCCGACCCAGGTCTTCGTCAACGACGAGTGCGTCGCCGAAGGCCGCATCCTGGTGAAGGACGACGTGATGTCGCTCGAGATCACGCGGATCGTGCGGCGCGACACCTGAGCGATGGAATTTCTCTCGTTCCTGCGCATGATCGGCTCGCTGGCACTCGTGCTCGGCCTGCTCGTCGGCGCGCTCTATCTGGTGCGTCGCTATGAGCTGAGCCTGCCGCAGGCCTGGCTCGGCCGCATCGGCGGCGGCGGAGCGCAGCGCCGCCTGCAGCTGGTCGAGCGCCTCGCACTCGATCCGCGCCGCTCACTCGTGCTGGTTCGCCGCGACGAGCGCGAATTCACGCTCGTCATTGCGCCCGAGGGACTGCTGCTGCTCGAGAGCAGCGACGCCAACCCTGCGGCCGATGTCACCGACCCCACCGCGATCCCCCCGATCGATGCTGCGGAAACCGACCAGAATGCCTAAGCCCGTTACCCTTCTCGCCGGACTCGCCGCCGCTGGAGTGATGCTCGTCCTGCCTGAAACCGCGCTGGCACAGGCTGCGGGCGGGGGCGACGGGTCGGTCTCGGGCCGCATTCTCCAGCTCGTCCTCCTGATGACGGTGCTCAGCCTCGCGCCGGGCATCCTGATGACGATCACCTCGTTCACCCGCATCGTGGTCTCGCTCTCGCTGCTGCGTTCGGGCCTTGGCACGCAAGGCGTGCCGCCCAACCCGGTGATCATCGCGCTCGCCATGTTCCTCAGCTTCTTCGTCATGGCCCCGACCTTCAACGCCGCCTGGGACCAGGCCTACGTCCCATACAACGAGGGCCAGATCGACGAGGCGCAGGCGCTCGAGCGCGCGAGCGGCCCGTTCCGCAAGTTCATGCTCAGCCAGGTGCGCGAGGAGGACGTCGAACTGTTCGTCTCGCTTTCCAAGCAGCGCCCGCGTTCGCGCGCCGAGATGCCGATGAGCACGCTGATGCCCGCCTTCATGATCTCCGAACTGCGGCGCGCCTTCGAGATCGGCTTCCTGCTGCTGCTGCCCTTCCTCGTCATCGACCTTGCGGTCGCCGCGGTGCTCATGGCGATGGGCATGATGATGCTGCCACCCGCCACGGTCTCGATGCCGATGAAGATCATCTTCTTCGTGCTGGTCGATGGTTGGGCGCTCGTCGCAGGCTCGCTGATAAAGAGTTTCGCGGCCTCGGGCTGACGACCCACCCCGCTCCTGGAACCGAAAAGGCCGGCCCTGCGCCGGCCTTTTCTTTTTGCGTGCCGACGCCAGCAGCCGAGACCCGCGACATGCCCGTGCAAACAGCTGTTTTCGCTTGCCTATCCTCTCCCTCACCCTAGGGTCAGGTGATGGAAGTGCTCCTTGAATTCCTTTTCCAGATCTTCGGCGAGGTCCTGCTCCAGCTGGTCATCGAGGCACTGGTGGAACTGGGAATGCATTCGCTGGCCGAGACGGTCCAGCGCCCCTGGCACCCGGTCTACGCCGCGATCGGGTTCGTGCTGCTCGGCCTGATCGCCGGCGCTGTCAGCCTCCTCGTACTGCCCCATTCGCCGATTGCCGCGCCGCAGCTGCGGCTGGCGAACCTCATCGTCACGCCGGTCGTGATCGGCCTCGTGATGATGCTTGTCGGCAGGCTGCGCGCGAAGCGCGGGCAGGACCTCGTGCGGCTCGACAGGTTCGGCTACGCCTTCCTGTTCGCCTTCGCGATGGGCTTGGTGCGCTTCGTCTGGGTGAGCTGAACGCGGCCGCGCAGGATCAGACCGGCGAGGCGCGGGTAATGGCGACCGAGCGGATGCGCTCCTTGCCATAGACCTCTGCGCCAGCCTCGAGCAGCACCTTGCGCAAGGCACCGAGGCTGGGGATCACCGAATCCGTGCCACCGGCGAGCGGCGCGCGGTACGTGCGCATGTTGATCGCGTCGAGCAGGACGGGGATGCTCGCCGCCATCTCCTCGGCCTCGCCCTTAGGCACCTCGTACTGGATCTCGAAGGCGCCATAGCCGATCAGCTTGCCGGTCTTATCGACCAGCGGCGCCATCACCGGGGGCATTTCCATGAACTCGCTCGCAGCGGCCGGTGCCTCGAAGGCCGGCAGGACCTGCGGCATGAAATTGATCAACCCATAGGCGGTGGCACCGCCGATCGCGGTACCGCTTACCAGCATCACGAGGCCGGTCAGGATCTTGTTGCTCACTGCGAGGCTTTCCGTTGCGGGCGACCGGCCGGGCCGGTCAGAACTTGAAGCTGGCGTCCTGCGGGAGCGCCGAAGGCTCGGCCAGGACGACAATGGTCACGCGCCGGTTTTCCGGGCGGTCGGGCTGGTCGGGATAGACCGGATCACTACCGGCCATCGCAACGACTTCATTGAAGCGGTCGACCGGGAGCCCGGCCTCGACCATGGCGCGCCGCGCTGCGAGCGCGCGCGCAGCGGAAAGTTGCCAGTTGCCCTCGCTCTGCCCACCGACGGAATCGGTATGGCCCTCGATCGCGATCTGTCCCGCCGTGCTGGAGAGCTGACCGGCGATACGACGCAGCATGTCGCGCGCATAAGGGTTGAGTTCGGAGGTGGAACCACGGAACATCGAGCGCGCACGGCTGTCGACAAGGTGGATGCGCATGCCCTCGCGGGTCGGCTCGACCTGGAGATTTTCCCGGGTTCCGGTGGGGTCGGCCGGCGGATCAAGCGCGAGCTGCATCTCCTGCGCCATCACGCGCAGCGCAGCCTCGGGCACGTTGGCCTCGCCGCCACGCGCCGCACCGCGCGTCCCTGCCTCGGCGGTACGCACACCCATCGCCTTCTGGTCTTCCGACTGCGCGCGGCGGCTGTGACCGCCAAGGCCCGGCTGCGAGCCGGGCAGGTTGGTGAGCGTCGCGGGCGGCGCGGGCTGGTTCTCCGACGGAGAGAAATATTCGGCGAGCCCCTTGAGCTGCTCCTTGTCCGGATTGGAGAGCAACCACAGCAACATGAAGAAGGCCATCATCGCGGTCACGAAGTCGGCATAGGCGACCTTCCAGGCACCGCCGTGGTGGCCGCCGTGCTTGTTCTTCTTGACCTTGCGGATGATGACAGGGGCGTGGTTGCTCATCGCTGTTCAGCCTTGCCGCAGGTCAGGCGGCAGCGCGCGGCGCGTTGAGTTCACCCTTGACCTCGTCAAGCGCGGCCTCGAGCTCGGTGAACGAGGGCGCATAGGCCGAAGGCGTCATGCGGCGTGCCAGCTCAACCGCGATCTCGGGCGGCTGCCCCTGCGCGTGACCGACAATCGCGGTCTTGACGATGAGGTACGGCTTGAGGTCGGAATCGACGATCTGGAGCAGCTTCTGCGCGATCGGGCCGACGAGGCAGTAGGCCAGCAGAACGCCCAGGAACGTGCCGACGAGCGCACCGCCGATCATCGCGCCGAGGATCTCGGTAGGCTGGTCGATCGAGCTCATCGTCTTGATGACGCCCAGAACGGCCGCGACGATGCCCAGCGCAGGCAGGCCGTCGGCCATCATCTGGATCGCGTGCTGCGGGATCAGCTCTTCCTCGTGATGGCGCTCGATGTCGCCTTCCATCGCCTCGGCGAGCTGGTGCGGATCCTCGAAGTTCACGGTCATCATGCGCAGGTAGTCGCAGATGAACTCGACCAGCCCGTTGTCGGCAAGGATGCGCGGGAAGCGCTGGAACACCGGGCTCTGCGCGGGCGCATCGATATGCTTCTCGATCCCCGAACCGCCTTCCTTGCGGAACGTTGCGATGAGCGTGAACATCACGGTGAGCAGGTCGCGAAAGTCCTTTTCGGTCCAGCGGCTGCCCTTGAAGACACGCACGATCCCGGCCCAGGTCTGCTTCACCGCCCCCATCGAGTTGCCGAGCACGAAAGCACCGACGGCAGCCCCGGCAATGGCCATCATTTCGTGCGGGAGCGCGTGGAGGATGACCTCCATGTTGCCACCCGACATCAGGAAGCTGCCGAAGACGCAGAGCAGGATGATGATGAGGCCGACGGCGTTGAGCATGGGGGTGTCCGCTGTTGGTAAAGGATCGGGTCCGACTTTTTCACTATAGGAAGACCGCAGGGAAATACGGGCGCAGGGGCGCGCATTTTTTGCGCAGCCCTGCGCCCGGCCCCGTGACGCTCGCGGCACTGTGCGCAGCAACTTGACGCATCGTCGCGACCGACCACGCGTGGCCTGCACTATAATGGAGGATAGCATTTTCCTCAGGGAGCGATCATGTCGATCAACGCCTATCGCCGCGCCCAACAGGTCGCGGCCACGCCGCGCGGTAACGAGTACCGCCTGATGAGCCAGATTACCGGCGAGATGATCGCCGCGCGCGATGCCGATCTGCGGGGCGGCGCATTGATGGCGACGCTGCACCGCAACCGCGTGGTGTGGAATACCTTTGCAAACCTTTGCGCCGCGAACGGCAACCAGCTGCCCGACGACCTGCGCGGACGGATCATCTCGATCGGCCTGTGGGTCGACAAGTACACCTCGCAGGTCATGGCCGGGCGCGGCGACATCGAGGACCTGATCGTGGTCAACCGCGCGATCATCGAAGGCCTCTCGAACGAGAACGGCGCCGCCCAGGCCGAGACGCTGCAGCCCACTGCGGGCTGAACCCGACGTCACCGCACCGACGCGCCAGAAGCCCGCCACGATCGACGATCGCTGGCGGGCTTCTGGCCATGCGCCGGGCGATGGCCTCAAATTCGACCGATACAGGAAAGGCGCCCCTTCCAGTTACCGGAAGGTGGCGCCTCTCTATTGCGACTCCGCAGGCTCGGTGCTCGTCCCGATCTTTCACGACCGCCTCGGGTGGCGGCAACTCGACGAAGCGACAGGTCAGCGCGAGGCTGGTCCACGCGATCTCAGTGGACCGACCTCTCGCGCACCATGGCCTCGTTGTATTCGGCCATCATCGCGAAGCGCGGATCGGCCCCGGCCAGTTCGCTCATCGTGCGCGCTGCCCGCTTGGCGATCTGGCGTGCGCGTTCGCGCAGGTTGCTGGCCTCCTCGTCCTCACCCTCGATGCTCTCGGCGGCCAGCCCGAAGAGCCGGTGCTCGACGATGCGACGGTTGTGATCGAGGCGCTCTTCGAGCTCGGCAAGACCGCTTTCGTCGATACGCTCGGCCTCGGCCCGCCACAGCGGGGTGCGCAGCTCTGCTGCGGGCACGCCCTGCTGGCGCGCGGCGCGGATACGCTGCTTCTGCTCCTGGCGCGCCTGGCGGCGCAGGCGTTCCATGCCCATGTTGCGCAAGTGCTCGATGTAGCTGTCGGCAAGCGAGCCCATTGCGGCTTCGGCAAGATAATCCGATGCCCCGGATTCGGTGCGCATAAGAGCATCCTCGTCCTCGATCGAGGCCACGGCTGAGATATCCTCGCCGTCCTCGTTGATCGAGAAGGCATCGAGCGAAACCGTGGTCGCCTCGACCTTGCGCGCCGAGGGGCGCTGGTCGGTCATGAGACGGAAGCGCAGGCTCTGCAGCTCGCCACGAATCTGCCAGTTCACGAAAGTCGTGAACTGCGCCTTTTCCGGATCGTAGGCCTGAATGGCACGGTGAACCGCGATCGAGCAGGCCTGCTCGGCATCCTCCCAGTGGGCGACAAGCCCGTACTGGCGAATGAAGTGGCGGATACGCGGCGCGATCAGCTTAAGGATATAGGAAAAGGTACGGTCGTCTTCGGCACGTTGACGGGCCGTCTTAGGCTGACCTTCCGCGACCTGCCTGGACAGGATGGACGCGACCGCCGCCTCAAGCGCATCGGACGTTTTAGACATGGTAATCCTCGGGTCTTTGAACCCCTGCACCCCCGTTGGCAGCGGCCCTTCAAACAATGGTAAATTCCCATTGAATCGTTAAAGGTTTATTACTCCTATATCTAAAATCAAGGATTATCCTGTAAATTTGTGATTTGCGGCGTCCGATACCCGGTTTTGCGTGCTAGCGTGGTCACAGCGCGTTGAGGACAATCACGAGGGAAAGGACCTGCGGGCATCGCCGAATCGCGGGGCAGGTCGAATCAGAGACGACGCGCGATCAGGACGTAAAGGCCTGGGGACGCACGTTGCGTCCCACATAGTCGAGCAGCCAGGCGCGGTGTGCCGAGACAGCACTGCCGGCAGCGGCGATACGTCGGCTGGCCTTTTCGGTGCCAATCTGCGCGTTGAGCAACACGCGTGCCCGATCGCTGCCGATCTCGCCGCGGTAGAAACGCACCGCATCGCCCTGCCCCAGATGATGGCCGAGGTAGGCGGCGTGCGCGAGCTGTTCGACCGACGAGCCGACGGCAACGCCTGCCTTGCGCAGGCCATCGAGGTTGGCGCGGGCATAGTCCGCCGTCGCCTCGATCGAGGCAACCGGATCGTAGCGCAAGGCAAGCAGGTCGCTGCGCGCACCGGGACGGATGCGCCCGCGCTGATCCAGCCAGCCACGCTCGTTTGCCATGGCGTTGAGCCAGGTCCCTTCGCGTCGCGCCTCGCCCAGCCAGGTCGAGCTGATGAACTGGCCAAGACCCGCCGCGCTCGATCGGGCGTTACGCGAATAGGCCTGCCAGCTGCCGTCAGCGCCCTTGGCCGCCTCGGCATCGATGATCGAGGCCAGCGCCGGGGCGGGTAGCCCGGTGCGCTGCGCCGCTGCGCCAAGCGCGCCGGAGTAACGGGCATTCGGTCCCGCCGAAAGCCCGGCGCTGGCCTGCGCGGCGGTGTCGCCGTGCCCATCCCCGCCGCTACCGCTACGCGCTGCTGCATCGGCATCGGGATCGAGCGCGGTCCCCGGCCCGGCGAGCCCTACGCCGCCACAAGTCGATGGCTCGCCGCGCTGTTCGGGAAGCATCAAGGTCGTGAAAGAGGAGAGCAGGCTGTCCGTGCGGCCGGTGGCCGAGCGGTCCACACCGCCCAGCAGGTCAGCCAGACCCCCAAGACGTCCGGCGGCGTTGAAGCGATCGCCGCTGCGCCCTTCCTCGCCGCCATCGCCCAACGCTGCCTGCCACAACCGGTCCGACACCTCGCTGCGCGCCTGGGTATAGATGACCCGCGCGCGCTGCGCCGGCGTCAGCGCGGCGAGATCGGCGCTCGACATCGCCGCTGCATTCACCGGCGGCAGGGCACTCACGAGCGGCTCCTGCCCGCCGCGACACGCGCAGCCTTGCCGGCCGCTGCACGCCTTGCACCGGCCACCGTGGCTGCCGAGCGGTCATCGACCTCGGCCTGCTCGGCGCTGGCCTCGATGCGCTCCGCTTCGGCGCGGTAAGCCGCCGCAGCATTCTCGATCGCGCGCAGCGAACTGAACGCCTCGACCGCCTTGGCGCGCATCGTCTCGAGACGCCCCGAGATCGCGACCCGGTCCTGTGCCAGCCGCTGGCGCTCCGCACGCTGGCGCGCGAGGTAGGCGTGAGCACTCACCCCGAAATCGGCCGCGGCAAGGTCCGCCTCGCGCCGCATCGCCGCGCTCACTTCCTCGCCGCGCCTTTCGGTCTGGGCAAGCGCGTTCGCCTCGGCGCTGATCGCGGCACTGATCTGGTCGACCTCGCGCTGGCGCACACGCATCGCGGTATCATACGGCGTCTTCATGCAACGCCTCCTCGCTCGAAGGATCCAGCAGCTGCGTCAGCCCGGCAAAGCTCTCGTCGGCAGAGGAGCGCTCCTGACGATCCTGGTTGAGCAGCGCCTCGATATGCGGCGCGAGCGCGATGGCATGGTCGGCATCGGGGCTCGAGCCGGCGCGGTAGGCGCCCAGCCGCACCATTTCCTCGATGTCCTGGAAGGTGGAAAGGACCCGACGCGCGGTGAGGCGCGCATGGTTCTGCCCTGCATCGAGCGCGGCAGGCAGCGTGCGCGAAACCGACTTGAGCACGTCGATCGCGGGATAACGACCGCGCTCGGCGATCTTGCGGCTCATCACGATGTGCCCGTCGAGAATACCGCGTACCGCGTCGGCGACCGGCTCATTGTGATCATCGCCATCGACCAGCACGGTGAACAGGCCGGTGATCGAGCCCTGCCCGGCAAGACCGGGGCCTGCCCGCTCGAGCAGGCGCGGCAGCTCGGCGAAGACGGTCGGGGTGTAACCCTTGGTTGCGGGCGGCTCGCCGCTGGCGAGGCCGATCTCGCGCTGGGCCATGGCGAAGCGGGTGACCGAGTCCATCAGGCACAGCACGTTGAGGCCCTGATCGCGGAAGTATTCGGCGACCGCCATCGTCGTCCAGGCGGCCTGGCGGCGCATCAGCGCGGGCTCGTCCGAGGTCGCGACGACAACAACCGAACGCGCGAGACCGAGCTGACCCAGCTCCTCCTGCACGAATTCCTGCACTTCGCGGCCGCGTTCGCCAATCAGGCCGATCACCGCCACGTCGCAATCGGTCCAGCGCGCGAGCATCGAGAGAAGCACCGACTTGCCGACGCCCGAGCCTGCGAACAGACCCATGCGCTGCCCGCGGCAGACGGGCGCGAATACATCGAGCGCACGCACCCCGGTGGAGAGACGCTCGCCCACGCGCATGCGCGAGGAGGCAGGCGGAGGCGAGGCCTTGATGCGACAGGACAGTGCGCCTTGCGGCAGCTGGCCCTTGCCATCGATCGGGCGGCCGAGACCATCGACCATGCGCCCCAGCCAGCCGACCGAGGGACGCAGCGCGAACTGGCTGGCAAGCAGGTCGGCGCGCGCTCCGGTGGCGATGCCCTGCGGTTCGCTGAAGGGCAGACAATGGGCAATGTCACGGTCGAGCCCGGTGACTTCCGCCTCGACCCGCGCACCGTTGGTGCCCAGCGAAAGTCGCGAGCCGATCTGCGCAACCCCGCTCAGCCCCTCGACTTCGATCAATGCGCCGCGCACGGCGACGACCTGGCCGTAGCGCACATCGGGGCTGAGCATGCGCAGGCCCGTTGCAGCTGCTGCAAGCGCGTTCATCCCCCGCGCCTCAAACGTCCGGCGTGTCCGCAGACACGCCGCCATCGCCGCCCTGTCCGGAGAACGGACCTGCGAGCCGGTCGAGTGCCTCGGCCTCGTAACCGATCAGCCAGCGGCAATCGACGAGCGCTGCGTAGAACTGCCCCGAGCCCACATGCTGTGCGAAACGGATGCAGACCGACTTGGCCTCCGGATTCTCGAGCGCGCCGAGCAGCTGCTCGAGGCGGGCAAGCACGGCCTTGCGGTGCTCGACCAGCTCATCCTGGTCGATATAGGCCATCATCGTCGCAAAATAGAGCTGCTTGGCGGGGGTGTCGGCATCCTCGGGCTTCATCACGTCGCGTCCGCGCAGGATCATCGCGTTGTTCTCGACGATCAGGTCGGTTCGCCCCTGCGAGCGCAGGACCGCCCCGTTCACGATAACCTGCTCGTTGTTACGAAGCGAAATACGAAGCGTCATGCCTTGGGACCCTAGTCAAGATTACCTACTTTATAGGATGAATCCTTGCTCGAAAGTGACCGCGGGCCAGCATTTTTTTCTGCGCCACCACGCCGCGCGCACGTGAAGACCCTCTACAATGCCCCTGTTAGGTTGCCGGAAGTGCTTGTCCGACCAGCCGGATCGACAGGAGATTGGAATGAGCCTCTATTCAGCCCTCTATGCAGGCGTGTCGGGTCTCGGCGCGCAGGCCAGCGCCATGGCAACCGTGGCCGACAACATCACCAATGTGAACACCACCGGCTACAAGGGGGTCTCGGCGCAGTTCCAGACGCTTGTCACCGACGGTTCGGTGAGCAACAGCTATTCGGCCGGCGGCGTGACCGCCTCGCCCAAGGCGCTGATCTCGAAGCAGGGCATGTTGCAGGCCTCGAGCAGCCTGACCGACATCGCCATCGATGGCGACGGCTTCTTCGTCGTGCGCACCGGTGCCGACGCCGACAGCGCGATCGCCTATACGCGCGCCGGTTCGTTCACCACCGACAGCTCGGGCTACCTGCGCAACACCGCCGGGCTCTACCTGACCGGCTGGCCGCTCGACTCCTTCGGTAACTTCACCAACAACGGCGACCTCTCCGCGCTGCAGCCCGTGCAGCCCGCCGCGATGACCGGCGCGGCGCAGCCGACCACCAACATCGCGCTTCGCGCCAACCTCAACTCGAACACGACGCCGCTCGATGCCGCGCAGCTGCCCTATACCGCGGGCGACATGACCACCGGCGCGGTTACCCCCTCGTTCTCGCGCTCGGTCGAAGTATTCGACGAGCAGGGCTCGACGCACACCTTGACCTTCAATTTCGTCAAGACCGCGGCAAACCAGTGGATCGCCGAGATCGCGGGCAATCCGGCCGACATTGCGAGCGGCGCAGATGCAAATGGCGTGATCGCCAGCGGCGCCGTCGTGTTCAACGCCGACGGCAGCATCGACGCCAACGCCTCGGACCCGGCGCTGTTCGGTTCGATCTCGCTGGGCTGGGCCAATGGCGCCGGCTCGCAGCCGATCTCTCTCGACCTCGGCACCAACGGCCAGCTCGATGGCCTCACCCAGTTCGCCAGCACCTCGACGCTGCTTTCCTCGAACGTCAACGGCGGCATGCTCGGCACCGTCGCCTCGGTCGAGATTTCGGACACGGGCGTTGTCAGCGCGATCTTCGACGACGGCACGACCATGGCGATCTACCAGCTGCCGATCGCCACCTTCCAGAACCCGGATGGCCTCACCCGCATCGCCGGCAATGCCTACCAGGTCTCGCAGCAGTCCGGCAGCGCCTCGATCAACGAGCCCGGCTCGCTGGGCGCGGGCAAGGTCTCGGCGAGCACGCTCGAGGCATCGAACGTCGACCTCGCGCAGGAGTTCTCGAACATGATCCTGTTCCAGCGCGCCTACAGCGCCTCTTCCAAGATCATCACCACGGTCGACGAAATGCTGCAGGAAGTCTCGAACCTGAAGCGCTGATGCGCAAGGGGCGGCCCTGAGAGGTCGCCCCCTGCCCCATTTCCCGCGATCTCAGCCCCGTACAGCATTCAGGAAGCCGCCAGCCCGTGTCTCTCAACTCGATCCTCAGCTCGGCCATTTCCGGCCTCTCGGCCTCGCAGTCGGGGATGCAGACGGTCTCGAACAACATCGCGAACGTCTCGACGCCGGGCTATGCGCGCCAGAAGGTCTCGCTCGCCACCGGCGTCGCGGGAGGCGTGGTCAACGGCGTGGTGGTCGGCGAGCCGACGCGCGTCGCCGACAAGTTCCTCGAGAACGCGGTCTACCAGCGCGGCGGCGCGGCCGGACGGGCGGAGGCAACCGCGAACTATCTCGACCGACTCCAGGCACTGCTGGGTTCCACCGATTCATCGAGCAACCTGACCGCGCGGCTGACATCGATCTCGAGCACTGCGGCCGAGATCGATTCGCTGCAGGGCTCGCCCGAATCGATCGCGCTGTTCACCGGTGCGGTGCAGGACACGATCACCACCATCAGCCAGTTGCAGGATGACATCTCGGCGCTGCAGGCCGACGTCGAGAGCGAGGTCGGTGACACCGTCGAACGGGTCAACGTCCTGCTCAAGCAGGTCCATGACTACAACGCCGAGATCGCACGCCTGCAGGGCCTGGGCCAGAGCACTTCGGGCCCGGCCGACCAGCGCATGACGGCACTGGAAGAGCTGAGCGGACTGATCGACGTCAGCGTGCGCGAGCAGTCCGACGGGCGCGTCACCATCGACACCGCCTCGGGACAGGTGCTGCTCGACAAGCGCTTGCGCCAGCTGAGCTATCCCACCGGCGGCGGCGCCTCGCAGGCAATCTATCCCGCGATCGACATCCGTTTCGCCGCTGACAACGGAACCGTTGGCGCCTCGACCGGCGAAGTGATCAATTCGAGCGCCGTCGGCGGCAAGCTGGGCGGGCTGATCGACATGCGCGACCGCGCTCTGCCGGAGTTTTCCGAGCAGCTGGGCCAACTGTTTACCGGGCTTGCCACCACGCTCAACCAGGTCGCCAACAACGGCACCTCGCTGCCTGCGCCGCAGACCCTGACCGGGCAGGCCAACGGTCTTGTCGAGACCGATCGCTTCGGCTTCAGCGGCAGCGTGATCTTTGCCGTCGTCGATGCCAGCGGCGTGTTGCAGAGCAAGGTCCCGGTCGACTTCGACGCCCTTCCCCCAGGCGCGACAGTGGCCGACGCCCTCGATGCCATCAACACCGCGCTCGGCACCGATGCGACAGCGAGCTTCCAGGACGGCGTGCTCTCGATCAGCGCCGCGAAGACCGGCAACGGCATCATCGTCGCGCAGGATCCGGACAGCCCCAGCGAGCGTGCAGGCGTCGGCTTCTCGCAGTTCTTCGGGCTCAACAACCTGATCCGCTCCTCGACGAGTGCACTGGCGCCATCAGGCTTCACCGGCACCGACCCGCACGGTTTCGGAGCGGGCGAGACCGCGCAGCTGGTGCTGCGCGATTCCACCGGCAAGACATTGGCCGAATATGCCCTCACCGGCAGCTCCGGCCCTGCCTGGAGCGATCTGGTCGACGAGCTGAACGCCAGCCCGCTCGCCGACTACGGCAACTTCTCACTCGATGCACGTGGCCGCGTGCTCTTCGCCGAGAGCAATGCCGCAGCAGGCGCCAGCGTCTCGATCACTTCGGACTCGACCGATCGTCTGGGGACCGGCCTGTCGTTTTCCGCACTCTCTGGCCTGAGCGGAACCGCCAGCGGCGTCGCCACGGCGGAAGTCACCGCAGCGATGCTTGCCAGCACGACGCGGGTACCGCTGGCGCAGCTGCAGCTTGATGCGCTACCCGGCGAGGCCGCAATCGGCCCCGGCGACCTGCGCAACAGCCAGGCCTTTCTCGACGCCATCTCCGGCAGTGTCGATTTCGGCAAGGACGGCTCGGCCAGCCTCGAGACCTTCACCAACCGCCTGCTCGGCGGGGTGGGCAGCGCGGCCTCGCTCGCAGCCACCGCCTACCGCGACAACTCGGCCCGCCTCACCGATGCGGTCGACCGGCGCGACAGCTATGCTGGCGTCAACATCGACGAGGAACTGGCGCAGATGGTCGTCCTCCAGAACAGCTATTCCGCAGCGGCGCGGGTCATGACCACCGCCTCGCAGATGTACGATGCCCTGATTGAAATGGTCGGATAAGGAACCGCAAGATGACCCGGGTCGCCACCATTCCCCTGCAGCGCACGCTGGCCAGTTCGATGGCCCGCACGCAGTCCAACCTCGCCGAGAGCCAGGTCCAGCTTTCGACCGGCAAGAAGGCGGACGACTACGCCGGACTGGGCCTCAATGCGACGCGCGCGCTCTCGGCGCGCTCGATGCTCGCCCAACAAAGCTCCTACAAGGCTGCGGCCACCTACCTGTCGACGACGCTGTCCATCTACGATGCCAGCCTCACCCAGATCGACAACACCGTGACCGACTTGCGCACCCGCCTGCTCACTGCTCTGGGCACGGACGATTCCTCCGGCCTGCAGAATACGCTCGAGGCGGCCTTCGACGACATGCGCTCGAACCTCAACGCGGCATCGGGCGGGGTCTCGCTGTTCGCCGGATCGCAGAGCAAGACCAAGCCCTTCATTCCCACCGACCTCTCCGAGCTTGCCACGCTTGACCCGGCCGATGCCTTCGCCAACGACACGGTGCGCCAGTCCAGCCGCGTCGGCGACGGGGTCGACCTGCAATACGGAATCCTCGCCAGCGACGTCGCAACCGATCTGGTTGCAGCCTTCGGCACGCTCGCTGCGGCCGGTCCCTTCGGCGACACCCTGACCGATGCGCAGATGGACGCGATCCGCACCGCGCTCGACCAGTTCGATACAGGCCTTGGCGACGTGCGTGCGGCCAATGCGGTCAACGGGCGCAACCAGAACCGGGCCGAAATGATGGCCGAGCGCGCCGACGAACGCTCGGACTTGCTGACCGACGTGATCGGCTCGATCGAGGATGCCGACATGGCCGAGGTCGCGATGCAGATCTCGCAGCGCCAGACCGTGCTCGAGGCCAGCTACTCGGTCTTCGCGCGCCTCTCGAGCCTCTCGCTTACCAACTACATCTGATTGCCCGGACCGGGCTGAAAGCCTCGGAGGGACACGCGAGGAAGGGGGCAGTGCCGGGGGCGCCGCCCCCTTCCTCGCGTCTGGACGGCAGCCTCAGTCGCCTGCCGCGCCGACGGGGGGAGCCTGTTCGAGCAGGTCACCGATATCGCCTGCCGGGCTGTTCGCGGGCAAGGCGGCAAGGGCCCGGCTGAGCGCTGCAGGGCTGACATTGCCCGGCGCACCGGTGAGCAGCTCGAAGGCTGCCTTGGAAGGCAGTTTCGCAAAAGCCGCGCCATAGCGCTGGTTGAGCGCGGCAAGCTCAGCCTCGCGACCTAGCATGGCGAGCGCGATGGCCTGACGCAGCACACTCGCCTGGCCGAGCTTGTCAAGGGCGCCCGAGCCCGGCAGCGTCTGGCCCGAGGCTGCCGCGTAACGCTCCCACTCCTGCCGCTTCCACAGGATCTCGGCCTGCAGCGCCTCGCTGCCGGGCACCGCCTCGAGCACCGCGAGCGCCTCCTTGGGCCGCCCGATCTGGTTGAGCGCGACGGCCTCGACCCGCTGGCGCGCGGCGATCATGTCCTCGGGCAAAGAGGGATCATCCGACTTGCGCAGCGTCTCGAGCGCACGGTCGGGCCTTGCAGCGAGGACGTAGAGCGAGGCAACGCGCGCCGAGAGCGGTCCACGCGCCAGTTGCCCGGCGCGCATGAACAGCTGGTAGCTGAGCAGATCGGCTGCGCGCTCGTAGAGACCGGCAGCCTGAAGCCGTGCGGCAAGCTGGCTGGTCATGCGATCGCCCTCGGAACCACCCGGGGCGAGATCGCGGTAGTTCCAGTAGAGGCCCGCCGCCTGCTCGAGCGGCAACTTGCGCTCGGGCGACAAGGCTCCGGCGAGCTTGCCGCGCAGCTCGGGAAGGAAGTCGGTACCCTGCCGGGCCGCGTTGAAATGGCGGAACAGCAGTGCGCCGCTCGCAAGCGCTCCCGACAGGTCGCCGAGGTCGTCGTTGAGCTTGTAGGAAAGGCGCAGCGCGCGTTCCTCGATCTGGTCGCCACGCCAGGAATAGCGGATGCGATCCAGCTTGCGCAGCGCCTCGCGTGGCTTGATCGTATGGGCCGCGACCTCGGCCTCGACCTTGCTCAGACGCGCATCGGTGCGCTGTTCGAGCGTGCCCGATTCCTCCACCCGCGAAAACCGCAGGCGCGCCGCGTCGCCCTTGCCCAGCGCAAGCTGCGCCCGCCCCCGGTAGAGGTTGGCCGCCGGGTCGCGGTCGGGCAGCGGTTCGAGCCAGCGCATCGCCGCCTCAGGCTTGCCGGCCTCGATCGCGGCACGCGCGGCGGCGAGGAAAAAGGCTGCCGGGCGCGGCTTCTCGAGCGTATGGCCGACACAGCCAAGCTGCTGCAGCGCACTGTCCGCGAATCCGCTCTGGGCAAGGCCGCGCATACGCCAGGCGCAGGCCTCCGGATTATCGTGCAGGCCCGGCGTATCGAGCGAGGCAAGGCCTGCCTCGTAGCGACGCTGCACGATGAGCGCGGCACCGCGCGCGAGGCGAAAATTGTCCACCATGGCAAGGTCGGGATCGTCCTGGACCATGACGTCAAGCACGCCGACCGCCTCCGCGCCGCGCTCGGCCGCAACAAGCGCGCGGGCATAGTCCCAGCGGGCCTGCTGCAGCTCACCGCGCCTAACTCGGCTCAGTCGCTTCCAGGCGGCCGCGTCGGACAGCTTGTGCCAGGCCCCGGGCCCCGTGATCGAGCGGTCCTGCGCGAGCCTTGCGGCAAAGCCCGGCAAGCGCGCACGGGCACCGTCGGCGCCCAGAATGCGGGCGGCGAGCTGGTCATCGCTCTCGCCACCGGAAGCACCCGCACTCGCGGCCTCCCCGGCAATGTCCCGGGTGTCCACGGCGGCGGAAAGCCCGGTTCCACTCTGGTCGAGCACGGCGAACACGAGAATTGCGCTCAGGGCGACAGGGCGCTTCATGGCAGCACCTGCGGGAACAGCAGCCAGCAGGTGACGATTCCAGCGCCAGCCAGGCTGCTCAGCGTGAACAGCGCGATCATGCCCAGGCGCGGGCGTGTCCGCAGCCTCTCGGAGGCTGCCGGGTACGCCGCCGCGGCCTTGGCCCCGGGCGCGCCAGCCCCTGCCGTAGCGAGCTGCGCCCTGCGATCCGGCGCAGCTGTGTCCCGGGCGCGCGAACCGCTGCCCGAGTTGAAGACCCTGACCCTTGCGGGGCGCTGATCGTTACTCACGCGTACCAACTCCTCGAGAACCCCTCTATTATAGAGAGAAAGCGTTAAGGAAGGTCCTCTAAGGACTGCGAAATGCCTTCCACCGGAGATTCGTGATGTCCTCGCTTACGTCCACTCTGTCCTTCGTGAAGGACGTGGGCCTGCTCGCAGCCGTCCCGGCGCTCGCTCTGGGCACGGCAGCAGTCAACGCGCCCGCCGGGTCGACACCTGCCGATCCCGCGAGTTTCGTGCAGCTTGAGGATATTACCGCGCCGATCATCGATGCGGGACGGATCGACGGGCAGCTCGATCTCAGCCTCGTCATCGAGGCAGGATCACCCGAGGATGCCGCAGAACTGGACAAGCAGAAGCCCGCGCTGCGCGCAGCGATGCTGGCCTCCTCGCTAGAATTCGCGCGGCTCCACGCCTCGCCCTTCACCGCGGTCGATGCCGGCAAGCTGAGCGAGGCCCTCGTCCCGGCAGCACGCGAAGTCGACCCCCGGATCTCGCGCGTGCTGATCGTCAAGGTCGGCGCCTTCGGCAGCTGAGCCGGGCAGTCCCCCTCTTCACGAGGGGCGGACGCCTCCCTTGCCCCGCACCAACAGGAAAGGGCCCGGACGCAACTGACGTCCGGGCCCTTTCCTGTTTCTAACGCGGTTACTTCATACGGTTAACCGCCGCTTCTCTCCTCAGCGTCCGGACCGGGCGCCCCCGCCCGACTTGCCCGCCGACTTGGCGGCAAGTTCGGTCGGCCTGGCATCGACGACCTTGCGCCCGGCGAGCGCCATCGACAGCTTGACGGCGGCGGCCGGAGACATGTTCGACATGATCTGGGCGGTGACCTGATCGCGCATGCGCCGCGCAACCTGCGACTGAACCTCGATGTCGAGCTTCTCGAAGATCGGGGCGGCGCGCGCGGGCTTCATGCGCTGGTAGATGTTGGCCAGACGATCGTAAGGCACGTCCGGCTTGACCTCGTCCGCACCGGCAGCGGCGACATCGGGCGCAGAATTGCGGGCTTCGTCGACCTGCCCCGCAAGACGCGCCTCGCTCGCCTTGACCGCGCGTTCGCGCATCTCGAGCTTGCTGCGCTGCGCGGCCATGTCCCGCTCACGCTGCGAAACGGCATCGCTGAGCGCGGCGCCCATGCGCCCGGTATCGGCAGCCTTGCTTGCGGCGAACGATTCCTGCGGCGTGACCAGCGCCATCGCGTTGGCGACCACCGCGACGCCTGCGAACCCCACGAGCAGACGCGAGGGCTGTGCCATCGGCTGCAGTGCCGCCTGAAGGCTGGCTGCAGGAACCAGCAGGGCCCGCGAGGGCGCCTTCGGAGAGGAGGTGTAGCTCATGCCGCTTCGCTTTCTACGGGTTGATCGTTGTCGGCGCGGGCCGCGCTCTTGGTCGCGACCTTCTTCTCGGCAGCAGGAGTCGCCTCGCCCTCTGCGGTGCCTCCCGAAGCGGCCTTCGCCCTGGCAGAAGGCGCCTTGGTAGTGCGCGCCTTGGCCGTGGTCTTGCGCGCAGCAGTGCGGCGGCGCGGGGACTTGCGTGCGGGCTTCTTGGGCGCGGCCTCGGCCTCGGCCTGGGTCTCCGCCTCGACCTGCGCAGCAGCCTCGATCACCGCCCGCGCCTCGGCCGAATCGCGGCCATTGGCCTGCGAGACTGCCTCGACGATGCGTTCGGCGACCGAGTTGCCGATACCGACCATGACCGAGAGCTCGTCGCGCAGGTTCTCTGCCGAGGTGATCGCGGTGGCATGGGCCAGGCCATCGGTCGCGAGCAGGCTCTTGAGCTGGCCGAGCACGAGCTTGGCCTGCCCGGTCGCGCGGTCAAGCTGGGCGACGCTTTCACCCAGCTGGCTCTCGCGAAACGCGCGCATGCGCCGGTCCATCCGCCAGCCCTGCACGAGCACGGCAAGGCACAGCACGATCACCACGGCATTGATCAGGGTAGCGATGGTCATTTCGGGTATCCTTTCGCGATCTCGGTCGAGAGACTGATGGCGATGTTGTTCGAGCGCTGACCGATATGCGCCCGGCCCAGCGGCACACCGGCGCACTGGACCTGAAGGGAGTTTTCCGGGCTCGTGCCCAGGGCGATGGTCTGGCCGACCTCGAGGTTCATGAGGTCGCGCACCGACATCGCCTTCTCACCGAGCACGACGTCGAGCGTCACCTCGGTGTTGAACAGCTCGTTGGCCATGTGCTCGGCCCAGATCCGGTCGCGACCGAACTTCTCGCCCATGAAGCGTTCGAGCAGCTTCTCGCGCACCGGCTCGATCGTCGCATAGGGCAGCATGATCGAGAAGCGCCCGCCGCGCCCTTCCATGTCGACCCTGAAGGTCGCCACGGCGGCGATGTTGGTGGGGCTGGCGATCGCGGCGAAGCGCGGACTGGTCTCCATCCGGTCGACCTGGATCGAAACCGGCTGGATGACCTCGAGCGCATCGCGGAAATCGTCGAGGATGAGCTGGGCCATCTTCGAGATCAGGATCGTCTCGATATTGGTGAAGGCACGCGTCTCTAGCCGCTCGGGCCGCGCGCCCTTGCGCCCGCCGAGCAGCGCGTCGACGACCGAATAGATCAGGTTCGAATCCACGGTGATGAGACCGTAGTTCTCCCATTCGGCGATCCGGAACACGCCGAACATCGCAGGCAGTTCGACCTGGTTCATGTAGTCGCCGAAGCGCGGCGAGGTGATCTCCTCGAAAGTCACGTCGAGCGCGTCGGACGTGAGGTTGCGCATGCTGGTCGCGATCGCGCGCACCACTCGCTCGCAGATTACCTCGAGCATCGGCAGGCGCTCGTTGGTGACGACGTTGGATTCGATCACCGCCTTGATGCCGGTACGTCGCGCTTCATCGACCGCGGAGCGTACCGCACCGCTTTCGCGATGGGCGAGACTTGCGCCAGCGCGAGCTTCGTCGGCATAGCGCGGGTCGATGGCGAAGGGGGTTTCCTCGTCTTCGCTTTCGCCGACGGCGTGGCCGCTCGCATTGTCGACGCCGCGCATGTTGAGGTTCTCGCTCATTGCTGCACCAGGTCCTGGATCAGGATGTCGGTCACCTTGTCGGGGCCGATGGCATCGTTGGTACGGCGCATCATCTCCTCCTTTATCCGGTAGACCGCCGCCGAGCCGTCGAGATCCTCGGGGCGCAGTTCACGCAGGAACGGCTGCAGCGCGTCGAGCACGACGGGCAGCTTGGCCTTGACCTCGTCGGCGGTCTCGTCGTTGGCGGCCACCGCGATGAAGCGCAGCTTGAGGAAGCGCGATTCCGATCCGCCACGCAGGTTCACGATCAGTGGCGGGACCTCGACATAGGAGGAACTTTTTGCCGCCTCGACCTCTTCGTGCCCCTCCGAAGGGGATGCCATGCGCTGGTATGCGAAGGCCCCCAGCCCGCCGCAGACGAGCGTCACCACGGCCGCACCGGCCAGCACAGCCGGCCGTTTCCAAGGCTTTTTGGCAGGAACATCGACGGCGGGTACGTCGACGATCTCTTCGGTAGTCACGCTCAAGCCCCCTTCCGGCTTTCGAAGATGCAGCCCGTCTCGAAATCATCGGGCGCGCATCCGCATTCGGGTTTTCCCGTCTATTATAGGAGAGCCGACCGGCAAAAATTGCCTAATGGCGATATTCGAGAACCTTTTTTCGCAAGGGACCGGAAATGGACGTTTCCTCCTTCGTTCTGCTCAGCCACGAACAGGCGCTCCGGCGCCAGCTCGACATCACGGCCAACAACATGGCGAACACCGACACCGTCGGGTACAAGCGCGAGGGCGCGGTTTTCCATGAGTACGTCGAGAATGCCGAGGAGGCCCCGCTCGCCGACGCACGCAAGACCTCGTTCGTGCTCGACTACGGCACCGTCCACGACACCAGCCAGGGCGCCTTCCAGGCGACCGGCAATCCGCTCGACGTGATGATCGAGGGTCCCGGCTACCTCAACGTCGAGAACCCGGCAGGCGGCGTGGCCTATACCCGCGCAGGCTTCATCAAGGTGCTCGAGAACGGCGATCTCGCCATCTCGGGCGGTCAGCGCCTGCTCGACGCCAACGGCCAGCCGATCAACGTGCCCATAGAGGAAATCGGCAAGGTCACCATCACTGCCGATGGCGCGGTCATGGGCGAACAGGGCGAGCTGGGCCGGATCGCGGTAACCGGATTTGCCGACGAGAACATGCTCGAAGTGCGCGGCGATGGCCTCCTCACCGGTACCGGCGGAACGCCTGCGGGCGCGCGGCTGCGCACCGGCGGGGTCGAGGCCTCGAACGTCGAGCCGATCGTCGAGACCACGCACATGGTCGAGATCCTGCGCTCGTACCAGACCAGCCAGCGCATGTCCTCGGACCTTGCCGAGATGCGCCGGCGCGCCATCGACCGCCTCTCGCGGATCGGCTGAACCGGCCGCCCGACCCATCCCATTCAGGCGCCGCAGAACGAGCGCCGCATCCAGTAGCGAAATTCAGGAGCCACCATGCGCAGTCTTTCCATCGCCTCGACCGGCATGCTTGCCCAGCAGACCAACGTCGATGTCATCTCGAACAACATCGCCAACATGAACACCACCGGCTTCAAGCGCCAGCGTGCCGAGTTCCAGGACCTGCTCTACCAGCAGGCCTCGCGTCCGGGTGCGGCGACCAGCGCCGACGGCACCCGCGTGCCCTCGGGCATCCAGATCGGCTCGGGCGTGCGCACCGGCGGCATCTATCGCATCACCGAGCAGGGTGCGATGACCAACACCGGCAACACCTACGACCTTGCCATCGACGGTCCGGGCTACTTCCAGGTGACGATGCCCGGAGGCGACACCGCCTATACCCGCGCCGGTTCGTTCCAGCTCTCCGACCAGGGCGAACTGGTCACCTCCGAGGGCTACCTGATCCAGCCGGGCATCACCGTTCCCGAGGGCGCGCTCGACGTCGCCATCTCGAAGACCGGCGAAGTGCAGGTCAAGATCGCCGGCCAGCCGCAAATGCAGACCGTGGGCCAGCTCGAGCTCGCGACCTTCATCAACGAGGCCGGGCTCGAGGCGATCGGCTCGAACCTGTTCCTCGAGACCGACGCCTCGGGCCAGCCCAACGTCGCAGCGCCTGGCGATCCCGCCTTCGGTACCCTCAGCCAGGGTTTCGTCGAGGCATCGAACGTCAACCCGGTCTCGGAAATCACCGCGCTGATCACCGCGCAGCGCGCCTACGAGATGAACAGCCGCGTGCTCAAGACCGCCGACGAGATGCTGGCGACCTCGACGCAGATCAGCTGATCCGATGCGACGCGCTGCCCTCATCCCTTCGCTGACCGGCGCCCTCCTTGCCGCGGGGCTCGCGGTCGCGCCCGCGCTCGCGGCGCCGGGCGATACCGCTGCTGTCGTCGTGCTCTCCCATCCGGTAGAGCGCGGCACGCTGCTCTCGGCCTCCGACCTCGAGACCGCCGAGTTGCCCGAAAGCGCAGCGCGCCGCGCGCTCACGCGCGAGGACCTGCTCGGCATGGAGGCAACGCGCAACCTGCGCGCTGGCGTGGCGCTGCACATGACCGACATCAGCGCGCCGCGCCTCGTGCGCCGGGGCGAGCCGGTCATGCTCACCGTCTCGAGCGGAGCGATGACGATCACCGCCGCCGGGCGCGCGCTCGGCGATGCCGGCAAGGGCGAGAGCGTGCGCGTCGTCAACCTCGCCACCAACCGCACTCTCGACGGCATCGCGTCAGCGACCGGCGAGGTCGCGATCCCGGTCCAGTAGAACCAGCCCCAGAGCAGCCTCGGCAAGAGCAGTCGCCTCCCCCCGGCACGAACAGGAATACCGATGATGAAATCGCGTCATGCAGCGCTCGTCCCCGCCCTCCTCGCAGCCACGCTGCTGTCGGGATGCGGCGCGGTGGGCCGGCTCAAGAACGTGGGCAAGGCCCCCGAGATGAGCGCCGCCGAAGTGCCGGTCGCCCCGCGCACCGAGGCATCGCTGGGCAACAACCTCGCCGCGACCCGCGCCGCACAGGCGCAGGCCGCTGCCGGGGCAGGCGAAGATGCGCCGCGCGGCGCCTCGCTGTTCCGCACCGGCGCGGGCGCCTTCTTCCACGACCAGCGCGCCTCGCGCATCGGCGACATCGTCACCATCCGCATCAACATCGCCGACAGCGCCACCGTCGACAACTCGACCACGCGCACGCGCAACGGCTCTGAAAGCGGCGGCATCGCCGCGCTGCTCGGCCTCGAGAGCAAGATTCCCTCGATCCTGCCGGGCAATCCCGATCCCGCCAACCTCGTCGACACCAATTCCTCGTCGAGCTCGGTCGGTGCGGGCAACACCTCTCGCTCGGAACAGATCAACATGACGATCGCCGCGACGGTGGTCGACGTGCTGGACAACGGCAACCTGCTGATCCGTGGCCGCCAGGAAGTACGCGTGAACTACGAGCTGCGCGAACTCGTCGTCACCGGCGTGATCCGCCCCGAGGACATCGCGCGCGACAATTCGATCCGCCACAGCCAGATCGCCGATGCGCGCATCAGCTACGGCGGGCGCGGCCAGCTCACCGACGCGCAGCAGGCGCGCTGGGGCCAGCAGATCTACGACGCGCTATTCCCGTTCTGAGGCCCACCGGACGCGGGACAGGTCGCCCCGCGATTCCTCGCGCCCCGTGACAAGCGAAGGCCCTGTCCGGCTCAGCCCCGGGCAGGGCTTTTTTGCGCATTATTCCTGTCCGTTAGCAGACCTGACTGCCTGAAAATTATTCCCGACCGTAACGACCTGACAACCTTTGCATGTTCTAAGTTGGGTATACGGAACTCTACTTAGGGCTTCGTACGAGGGTCGGCGTACTCCGGCCCGGACCGCAGAATCGGTCCAGAATCCAAGAAGGAATAAGACTATGGCATTCTCCGTTAACACCAACACCGGCGCAATGGCTGCTCTCCAGTCGCTCAGCGCCACCAACAAGTCGATGGACGTCACCCAGAGCCGTATCACCACCGGTCTTTCGGTCAGCTCGACCAAGGACGATTCGGCCAAGTTCACCGTTGCGCAGACCCTGCGTGGCGACATGGGTGGCCTCAACGCCGTCACGTCCTCGCTCAACAACGCCAAGAGTGTTGTCGACGTCGCCGTGTCGGGTGTCGAACAGATCTCGGACCTGGTCAACGACATGAAGTCGAAGGCCTACGAGGTCGCCAGCGAAACCGATCAGGGTAGCCGCGATGCCATCATCAAGGACTACGACAACCTGAAGAAGCAGATCGACTCGATCATCAGCTCCTCGGACTTCAACGGCGTCAACCTGCTCGACGCAAGCGGTGGCGAGGTCAAGTCGCTGCAGTCGCTCGACGTGAGCGTCGGCAGCACGCTCGACGTTGCTTCGATCGACCTTGAGACGGAACTGACGACGGCCGGCACCGGCGGCGGCGCTCTCGACGGCGCTACCGATCTGGTCGACGCTGCTACCGCCGGTACCGCGGTGACCGCGCTCGACACCCTGTCGGACTCGCTCAACGACCACCTGAGCACCCTCGGTGCGGCTTCGCGCCAGATCGAAGGTCAGCTGGAATTCAACAGCTCGCTCACCGACGTCATCGAGACCGGCATCGGCAACCTCGTGGATGCGGACCTCGCGAAGGAATCGGCCAAGCTCCAGGCTCTCCAGGTGCAGCAGCAGCTGGGTGTCCAGGCTCTCTCGATCGCCAACCAGGCGCCGCAGACGATCCTTTCGCTCTTCCGTTAAGGCTTTCGAGCCTGCGCGTCCTCGTGGCGCGCAGGCAAGAACCTTCGGACAAGGCCGGGATGGGAAACCATCCCGGCCATTTTTTTGCCCGCAGATACAAGGTTTTCGCAGCATACTATCCAAAAGGGGTAGTGCCGTAGGATCATATAAAAACAGAAATTATTACAAATACATGCCCAAAATCGTGAGCATCTGGCACACCAAGCAACAAGAGATCTCCATATCATTACATTGACTCGTCTTGCAGCGGGTACATCATGCCCACGACTCTGAATTTCAACGATTAGGGGAGTGGGACATGCAAGGCTTTCTATCGCGTAGCGCAACCATTGCCGCGATTGCGTCGCTGACCGTGACTCCGGCGCTGGCCCGCAAGGCCTCGCACTTTACCGACCTCAACGGACTGCGCGCCGCCTCGGCAGAGCGCGAACTCAACGCCCGCGGACTGCACTACGTCGATGGCCGACGCGGCAACTACGACGAGCGTTACAGCTACTGGTGGGATGACGACGGCAAGGACTGCCTCGTCGTCGAAGTGGCCGACGGGCGCGTGATGACGGTCAACGACGCCAAGAATTCCGATTGCCACAAGTCGAGCGGTGATGCCGGAACAGCCGTTGCCGCGATCGCGGGCGTGGCCCTGCTCGGCGCGCTGCTCGCGCACAAGAGCGACCATCACGACGACAAACAGCACTTCGACAACCACGACGACGAGCGCCAGTACGACCGCGGCTTCAACGATGGCCTCTACAGCAAGAGCTATCACAACTACGACAGCTCCAGCTTCTACAGCCGTGGTTATTCGAAGGGCGTGCAGCAACGCAACAACAACACGCGCGACCACCACGGTCACGGAGGCTACGATCGCAGCGCGAAGTTCACCGATCTGCGCGGCGCCCGGGCATCGAGCGCGGACGGCGAAATGCGCGATCGCGGCTTCCGCAACGTCGACGGCTTCAAGTCGGGTTCCACCGCCTACACCATCTGGAACCGCCCGAGTTCCTCGCAATGCATCCAGATGGCGGTCGCCGACGGCAGGGTCGATTCGATCGTCGACATCCACCAGCACCCCAAGTGCCGCTGACACGCTGCCACCTCGCAGCGCCCCCCGGCACCAAATGCAGGAGGCCCCCGCGCAGACTGAGCTGCACGGGGGCCTCGTCGTCCCGAATAATGATCAGAACAGGTAGCCGACGCCCCAGAGCGGATCGTCGGAGTTGAGCAGCAGCACTTCCTTGCGCGCCATGCGCAGTCCTTCGGGGCCGCGCACGAGGCGATAGGTCACGTCGGCGCCGACCACCCGGGTACGCTCGAACTTGTACTCGACCAGCATCTGCGCACAGCGCACGATCGCGCTGTTATCCTTGCCCTGCTCGATCACGAAACGCGAGGTGGTGCGCACCGTACGTGCCGAAGGAGCAGACGAGATCGAGAAACCGCTCTTGAGCCGCTTCACACGCATCGCCCGCATCTCTGCATCGTCGTAGGCGATATTCAGTTCCCCCGCCCTGTCCCCGGTGTCGCGCTCGATCGGAATGACGTAGAGGCCATCGGGCGTGAACAGGGGAAGCCAGGCCTTGTAGTCCTGCCGATCGAGAATTTCAGCCTCGCGCCAGATGAAGGTCGTGGCCTCGTCCAGCGTGATCGCTGCGACATCCTCGCGGGTCATTTCGCTCGTGCTCATGCCGACATCATCCTCTTCCACTGCTGATAGGCCGCGCGCATTCCAGTCTCGGCGCTGACGTCGGTCACGTTGCTGCCTGCGGCATGGCCGACGAGCGGCTCCTTGCCGCGATTGACGAGAATCCAAAGGTCGTCACCTGCCGACGAGCCGCGCTGGACACGTTCCCAGCCTTCCGCATCGTCAGGCGAACCGAAGCCCATCGGCCCCTGGAAGTGCTCGTGAAGACGCATGCGCATGCGGTTGCCCGCCTCGGGCCCTCCGTCCATGCCGATGGCGATGTGGCGGATTTCGGTCTCGTCGACGCTGACCGGGCGCAGCACGCGGAAGAAGGCCATCGAACAGGCCACATTGGGGAACAGGTTGAGGTTGAAACCGCCCCCGCCCACGGCCCGCACGATGCGGCGCACCTCGTGATCGGAATGCCCTTCAGCGCGCAGTTCCTCGGCCAGTTCGGCGAAGCGTTCCGGGATCGGCGCATCGAGGTTCTCCTCGAGATCGACGAGATCGGGGATCATCACCATGAGCGAATGGCCATTGCCCAGGTCCTCGACCCACCCGCCCTGCCCGAGCACGTCGAACACGTTCTCCGTCTCGGCATCGAGGCTGTCGAGGAACGTCTTGTGCACGATCGGGAAGTGATAGGCGTCGGTGGTATTCTCGAGCTGGATCTTCCAGTTGCCCGGGAAGCGGAACTGGTGCTCGCCCAGCGTCTTGACCGGGTAGCCCGCGCCCTGCTTCATGAACAGGTCGATCCACTTCCTGGCCGCGCCCAGGAACTCCTCCAGCGGCTCGATGTCATCGCGGAACGTCGCGAAGATCATGCCGTTGTATTCCTCGGTGCGCAGCGAGACGAGCGGGAACTCATCCTTGTCGAAACCTTCGCCATAGACCGCCTGGTGCGGCACCGAGCGCAGCTTGCCGTCGAGGTTGTAGCTCCAGCCATGATAGGGGCACACGAAGACCGAAGTCTTGCCTGCCTTCTTCTCGCACACGGTCGCGGCGCGGTGGCGGCAACGGTTGAGCAGGACATGGACCTTCTCTTCCTTGTCGCGCGTGACGATCACCGGCTGCTTGCCCACGTAGGATTTGCGGAAGGTGTTCTTGCGCGGCACTTCGCTGGCGTGTGCCACCCAGACCCAGGTGTTCTTGAAGATCCGCTCCATCTCCTCGTCAAAGATGGCCGGGTCCTTGTAGAGCGCGGTGTGGACGCGATCGTCCTGCACGAGATCGCCATAGCCGGCGCCACCTGTCGGCATATCCATGAGCGTCATTCTCCTGTCTGCTGGTCGGGCACCGTAACCGGCGCCGGGTCATCCCACCGGTCCACTGGCCGGCTGAAGAGGTTCTCGGTCTCGAAACGGGCAATGCGCCAGGCACCTTCCTCGAAGGCGAAGGCGACATTGAGCCGCGCCGAGCGCAAGTCGCTGCGCCCGTCGGCATAAGTCGAGGTCTGGAGCATCATCCACTGCCCCCGCGCGGACTCGCCGGCGACGCGGATCGTCTCGGAGGAAAGGAAGTGCGCGTTCATCGCGAAGTGCGGTGCGCGCCGGCCGGGCTCGCCCTGGTAATGTGCCAGCATGGCGACGATGGCCTCGCGCCCCCCGTGACCACCGAAGGCCCCGGCGTAGCGTGCACCGACACCGGTCCAGACCGCCTCGCGAGTGAACAGTGCGCCCAGCTCCGCCATCGGCGAATCCGGGCCGAGCGTGTCGCAGATTTCCATGTAGCGCGCCATGACCGCTCGGATCGCACTTTCGGCTTCGAGCCGCGTCAACCGCTCGACGAGCCCCGCGAGATCGGAGGGTACACTCACTGCGCCCCCTCCAGTGCCCCTTCCAGCGCCATGCCGATCCCGCACAGTGCCGCTTCCGCTCCCATCGCTCCGACCAGCTGCACCCCCGCAGGAAGGCCACTTGCAGTGCGAGTAGGCAGCGAAAGCGCGGGATGACCGGAAAGATTGAACGGGCGCACTAGCTCGGTCAGCCTCAGCGCGCCTTGCGCATCGCCAGCCTCTCGAAGCAGTAGCGGCACGCTCGGCAAGGTCGGCAGAACCAGCGCGTCGCAGGTCTCGAGTGCAGCGTCGACTTCTGCGGTGAAGTGCGTGCGCACTGCCTCGGCTTCGCGCACCGCGGCGGCGTCGACCTTCAATCCGGCGGCAAGACGTGCGTCGATGTCGGCACCCAGCTTGCCGGTGCCGACGAGGTGGCCGAACAGCGCAGCCATTTCCGCAGCCATGATCGTGATCCCGGCACGGTGAGCCGCACCGAGCAGGGGAAGCTCTATCCGGCGCACATCGGCGCTGCGCGCCTGCAGCACCTTGTCCAGCGCCGCCTCGATCTGTGCATCCGCACTCGTCGCCACACGACCGAGCACGAAATCCTCGGCCGCACACGGCACGGTGAAGCCCGGAGAGATGGCGGCCATGGCGGTACCGATCATGGCCATGTTTCGCGCAAACGGACCGATGCAGTCGAGCGAGCTGGTTGCCGGGACCGCCCCCTCGCGCGAGACCGCGCCGAAGCCGGGCTTGAGCCCGAAGACCGCGCAGCACGCGGCGGGCATCCGGATCGAGCCACCCGTATCGGTGCCGATCGCGAAGTCGACGAGCCCGGCCGCGACGGCAGCCGCGCTGCCGCTCGACGAACCGCCAACGATGCGATCGGGAAACAACGGATTGAGCGGCGTCCCGGTATGGGCGTTGGCCCCGGTCACGCCATAGGCCAGCTCATGCATGTTGGCCTTGCCCACGATCCGGCAACCTGCCGCGAGCAAGGCCTCGACCACGGCGGCATGAGCCGTTTCGACAGGTGCGGCATCGAAGGCGGCACTGCCACAGCCGGTGCGGGTCCCGGCAATGGCGATGCAATCCTTGACCGCCACGCGCAGGCCGTCAGCGGCGCAATGGCTGTCCCCACCGAGGTCGAGCGTTTGGACCAGAATGGCAGGATCCGGCGACATGGGCTGCGGGATTGAACTGTGTGAAGAAGCTGGCATAAGGCAAATGCAACATGATTCACGTGACTAGTCAACTATTTTAGAGCTTGCCGAAATGACCCCGATCCTCGACCTGATCGCCATGGATCACGATCAGCGCCTCAGCTACGACGCCTGGCCATTCTACTGGCTGACACGCGCCCATGCCCGCTACCAAGAGGCGCTTGCTTCTGCGCTGGAGGGTTCCGAAATGGACCCGACGAGCTGGCGCATCATCATGGTGCTCAAACAGAACCCGTGGATGACGGTAAGCGACATCGCGGCCCAGGCCAATTCGAAGCTTTCGGCCATGACCCGGGCGATCCAGCGCATGCAGTCCAAGGGGCTGGTGGAGTTGCGCGAGGGCCAGCGTGATCGGCGTGCCACTGAGGTTACGCTCACCCCGCGCGGAGAAGCGCTGGTCGGCCCCGCAGTCGAGACCGCACGCCACGTCTTCAATCGGGCCTTTGCCGGATTCGATGAAGACAAGCTGGCCCAGTTGCGCGCCCTGCTGGGCGACATGGCACAAAATCTCCGCTAGGCGCTCTCTCCACCGAGCCATCGCCGGATGCCTGAACGCGAACCGTTACCCCGCTGCCACCCGAAGGACCGAACATGACCGAGGCCGCTACCCTCTCCGCCGATGCATTCGTGCGCAACCGTGCAGCGAGGACCGGCTTTACCGCGTTTCCCGGCACGATGCCCGAGACGCTCGAGGAAGCCTACGCGATCCAGAATGCGGCCATCGCGGCCTGGCCGGACGCGATCGTCGGCTGGAAAGTCGGCCGCATCACCGGCGAGGCCGAAGCACGGCTGGGCGAGAACCGCTTCGTGGGTCCGATCTTCGCGCAGGACGTCTGGCCGCTCGCCGGGGACGGCACCAGTGCCTTTCCGATGATAGAGGGCGGTTTCGCGGCACTCGAGGCCGAGCTGGTGGCCCGCATTGCCGCACCGGGTGACGCCCGGCACTGGAGCGCGCAGGACTGCGCCGGGCTGGTCACCTCGTGGCATGCCGGGATCGAAGTCGCGGGCAGCCCGCTGGCGACGATCAACGCGCTCGGTCCGCTCGCCAGCATCGCCGGATTCGGCAACAATCTGGGCCTGATCCTCGGCCCCCGGCTGCCTCTCGAGAACCCCGACGCCGTGCGCGTCACGACCCGCATCGACGACGAGGATTTCGGACCGCGCGAGGCAGGCCAGCTTCCCGGCGGCCCACTGGCAGCAATCGCCTATGCACTGGAGAAGCTCGCCATGCTCGGCCACGAAGTGCCCGAGGGCACACTGATCTCGACCGGCGCGATCACCGGCGTGCACGAAGTCGCGCCAGGCCAGGCATGCCGGGTTCACTTCACGCCCGAAGCCCTGCTCGAATGCCTGGTTACCCCTCGCTGAGAGCAGGGGTCAACGGGAGGCGATGGAAGGTCCTGTCGAAGTAGACCAGCCCTTCCCCCTCACCACGCAGGACGACTTGCTCGACCCGTGCGATAATGACGGCATGAGTGCCGACTTCGGTGACCGTCTCGATGCGACAGGCCAGACGTACCAGCGCCCCTTCCAGCCCGGGCACGCCATTGTTCATGGCTTGCCAGCTACCGCCAGCGAAGCGCTCCTCGATCGACAGCCCTCCCGTAGCGAAGGCTGCGCAAAGGGCCTCATGGTCGGGCGTCAGCACGTTGACCGCAAGAACGCCGTTCGCACGCAATGCCGCGTGCATGCGCGAGGCCCGGTTGACGCAGACCAGCAGCGAGGCCGGGCTGTCGGTAACGCTGCATACCGCTGAAGCGGTGATCCCGTAGCGCCCGGCCACGCCATCGGTGGTGACAATATTCACCGCCGCGCCAAGCTGGGCCATGGCTGCCCGAAAGCCTCCGGCATCGACACTTGCGCCTGGCTTGCTCATCGCATGTTCAATCCGCCGTTGATGTCCCAGATTGCGCCGTTGGCAAAGCCTGCTCCAGGATCGGCCAGATGGACGGCGGTACGCGCGACGTAGTCGGGCGAGCCCAGCGAGCGCACCGGAATACCAGCGACGATGCCGGCCAGCTTGTCCGCCGGGACGAGCGCATGGACCGAGGGCAGGTCGAGCGGCCCGGGGGCGATCGCATTGACGGTGACCCCATAAGGCCCGAGGTCGCGCGCAAAGACCTTGGTCAAAGTGATGATCCCGCCCTTCGAGGCAGCGTAATGGGCGCCAGTGGCTGTCCCACCGTTCTGCCCTGCCAGCGAAGCCAGATTGACGATCCGCCCTGCACCGACATCGCGGAAGTGGCGCCCCAGCACCTGGCTGCCCACGAAAGTGCCGCGCAGGTTCACGGCCACGACCGCGTCGAAGTCATCGGGATTGATCTCGAGAACCGGCTGCGCGCGCGTGACCACGGCGTTGTTGACCAGCACGTCGATCCGGCCCCACTCGGCCAGTATGCGATCACGCGCGGCTTCGAAGGCTGCCTGTTCACGCACGTCGAGCGCGAGACCCATGGCGCGCGAGCCCGAACCGTCGAGCCCGGCCGCGAGCGCCTCAGCCCGCGCGCCGTCGACATCGCTGATGCAAACCCGGTAGCCAGCCGCGAAGAAGGCCCGCGAGAGACATTCCCCGAGCCCTTGCCCGCCCCCGGTCACGAGAACCGCGCGCGCATCGCCCGTCACGCTCATTCGGGGATCACCAGTTCACGACCGAGACGGGCCTCGACGCGCATGTACTTCCACAGGCGATATTCGCCCACCTCGATGGTGCGAAACAGGTTGCAACCCGCCTGTACCGTCTCGCGGTCGGGGACTTCGGCCATGATGTAGAATGTCCAGGGCCAGCCATTGGGCGAGGTGCCGACCATGGTCTCGTCATCATCGAGCGTGCCGAGAACGGTTACCCCGGGCAAGTCGCGAATGCCCTTGAGCATTTCGCCGGTGGCCGCCCAGACCTTGCCGATATCGGCAGCGGGCAGGTCGAAGAAATTCTGCAGCACCGCACAGCAGAACAGGGTGCGGATGGGCTTCTTGGCGGGTGTATCGGTCATATCGAGAGGCTCCTTTGGTCCAGGCTCGGAGTGGTGTCAGTGGGCGAGAGCGTGAGGCCTCGGCGCCCGCCGGGCGAAGGCCGGGATTCTCAAGGATATCCCGGAGGCGAATCGAGACCGAGCATGACCTTGCCCGCACTCTGCCAGGTCCCCTCGGAGAGGAAGGCATGCTGGGCTACGACGGTCGCGTCGTGCAGGTAGGCGGCAAGCGGATGATCGGCGTAGATACCGATGGTCCCCGAAAGACGCAGCGCCATCTGGGCGACGTCGCAGCCGGTGCGCGCGATCTGGCTCGAAGCAAGGCGGAGCAACATTGCCTGCTCGCGGCTCGCCTCGTGCCCCTCGCACAAGGTAGCCCAGGCAGCCTCGGTCGCCTCGTAGAAGAACGCGCGCGCGGAGCGCAGGCTGGCCTCGGCCTTTGCAATCTCGCTCTGCACGTAAGCGCGGTCGGCAAGCCTTGGAGCCCCCGTGATCGATCCGCGCCCCGCAGCAAGAGACTTGATCTCGTCGAGCGCGGCGCGTGCCACGCCGATGCCGACAACCGCGAGCACCTGCGCGGCCAGCGCCATCGCCGGATAACGGTAGAGCGGCGTCTCGAGGTTGGGCTTGCTGCCGCGCACGAAGGTCCACTCGTCGGCCACGACGGCCTCGTCGACGACGATGTCGTGGCTGCCGGTACCGCGCAGCCCGATGACGTTCCAGTTCGGCTCGATCCGTGCCTTGGCGGCTGGCATGACCGCCATGCGCGGCAGCGCTGCGCCCTGCTCGTCGGCAATCTTGATACCCACACCGATGAGGTCGGCCCCGGTCGATCCGCTGCCGAAGGGCCAGCGCCCCGAGATGCGCAGGCCGCCGGCAACACGTTCTGCGCCTTGGGGCGGAAACAGGGCACCGGCGAAGATCACGTCCGGCCCATCGCCGTAGATCTTCGCCAAGGTCGCCTCGGGCAAGGCGGCAAGATACATGCTCGAAACGCCGAAGCTGGCGACCCAGCCGACCGATCCATCGGCCTGCGACAGCTTCTCGATCACCTTGAGGAAGGCGGTCGGCGAGGCCTCCATGCCGCCATACCGGCGTGCAACGAGCGCGCGATAGATGCCCAGTTCGCGCAAGCGCTCGACCACGTCGTGCGGAAGCTGGCCAAGCTCGGCGAACTCTGCACGGCGCGCGCGAAGATCGGCCATGAAATCCTCGGGGAGGTCGATCAGGTCGGCCTCGCCGGAACCTGCATCGATGGCTTTCATCTGATTCATCTCTCACTCTCCATGCTGGAGTTCGACCTGCGCACCGACCGGCCCGGCACTGGCGCGCATTGCTTGGTTTTTCAGTGAACCGCAGATTGTCCCAGGCTGCCGCCATTGCTGCGACATTGGGGCGATGCTACGTGAATATTATTTGAAAGGTCAACTATAATTATTGGCATTGTCCTGTCGTCCGGGTCGGGATAGGGCAATCAGCAGAGGCCCCGCACGAGGGCGACATAAAAACCCGAACCAGGCGGTATCGGGCCATGAGAAGAGGGAATTGAAAGCTGATGGAACCTGTCACCGAGGCCGGCTTCAACATGGAAGACTGGCCGTTCTACTGGCTGACCCGGTTCTCCGGACGCTACCTCCAGCAGATGGAGCTGGCGCTCAAGCCAATCGGGCTCGACGTGCCGCAATGGCGCGTGCTGATGGCGCTGCGCGACCGCGAACGGCTCAGCGTCAGCGAGATCGCGGACCATGCCATCTCCAAGCTGCCGACGATGACCAAGATCATCAAGCGCATGACCGCCGACGGCCTTGTCAGCTGCAGCCCGCGCGCCAACGACCAGCGCGTCACCGAAGTGCGACTGACCGAGAGCGGAAAGGTGGCGAGCCGCGCTGCCTGGGATGCTGCGAACCGCATCTACGCGCGAACCTTCGAGGGTGTCTCGGCAAAGGAAGTCGCCTCGCTCAACCGCATCATGCGCACGATCACCCGCAACATCGTTCAGTGAGCCGCGAGGCGAACGTCCCCCGTTCACTGCGGCGCTGCGCTCTCTATCGTGCATCTGCGCATTCACACTCGTCTCGAACCGCCGATCTCAGGCAAGAAGGTCCCGCCGCACCGTTAAGGCGGCGCGGCGGGATGCCTCGAGGTGGGAGACTAGAGACGGCCAGCCTTGAGCTCGCCGTCGATATGCTGCGCCTGGCGCATGGCCAGTGCGACGATGGTCAGGGTCGGGTTGCAGCCGCCAGCAGTCGGGAACAGGCTCCCGTCCGAAACGAACAGGTTGGCGACATCGTGCGTGCGCCCGAACGGGTTGCAAACGCTCGTCGCCGGGTCCTCGCCCATGCGCGCAGTGCCCATGTTGTGCGTGGCGGGAATGTAGTCGCCCATCTCGATGACCTGCTCGGCTCCCATCGCCTCGTAGATGCGACGCCCCGCCTTCCAGGCATAATCCTTCATCGCGATCGTATTGGGATGGTCCTCGTAGTGGATCACCGGGACCGGCAGTCCGTAACCGTCGCGCGCCTCGGGATGCAGCGTGATACGGTTGTCGAGCTGGGGCGGGTCCTCGCCGGTCAGCAACATGCCGGCAAGGTATTCGTACTTGTCGAGAACCTGAGTCAGATCGCGCCCCCAGCCGCCGGTCAGCATGTTCTTGGCCAAGACCTCGGGCGTGAACGGCACGGTCGAGATCAGGAAGCCACCGGCAAAGCCGCGCTCGGGCCGGTGCGCGCGCTCGTCGCGCACGACCCCGGCGAGATGGGTCTGTCGGTAGAAATGGACCTTGCCGGGCATCACCCCCATGACCTGGATGGTGAAGTGGCGCATGTAGTTGCGCCCGACCAGACCGCTTGAGTTGGCAAGGCCGTCAGGATGGCGCTGCGAACGATTGTTGAGCAGCAGCCGCGTCGTCTCGACGACGTTGCCCGCGACCGATACCGCCCGCGCCTTCTGGGTATAGCTCTTGCCGTCGCTAAGGTAGGTCACCGAGGCGATGCGCCCGTCCTCGCCGACCTCCAGCCCGGTCACCATGCAACCCGGCCGCAACTCGAAATTGCCGGTTTCCTCGGCAGCGGGGATCTCGGTGTAGAGCGTCGACCACTTGGCCCCGACCGCGCAGCCCGAAGTGCAGAAGCCAAGCTGGCGACAATGCGGACGGCCATCGCGATCGATCGAGTTGATCGCCATGTTGTGCGTGTCCATGTCGGTATAGCCACACTTGCGCGCGCCTGCCTCGAGCACCTTGTAATTGTTGCCCGGCGGCAGGTGCGGATAGCCCTGCGTGCCGGTCACGCCCATGCGAGTCTCGGCCTTGTCGTACCAGTCGGCCATTTCCTCCGGGGTTACCGGCCAGTCGACCAGCGTCGCGTCGGGCATCTCGCCATAAGTACTGAGCGCGCGCATCTCGTGCGGCTCGAAGCGCGGGCAGGCCCCGGTCCAGTGCATGGTCGTGCCGCCCACGGTCTTGCAGCCCCACACCGGGAAATTGGGATCGGGCTTGCCCGTCGCCATGCGCCGGTCGAGCCAGGTGAGCTTGTTGAACATTTCGGTCTCGTCGTTGACGACGTCACCGAGCGTCAGACGCGGGCCCGCCTCGAGACAGACCACCTTGTGCCCGCGGCTGGCCAGCTCGCGCGAGAGCACGCCGCCGCCCGCCCCCGAACCGATGATCACGAATACCGAACTGTCATCCAGCGAAAAGGTCGTCACTGCGTGCCTCCTGCAGCCGGCAGCCAGTCAATGTCATCGAAACCGCGATCGAGGTAACCGCCGTATTCGACCGAGGAGCCCTCGTAGCCCAGCAGGTCCCAAGCCCGCTGGTCGCGGTAGACGAGCTCGGCACCGCGCATCAGGAAAGCCGTGAAGAACGGCTCCTGATCGACCTTCGCCACCATCGAGCGCTGGATCACCTCGGGCAGCTGCACGAAGGGCGCGATGTAGGAACCGTCGAGCACCCCCAGCCCGGCCCGGTGCGCTGCGAGCGCCTCGGGCCGCGTTGCCAGCTCGTCGAGATATCGTGCCGCCATCTCGCGGTAGAACCCGGCATCGAGCGCATCGTGCGGGAACATCGCATTGAGCAGTGCCGCGCTCGTCGCCAGCTCAGCACTGACCGCCTCGGCCCCATGGGCCGGGACGGCAAGCGCCCCGAGCCCCGGCAGGAGAGCACCGAACGCCATCCTGCCGAGCAGACCCCGGCGCGACACGCTCATGCATGCGGCTGACACGCCCATCAGAAGTTGTACCCGATCTTGGCGTAGTACTGGCGACCGCGATCGAAGGCCTGCATGAAGAAGCCGAAGCTGGGCTGGTAATCGCCGAAGGTGCGGAACTTCTTGTTGCCCAGGTTGTCGACACCCACCGTGAAAGAGAGGTTCTCGCCTGCATCGCGCCAGCGCACGTTAGCGTTGAACACGCTGTACCCGGGCTGATAGAGCTCGGGATTGTTGATCCCGTTGGCGTTGGTGAAGAAGCCCGAACGGTACGACCAGTCGAGGTGCGGGGTAACGGTACCCGCAGAATCGAGGTCGAATTCCTTTTCGCCCGACGCGCTCGCGGTCCACTTGGAGACGTAGACGAACTTGGAATCGAGCGTCAGACCCTGCACGCCCTCGTTCAGTTCCTTGTAGTCGGCATCGGTCATGCCCAGCGAGGCGTTGAGACGAATTCCGTTGCCCGGCGCGAAATTGGTCTCCAGCTCGAAGCCCTGGATGCGCGCCTTGCCGGCATTGGTAAAGAACGGCCCGACGCGGGTGGCGTCTGCGACCAGCAACTGCATGTCGGTGTAATCGGCGTAGAAGGCCGCGCCGTTGAGGCGCAGCATGTTGTTCATCGCCATGAGCTTGAAACCGGCCTCGTAGGAACTGACCGATTCCGGGCGGAAGCTGGGCAGCGAAGGTTCGGGCGGGAACACACGCTGGGTATAGCCGCCGCCCTTGAAGCCTTCGGAATAGGTTGCGTAGACCATGAAGTCAGGCGTTGCCTGCCACGACAGGTTGACCATCGGCGTCCACTTCTGGACGTTGTTGTCGGCCCATTCGTAAGGCGCCAGACGCGTGCCGGCGGGCAGCGAGAGGAACGGTTCGAGTGTGTCGATCACGTACTGGTCGGGCAGAAACGACTTCTGGTCGTCGGTGTAGCGCAGCCCTCCCGTCAGGGTCAGGCCATCGACCAGTTCGTAGCCGACCTGGGCGAAACCGGCCCAGTTCTTGTAGTCGTAGTATCCGCCCGACTGGGCATAGACGACAAGGAAGTCGATCGGATTGATGTCGCGTCCGGACTCGGTGAAGTAGTAGAAGCCCGCCACCCAGTCGAGCCGACCGTCGAGCGAATTGCCGACCAGCTGCAACTCCTGGCTGAACTGCTTCTGCTTGAAGTCGTCGTAGACGTAGTTGATGTCGAGGTTCGAACCGTCACGGTCCTGCGCGAAGGAGCCGTTGATCCGGCGCAGCGCGGTGATCGACTTGACCTGGATATCGTCACTCAGGTCGTAGGCGACGGTGAGCGAGGTCGACCACAGTTCGAGGTCGGAGAAGGTGTCGCGCGTCGCATAGTTGGTATCGCGGCTGTACAGGCGCTCATTGAAGCATGCGGTATTGGCAGCCTGTTCCGGGCTCAGACAGTAGCCCGGGCTGGTCATGCCGCTGGCGATCAGGTTGTTGAGCGTGACGAAGCTGCCCATTTCATCGGGATCGATCCCGGTCACGACGACAGGGGCGCCATTGCTCTTGTCGCGGGTGTAGTCGGCTGCAAGCGTGATATCGAGCCCGCTTCCCTCCGGCGCGAAGCGAAGCGCGCCGCGGATCATCTTGCTGTCCTTGTTGCCGAGGGTCTTGCCGAGCGCTGGCGCATCGACGAAGCCATCCTGGCTGAACAGGCCTGCCGACACCTTGGCATAAAGCCCTTCGGTGAGGGGTCCCGAGATCATCCCGCGCACGTTGACTAGATCGTCGGTGCCGTACTTGATGTCGGCCTTCACGCGCAGGGTATCGTCGGGCTGGACCGTGGTGATGTTGATCGCGCCGCCGATCGTGTTGCGCCCGAACAAGGTGCCCTGTGGTCCGCGCAGCACCTCGACCGAGGCCACGTCGATCAGGTCGAACACGCCGCCCGCGGTACGGCCCAGATAAACGCCGTCGATGTAGATACCCACGCCCGGCTCGGTGGTGGGGGCAAAGTCGCTCTGGCCGATACCGCGGATGTAGACCGCCGCATTCGAGGCGATGCCGGAGTTCGAGGGCACGTTCGCGAAGGTCAGGTTGGGGGTGAAATCCTGGACCTTGTTGATCTGTGTGATGCCATGCGCCTCGAGCCGCTCGGCGCTGAACGCGGTGATCGAGATAGGTGTCGACTGCAAGTCCTCGACCTGCTTGCGCGCGGTGACGGTGATGACCTCCAGCCCGGCACTGGGCTCGCTCGCCTCCTGCGCCATGGCCGGGGTCGCGAGTGCGGCGAGACCGGCACCCGATGCGAGCAGGACAGACAGTTTGCGCAAGCGGCTAGATGATCGTGACATGGTGTATTTCCCCCTGAAAGAGCCATGGCCTGCAAAGGCCTAGGAATGAGATCCTGCGAACGTCGCCAGCCTGTTGCGCCAGTCTTGTATTCGGGGGGAGGCTGTCACCAAGGCCGGGGCACCGCTATTCGGATTGCGCAGTCAATGTGCGCGTTGGGAACAAAAGGTCGCACACCGTCTGCTCACCGGGCATATTCTTACCGAACGGGTCCGATCCGCGACCAGCCGCGCCGGGCCTGCGGCCTGCCCGGTGTGCTGCAGGGCGCCAAACGCACAAGGCGCGCCTTCCTGCGAAGGCGCGCCCCGTTCCTGAACTTGCCCCCTGCGGTGCAGCACGGACCATCGCCCGGCCGCAGCGGCAGATCACAAGGGCATCGTGACCGACTTGGATTCGGTGTACAGGTTCTGCACCGCGTGCCCCAGTTCGCGACCGTAGCCCGACATCTTGTAACCGCCGAAAGGCACTGCCGGGTCGAGCAGGTTATGGGCATTGACCCAGACATTGCCTGCCTTGAGCGAGCGCACGAAGCGGTTGGCGAGGTGCAGATTGCCGGTCCACACGCTCGCTCCCAGCCCATAGGAACTGTCGTTGGCCATGCGGGTCACCTCGTCGAGATCGTCGAACGGTGTCGCGGCGAGGATCGGGCCGAAGATTTCCTCGCGGTAGATCGTCATCTGCTCGGTGACATCGGCGAAGACCGCCGGGCGCATGAAGTGGCCGGGACCGTCTACCGAGCCACCACCCGCGACGAGACGGCCGCCCTCGCTGGTGCCCTTGTCGAGATAGGCCTGTACGCGCTGGTGCTGCGTCGCCGAGACCAGCGGTCCCATCTGCGAGGCCGGATCGAAGCCCGACCCGACAGTGAAACTCTGTGCCGCCTGCGCCAGGCCGTCGATCACCGCATCGTAGAGCGGGCGCTCGACGAAGAGGCGCGAACCGGCGGTGCAGACCTGACCGTGGTTGAAAAACACCGCCTGCGCCGCGCCCTCGATCGCCATGTTGACGTCCGCATCCTTGAGCACGATCACCGGCGACTTGCCGCCCAGTTCGAGCGAAAGGCGCTTCATCGTGCCTGCCGCACGCTGCTGGATGATCTTGCCCACTTCAGTCGAGCCGGTGAAGGCGATCTTGTCCACGTCGGGATGGTCGACCAGCGCCTGGCCCGGCTCGGCATCGCCGGTGACGATGTTGACCACGCCATCGGGAAAGCCCGCCTCGCAGATCAGCTGGCCCAGTCGCAGTGCCGTGAGCGGCGTGTCCTCAGCAGGCTTGAGCACCACGGTGCAGCCCGCGGCCAGCGCCGGCGCGATCTTCCAGATCGCCATGACCAGCGGGAAGTTCCAGGGGATGATCTGGCCGACAACGCCGACCGGCTCGCGCAGCGTGTAGGAGGCGAACTGGACATCGGGAACGTAGGCGAAGGAAGGCGAGATCGTGGTGCCCTCGATCTTGGTCGCCCAGCCAGCCATGTAGCGCAGCGAATCGATGCCGAGATTGAGGTCCGCATGACGTGACATCATCAGGATCTTGCCGTTGTCGAGCGTCTCCAGCTCGGCAAACTCGTCAGCGCGCTCCTCCAGCATGTCGGCGAGCCTGAGCAGCAGGCGTTCGCGCTGGACCGGGCGAACCCGGGCCCATTCCCCCTCGAAGGCACGCCGGGCTGCGGCCACCGCCTTGTCCACGTCGGCGCTGCCGCCAGCAGGAACGGTGGTGATCTCGAGGCCGGTCGCGGGATCGGTCACGCTGATGGTGCGGCCCGACTGCGCGTCGCACCAGGCCCCGTCGATGAGCATGCCCTTGGGCGCGGACACGAACTCGCGGGCTGCCTCGCTCAGCAGGGTCTTCTGGTCGGTAATCTGGGTCATAAGCACTCCGGAAGATGCAGGGTCTTGCATGGCTTTCCGCAGCTAGGGGGAAGGCGCGCGGGCGCGCTATTCAGATCGCGCAAGCTCGGTACCGATTTGGCAGCAAACGCGGACTGCCCCGGTTTGCAAAACACTTGACTTTTCATTTTATTCCCACATCCTCGAACACTTCAGGGGAAGACCAAGGCTCAGTACTGTCACGATGAATTGACCGCCGGTAACGGCGGCAGGGAGGAGTCATGCTTACTGCAACCGACACTTCGGGGCGCACCGCACTACGCGACTTCAAGTCGACCAATGCGGATGAAATTGTAGATTTTGTTGGAAAACAACTGGCACCACATGCGCTGGACATTTTCAATCCGGCACAAATGGACGTCAATCTTCGCTGCATGAACGTCGGCGACGCGCAGCTCGTCGACATTCGCTACGGATCGGAAGTCGTGATCGAGCCGATCGATCTCGATTCCCACTTTCTGATCCACGCAGCGCTGAGTGGGCGCACCGAGATCTGCAGCGCGGGCGTGCAGGGCTTGATCCAGCCCGACAACCTCTACATCACCTGCCCGGGCCGCACGACCCGTATCCGCATGACCGACCAGTGCCAGCACCTCACGGTCAAGATCGCGCAAAGCGCCTTCGAGGACTACCTCACCCAGTGCCTGCACATCCCGGTCAACCGCCCGGTCCTGTTTCATCCCGGCAACGAGAACGGGCGCGAGCTGCCGCAGGTCTGGCGCAACCTGCTGCAGCACCTGATCATGCAGATGGAGTTCGCACCCGGCCTCATTTCCGCGCAGCACACCCAGCGCCAGTACGCGATGTTGATGGTCGAGATGCTGCTCAATCACTACTGCAACACCTATTCGGACCAGATCGCCCTGCACGGCAACGACGTCGCGCCCTGGCACGTGCGCCGCGCCCGCGAGATCATCCACGATTCGATCGAGGAAGCGATCTCGGTGTCGGACCTCGCAGTCCGGGTCGGGGTCAGCGTGCGCAGCCTGCAGAACGGCTTTCGCCAGTTCCTCGGCCAGACCCCGGTGGAATACGTGCGCCGGCACCGCCTCGAAAAGCTCCATGCCACGCTCGCCCGAAGCGACCCCAAGGCCAGCGTCACCGAGATGATGCTCGATTGCGGGATCGTCAATTTCGGCCGCTACGCACAGTACTATCGCCAGCAATATGGCTGCAGTCCCTCGCAGACCTTGCGCAACCGGCGGCGCTGAACGGAAAGCGCCAGCACCCGCAACGCGGACGCTGGCGCGAAACGCCCAGGCTACTTCGAGCCCGTTGCCGCTAGATAGGCGATGATCAGCCGACGCTCCTCGGGCGAGGCGACCTTGATCGCCATCTTGGTTCCCGGGACCACCGCGCGCGGATCGGCCAGCCAGGCATCGAGCCGCGCCTTGTCCCAGCGCCGCTTGTCGGCGGCCAGCGCGGGCGAGTAGCGATAGCCCTCGAGCGAGCCCGCCTCGCGCCCGATTACCCCGGAAAGCGTAGGTCCGTTGAGATTGCGCCCGGCCTCCAGCGAGTGACACGCGGAACAGGCCCGCTTCAAGAACAGCGCCTTGCCTGCAACTGCCCCGTCACCACCTGCCCGGGCCGGGAGAGCGCCAAGCACCGCCGCTCCGGCCAAGGCACCGATGGCCGACCACGCGGCGCGGCGATAGGCATGCTTGAACATCGTCATCAGGCAGTCTCCATGTCGAAAATCCGTCCGGGATTGAGAATGCCGCGCGGGTCGAGCGCGACACGCACCCGGCGCATGAGCGCGATCTCCGCGGGGCTGCGGGTGTGGCCGAGCCAGTCCCGCTTGAGCATGCCGATGCCATGCTCTGCGGAAACGGTGCCGCCCGCCGCGCGCACGGCATCGTAGACCACCGCCTGCGCGCGGTGCTCCCTGCCCGGCGCACCGAGATCGAGCGCGATATGCAGATTGCCATCGGCGACATGACCGAAACAGGCACAGGGCAGCGCACCGAACTCGGCCTCGAGCCCCGCGCGCACTGTCTCCACCAGCGCGCCGATTACGGCGGTGGGCGCGCCCACGTCGAAAGGCTCGAAATGGGTCATCGTGCGGGTGATCTCGCCAATGGCATCGCGATAGGCCCAGAAGCCATCGCGCGCCGCACCCGACTGGGCGATGAGCGCATCACCCAGCATCCCGGCCTCGAACGCAGCTTCCAGCGCGGCCGCCAGCGCACCGTCGTCTTCACCCTCGCACTCGACCAGCACGGTACATGGCCAGTCCTGCGCAAAGGGCGCGCGCAGGGCGCAATGTGCGATCGCCTGAGCGAGAAAGTCGTCCCACATCGCCTCGAACGAGGCAAGCCGCGGCCCCAGCCGCGCGCGCAGCAGCGCCAGCAAGCGCACCAGCGCGGCATAGTCGGGCACGGCGCAAAGCGCGGTTTCCAATCCGGCAACAGCCGGCTGCAGGCGCAGCAGCGCGCGCGTGACCACGCCCAGCGTGCCTTCCGCGCCGATCATCAGCTGGGTCCAGTCGTAGCCGGTATTGTTCTTGAGCATCGGCTGCATCGCGCTGACCACGCTGCCGTCGGCGAGGACCGCCTCCAGCCCCAGCACCTGCGCGCGCATCATGCCGTGCCGAAAGACCTGGTGCCCCCCGGCATTGGTCGCGATCATGCCGCCGATCGTGCAGCTGCCGCGCGCGCCGATGTCCACCGCGAGGCGCCAGCCAGCTTCGGCTGCAGCCTCCTGCGCAGCCTGCAGCGCGACGCCTGCGCCGAGCGCCATCGTCCCGGTTGCGGCATCGACCGCCTCGATCGCTGCGAAGTTTTCGAGGGAGAGTACAAGTTCATCGTCACGCGGCACCGCGCCCCGGGTCAGCCCGGTTCGGCCTCCCTGTACGACCACCGGCTGCCCGGCTGCGTTGCACAGGGACAGGACCCGCGAGACTTCCTGCGTCGAGGCCGGACGGACCAGTCCCAGCGGCTTTCCAGCCACGCCGCCGGTCTCGTCGTCGAAATAGCGCGGTTCGATGTCCGGCGCAGCGCAGACCCGGCCTTCGCCCAGTTCGGCGCGCAGGGCATCGAGGATCACGTGACCGCTGCCCCGCTGGCGAAAGGCGGCACCAGTCCGCGCAGGCGCAGCAGCGCGACGAAGTCGCCCAGCCGCTGCGCGCGATAGGAATCGGTGTCCATGCCCCTATAGTCGTAGAACCCTTCACCGTCGCGCAGCCCCCGCCGGTTGCCTTCCATGTTGCGCGCGACCACCTGCGGTGCCGCGAAGCGCCCCGCGTCGATCTTGTCGGAGAGGAAGTGGCTGGCGTGATAAAGGATGTCGCCCCCGCCCCAGTCGATGAACTCGAGCAGGCCCAGCACCGCAAAGCGCAACCCGAAGCCGGTGCGCACGGCAAGGTCCACGTCCTCGGCGCTGGCAATGCCTTCCTCGACGATGCGCGCCGCCTCGTTCATGGCCAGCGCCTGGATGCGCGGCACGATGTAGCCCGGCGCGTTACGGCACACGATCGGCACCTTTCCGGCAGCCTGCAGGACCTGCTTGAGCCGCTCGACAACCGGCGCGGCAGTGCCACTGGCCGGGGCAAGCTCGACGAGCGGCATGAGATAGGCCGGGTTGAGCCAGTGCGCGTTGAGAAAGCGCTCGGGTCCGGTGATCAGCGGGGCGAGCTCGTCCGGATCGATGGTGGAGGTGGTCGAGGCGATGATGCAGTCCGGGCCGGCATGGGCGCAGATGAAGGCGAATGCATCGCGCTTGGCCGCGATCGTCTCGGGCACGCCCTCGAAGACGATCGCCGCGCTGCCGAGCGCATCGCGAGCTTCGTCGCGCCCGGCAAAGGCGACACGGGCCAGCGCCGCTCCGGCTCCCGACGGATCGATCAGCCCCAGGTCGACGAGAAAGGCCAGGTCGGCCGCGATCTCCGCCAGTGCCGCTGCGCGCAAGGTGGCAAGCCCTGCCGCGTCGCGTGGCTTGGCGTCGACCAGCGTCACTGTGCTTCCCACTGCGGCGAAGGCGATCGCGATCCCGCGCCCCATCCGCCCGGCGCCCACCACGGCAACCTGGACCGCGCCATCCTCGGGCACGTTCTGCGCCTGTCCATCGCCAGTGCCAGGTACCGGCATGTCAGATACCCTCCTGCAAGTAGCGGCGCATTGCCGCGCGATCGAGTTGTGCGAGGCCAAGCCGCTCGAGCGTGCGTCCCTCGGCGTAGAGATCGCGCCCGGTTATCGCGCTGGCCATTGCCAGCATTCCCGAGGCGAGCGGTGTCGCATGTCCGGCCCACTTGCCGATCGAGGCAATCATGCTGAGCCCGAGCCGGGTGTCCTCGAACATGTAGCGATGGCTCTGCAGGTCGATTTTTTCCCGCCAGTCGCCGCTGTCGGTCAGCTTTTCATGAGCGGCGTAGCCGTACATCCATTCATCGCCCTGGCTGGCATCGGCGTTGTAATGGTCGGCGAGTGGGAAATGCGGCGCGCCGTAGCCGAGCGCCTCGCGCAGATCCATGCGCTCCTTGTCCAGCGCGCTGGTGACAGCACGGATCGAAGGCTGGGTCCCTTCGTTGTGAATGTCCCAGGCGGGGAAGTGCTCGAGCGGCCCGGCGTTCATCAGGATCAGCGGCGGGTGAATGATCGGTCCCGCGTTCATCAGGCCGCCGGCGAGCGCATCCTCGATCGGCTCCACAGCGGGATAGACCTGCTTGAGGACGTCCATCGCGCGTTCGGTGTTCCTCGCCGGGAAGACACCGGTCGGAAGGCGCGTGGCATAGACGCTGACCACGATCTCGGCTGGGGCATGCTTGCGCACCAGATAGGGCAGCGTGCCGGTCTCGGCGAAGCTCACGTCCGCCGGATTGCCAGCAGCGCGCGCGGCCTGGGCAAAGACTATCGAGCCCAGCGTCCCGGGCGGCAGGAACACCACCTGCCCATCCTTCCAGTAAGGTGCGCAAGCCTGCGCAAGATCCTCGTGCGTGGTCGCGGGCAGCGGGATGATCACCGCCTCGGCACTGGTGATCGCCTCTTCGAGCGAGGTCGTGGGATGGGCAACGACGACATCGCGGGTCCCGGCATGGTCCTTCACCGTGATGACACCGTTCTCGAGCACCGGACCGAAGGCCTTGGCATCGCGCCTCCAGAACCAGACTTCGTGGCCCATCTCGCTCATTTCAACGGCGGCGGCGTAGCAACCGTGCCCTCCGCCCAGAACGGCAACGCGCATTTGGATTTCCTTCCTGATCGATTTCGTCATCGATCTTGGGCGAGCACGCCGCAGCGCTCTATTCGCAATCGGCAGGCAGGGTCCGAAATCCGCAGCAAAGCCGCATGAGCGTCCGATACCTGCCCACGTGACGCAGACGAATTCGGCTGACCGGCTAGTTGTCCATGACGCGCGCAAAGGGCCTGACCCCGGCGGCCAGGACGAGGGCTGCGGCGAGGCCTGCGCTCCCGGTCACGATGGCCAGCGACAGCGCCACTCCGGCGCCCTCTCCCCCATGTGCAGACGCATCGTTGAGCAGCCCGACGAAGAGCACGCCAAGGCTCGATCCGATCAGCGAATTGCTGCACAAGAACAATGCCGAGACTCGCGACCGCATCGCCGGCGGAGCCACCATCTGCATCACCGCGGTCGATGGCGGCATGGGGAAAGAGGCGAAGAACATCAGCCCGCCGAGCGCGACCAGAACCGGGTAGAACCCGTCCACCATCGCCAACAACACGGCGAAGATCAGCACGCCCGCGACACCGGCGATGCCGGTGGTGAATGGCGAGGCGCGATGGCCGCGCCGGGTCAGGGCATCCATGATCCACCCGCTGGCGAGAACTCCGCCCACCCCGAACACCAACGCGATCATGCCGAGCCACACGCCCGCTTCGCCCGGCGCCATGCCGCTCGAGCGCATGATCAGCGCGGGCGCCCATCCCAGCAGCGCGAACAGCGCCATCGCCGCGAGGGTGTAGCCAAGGACATGCGGCCCATAGATCGCACGCTCGCGCATCATGTGTCCCAGCACTGCACCGAGCCCCGGCGCCTTGCCTGCCGACGCCCGACCGGGATCGCGCACCGTCGCGATCATCACCAGCGCCAGCACGAAGCCGGGCGCGCCCACGATCAGGAACACCAGCTGCCAGGCGCGCAAGGCATGGCCAAGCAAGACCACTTCGCCGACATCGCCGACAGCGGCGATGACCGCTCCCCCGGCAAGGAAGGCCAATCCTGCCCCGAAGAACGAGCCCATCGAGTAGACCGCAACCGCGCGGCCCAGGCGTTCCTTGGGAAAAAGGTCGGAGATCAACGAATAGGTCGCCGGAGACAGGGCCGCCTCGCCCGCCCCCACGAAGATGCGCGCGATGAACAGCTGCGCGAAGCCGCGTGCAAAGCCGCAGGCCAGCGTCGCCGCGCTCCATACCGCGATCCCGGCGGCGATCACCCCGGGACGCGAGACCCGGTCCGCCAGCCCGGCCAGAGGGATTCCCATGGTGGCGTAGAAAATCGCGAAGGCGAGACCGTGGAGCAGTCCGAACTGGGTGTCGGTGATGGCCAGGTCTGCCTGAATCGGACCGATCATCAGGGCAAGGATCTGCCGATCCACGAAGGACAGGACGTAGGCGATCATGCAAATGGCGACGACATACCAGCCTCGCGTTGGTTGCACGCCCGCTCCGCTGCCCTGTTCCACTGCCTGCATCCTCATCTCCCCTCTAGCTGGTCGCGGCTCTTTTCCTGCCCCGAAGCCTTGCCGCGCCGCATCGCGCGCAAGGGCGGGTTCAGGGCGTTGTCAGGCGGTCGTTCGCCCGCTTGATGACGTAGGCGCGGATCGCTTCGGCTTCGTCCGCATCGATCTCGCTGCCGAACGCCGGCATGCCCAGCGGCTCGGCCGCGCCTTCGCGCACGAAGGCGGCGAACACATCCTTGTCGGCAATGGCCGGCGAATAGCGCAAGTCGGGCACGCCGCCGCGATTTTGCGCAGTATCGCCGTGGCACATCCAGCAGCGCACCTGGTAAAGTTCGCGACCGGCCGCGACCTGCTTCGCGCCTGCCGAAGAAGCGATGCGCGCAAGCGGCGCGAGGGGCTCTGCTTCGGGAAGCGGCATTGCAGCGTCCGCCCCGAGCCGGAAAGTCACCACCCGGTTCACCCGCGGCAGCGCCGCATCCTTGAGCGCGATTCCCAGGTTGAGCGGCAGGATTCCCCCCCAGCCCACCGCGACCGAGACATATTGCACGCCGTCGACCGCGTACGTGACCGGCGGCGCAACGATGCCCGAGCCCATCTGACGCGACCACAGCTTCTCGCCGGTGCGTACATCGTAGGCGGCGAACTCTCCGGTGCCATTGCCCTGGAACACCAGTCCTCCCCCGGTGGAGGCCACCCCGCCATTCCACGGATAAGGCATCGGCACGTCCCAGACCCGCTTGCCGGCGACCGGGTCCCAGGCGACCAGCGCGCCCTTCATCATCGAGGCGATCTGCCGGCGCACTTGCGGGTCCTCCGGCATCGCGCTCTTGAGCACGTCCTGCCCGGTATTCCAGCCTCGCGCATCGAAGCTGAAGGCATCGGCGTTGCCGGCAACGTAGCCGTAGGGAATCTCGGCCGTCGGGAAATAGACGAGACCGGTCTGCGGATCGTAGCTCATCGGCTGCCAGCTATGTCCGCCGGCCGGGGATGGCATGCCCATGAAGGCCTCCCCGTTCTCGGAATAGCGCGCAGCCGGCACGATGTCGGGCCGGCCGGTCTCAGGGTCGAGCCCTTTGGCCCAGTTCAACGGGACATAAGGTGTACCCGAAAGGAATTCGCCGGTCTCACGGTCGAGGACATAGAAGAAGCCGTTCTTGGGGGCCTGCATCAGGACCTTGCGCTTGTGTCTCTCGATTTCGAGATCGGTGAGGATCATGTGCTGCGTCGCGGTGTAGTCCCATTCGTCGCCGGGCACCTGCTGGAAGTGCCAGACGTATTCGCCGGTCTGTGGGCGCAGCGCGACGATCGAGGATACGAACAGGTTGTCGCCCTCCCCCTGAGATCGCACCTCGCGGCTCCACGGACCGCCATTGCCGACACCGATGTAAAGCAGGTCGAGATCGGGATCGTAGACCATCGAGTCCCACGCGGTGCCGCCGCCGCCGTATTTCCACCACTGCCCGCTCCAGGTCGCAGCGGCCATTTCCATTGCCGGGTTCTCGAAGCCCTTGGCCGGATCGCCGGGCACCGTGTAGAAGCGCCAGGCCCGCTTGCCGGTCCTTGCATCGTAAGCGCTGACATAGCCACGCACACCGTATTCAGCGCCGCCATTGCCGATCACGATCATGTTGCCCGCCACGCGCGGAGCGCCGGTCACGGTATAGGGCCGATCGCCCTCGGTGGTATCGACGGACCAGCGCACCTGCCCCGTCGCGGCATCGAGTGCGACCAGCCTGCCGTCGAAAGTGCCTACGAAAACGTGGCCGTCATGATAGGCGACGCCCCGGTTGACGACCCCGCAACAGCCGTCGCGTGCCGCCGCCCCGGGAACCTCGGGGTCGTATTCCCACAGCTTGCGCCCGGTCACCGCGTCGAGTGCGAGGACCTTGCTCCAGGCACCGGTCGCGTACATCACGCCATCGACTACCAGCGGCGTACCCTCGACCCCGCGCAGCGAGCGACTGTCGAAATCGGCATACCAGGCCACGCCGAGCTGGCCGACGTTGTCCGGGGTGATCTGATCGAGCGGACTGAAGCGTGTCTCGCCGGAATCGAGGCCGTGACTGGCCCAGTTGACGTAGGCCATGTCGCTGCGCCCCTGCGCCATGCACCCTGCAAGTCCTGCCAGCAACACCCCCGCCAGGACCTTGCCTGCCCGCCCTCGCAACCCGACCTGATCCACGCGCGCTCCTGTCTGCCGTGCCACGCGATCTTGCGCAGCAGCGATCAGGATAGGAGTGCGCGCTTCCTGGGCACTATGCGCAAAGCGAAATGACAAACCGCAATAGGCACAAAAGCAGGCCCGCGAGAGATTGGGACTTACGCGACGATGCAAAGGGACGTGCGGGGTCCCAGGCGGCGTAGACGGATTCAGCGCGGTCACGGCCGGAGACAAAGTGCTAGGTTGTTCTGCCTTGCCACGTGGGAATATGACGTTGGCAAAGAAGGCACGGGCTTACGGTGCCGAACGAGGAGAGCGATAAAGCGACGCGCGCGCGTCCAGGACCAGACGAGCAGGCCAAGATACCCGCGACGCACGCGCTTTCCCGAAGCTATCGACGCCCCGCATTCACGACCGCCCGGCCTCATGCCCCTTGAACACCGCGCACGCGAGCGCGGCACCCGACCTTTTCAGACCGCTAAGCGAGACAGGCACGCACATGACCAAAGTTCTGGAAGACACCCTCGTCCTTGTAACCGGCGCGAATGGCGATATCGGCAAGGCCACCGTGCGCCTGCTTGTCGCCAACGGCGCGAAAGTCGTGTGCTCGGACCTGCAGGCTCCGCGCGAGCCCATCGAGGGCACCGAGTTCATCGCGCTCGACGTCACCAGCGAAGCAAGCTGGAAAGAGGCGATCGGCGCGGTCGAGCAGCGCCACGGCAAGCTCGATGCCCTGGTCAACAACGCCGGCATCGCGCCAATGGGACGGATCGAGGACGTCACGCTCGAGGAGTGGAAGCGCTGCCAGCAAGTCAATGTCGAAGGCATGTTCCTGGGCACGAAGACCGCCGCGAGCCTGCTTGCGCGCAGCGGCACCGACCGCGAGGGCGGCGCGGCGATCGTCAACATGTGTTCGGGGGCCTCGGACAAGCCTGCGGTCTTCAGCGCCGCCTACTGCGTGAGCAAGGCCGCCGCCCGGATGCTGACGCGCGCGAGTGCGGTCGAGTTCGCCACGCTCGGCTATCCCATCCGGGTCAATTCGGTCCATCCCGGCGTCGTCGAGTCGAGCATGATGGACGACATCATCGAGACCTACTCGCGCATCTCCGGGGGCGCCGACAAGGACCAGCTGCGCAAGTCCATCGCCGAAGGCAACCCGATGGGCCGCTTCGTCGACCCTGCTGAAGTCGCAGAGGCGGTCCTGTTCCTCGTCTCACCGGCATCGCGCTTCGTTCACGGCGATGCGATCCACGTCGATGGCGGCTACGCCGCAAGCTGAACGCCGGACCGAGGGACGCGGCTTTTCGGCAAGGCGCCTGCTCGCACACGATACCGGGATCGGTCCTTTGACAAGAATATCTGGCGGTTGCTTTGTGCCTCGAAAGCGGGCGGTAATTTGGTGCAATCATCGAAGCATGGCCTTCCAATGAAACGCAGCAGCCGTTCGTTCGCATGGTGGAACAGTCCGGTACCGTTGCCGTCATTCCGCCTCGGTAGAAGTTGGCCGGGTTTAACCGGATCGCGACAACAGGTTCAGACTTCATCATGCCCGAATCTGCAAACGATCTTGATCAGCTCTTGCCTATTCCAACAAATATCTTTATTCGGCAGCGCGTTCTTGCATGAGGCAAGACGATACAGGAGCAATCCATTGCTGGTTTTCAACCCTATCAAGGGCAACGTGCCCGCAGGTTTCCAGCCCTTCTCCTAAAGCGTCGTTTCGATGCTGCGGCGGGGCTTTCTTCCCTGCCTGCATCCATGCCCTTCCATCGCAATCGATGAAGCATGCCGCCTGAGGCCTGACGCGTGTTCACGCGCTGGCGAGCGGTCGAAACGGATATCTCATGACCGAACTGACTATCGTGCGCAGCGCCTTGCTGCGCTTCACACGCGGCGCCTGCGTCTCGCGCGCATTCGCTGAAACCATGCGCGAATGGGCCGCCCCCAAGCTGGGCTGGCTGACCGCCGAAAAGCGAGCGACGCTGCCCAAGAACGCAACCTGGGCGACCTATCTCGCGACCGTCGAGGGCGCCCGCGAAAGCGTCGAGCAATCGCCGTCCCGCCCCCAGCGGATCGGCGGGATCCTTGCACGTGTACTGCATCTCGACAGCTTCGATACGGCTTTGCTGCGCGTCCTCGTCGCAGGGCTGCGCCACCCCCACCTGCGCAGTCTGCTCGACATCCTGACGATGCGGGGCATGGATCTCGCCGTGATCCTGGGCGTCCTGGCGGGCGCGAAGGAGGACGAGGCCGAGCAATGCGTGAACGAAAGCGTGCTGCTGCGTCTGGGCCTGTTCGATCTGGTCGGGGACAGCGACGGCTCTGCCTACATCTCCTCGCACTGGGCCGTCGGCGAACTGCTCGCGCGCGGTGCTGCCAGCGAGGAAGCGGTACTTTCGGCTCTCGCCGGGACCTGCCAGACCAGCGCGCTTGGCCGCATCGACTTTGCCCATGTCGAGGATGCAGGCTTCCTCATCGACCTTCTCGCGGGGGCGCTGAGGGAGCGGGCGGGGGGCATCAATATCCTGATCCATGGCCCGCCCGGTTCGGGCAAGACCGAACTCGCCCGCATGCTCGCAGCCGAAGCCGGGGCGCGCCTGCGTGCGGTGGGCGAGGCGGACGAGGACAGCGAAGAGCCCAACCGCTACCAACGGCTCCACGCCCTTCATCTCGCGCAACGCGTTCTTGGCGTGCGCTCGCGCGAACTGGACAGCGAGGGTACGGTCCTGCTGTTCGACGAGATGGAGGACCTGATCGGGGATGCCACGCCGTCGAGCGGCGGCTGGATCGCGCGGCGCGCGGGCAGCAAGGTCTTCATCAACCGCCTGCTGGAGACCAATGCGGTACCGGTCATCTGGACTACCAATACGCTGGGCAACGTCGATGATGCGATCGTGCGCCGGATGAGCTTCGTCCTGAAACTCGATACGCCGCCGCGCAGTGCTGCCCTGCGCATGCTCGCGCGGGTGGCGCGCGACGAGGGCGGCGATCTGGACGCGCATCAGGGCGTCGCGAACCTCATCGATCGTGTCCCCGAAACCGCGACCGTGCTGCGCGTTGCACTGCGCGCCGCACGCCTTGCAGGCGCGGAACCGGCGAGCGAGCGGGCCGCCGGCTCACTGGTGCAGGCCCTGTGCGGCGGGAGGCTTCCCGATGCGGGCTTCGGCTCGTGCGATCTCGACCTGTTCGAGACCGACAGACCGCTCGACGATCTGTTCAGGGCCATGCGCGATGGCGGGCATGACGATGTCTCGCTGCTGCTTTCGGGGCCGCCGGGCACGGGCAAGACCGCACTTGCCCATCACCTTGCCCGCGCGCTCGACCGCCCGCTTCTGGTCCGCCGCGCCTCGGACCTGCTCTCGCGCTGGGTGGGCGAGACCGAGCAGCGCATCGCGCAGTCGTTTGAACGCGCGCGCGACGACGGCGCCGTGCTGCTCTTCGACGAGGCCGATTCACTGCTGTTCGACCGCGCCGGTGCGCAGACCAGTTGGGAGCGCGGTCAGGTCAACGAGATGCTGACCTGGCTGGACCGGCACCCGCTGCCCGTGGTCGCCGCGACCAATCACCCCGGCAAACTCGATCCGGCAACGCTGCGCCGCTTCGTCTTCAAGCTGGAACTGCGCGCGCTGGGCCCGCAAAAGGCGGCGAGCGCCTTCGAAAGCTGGTTCGCTCGCAAGGCGCCGGCCTCGCTGGCGGCGCTCGGCACGCTGACGCCCGGAGACTTCGCGGTCGTTTCGCGCCAGTTGCGTCACGCCCCGGCAGTCAGTGCCGAGGACATCGTCGAGCGCCTTGCCGCCGAGTGCGCGGTCAAGCCTCAAGGCGGGGGGAGGATCGGGTTTTGAGCGAAGGTCATGCCCGGGCATTCAGCCGCCGGATTTCCCGCACCGACAGCGCAAGGGTCGCTTCTTCAAATTGCCTCCTGCGCGAGACAGCCTATGATAGAGCCATGCAAGATCGACAGGACCACTTCGCCTACTGTGTTCAGCTGCTTGGCGGAACGACGGCATTCGCCCGGCGCCTCAGGATAGATGAGCGGGCTATCCGGCGGTTCGTCAATGGCGAGCGCCCCATCAGCGACGGTCTCTTGCAGGACACCGCGCAGGCACTGCGCGACCTCGCCACGGACGCCAATGCTGCTGCAGGGACCATTTCCGACAATTTGCCGGCTCAATCCAGCGACACCTGATCGGATAACGCCCCCTTGGAACGCCCACCATCCTTCGCCACGCTGCGTAAGACCATGATTTCTGGACGCCGCTGATCCTTGTTTTGAGGACAGGAGGCGACGATGGGGAAGTCCAATTTCAGCAATGAGTTCAAGCGTTATGTGCCATACATGCGCCGTGTGCATGGCGCAGGCCGACGTTCCAATGCAGAAGTTCAGCCAGCATCTGGGGCATATGTCACGCGCAATGATGCGCGCCGTATCCGCTCGGTAAAGCCCCTCATTCATGCAGGATGCCAGCGCTGCGGCGGAGTTCTGATGTTCAATGGGACATCGAACATATCGCGGAGAACGATTGAAACCCGCAGATATCCATGGTGGGCGGTGAGGGGCTCGAACCCCCGACCCTCTCGGTGTAAACGAGATGCTCTACCAACTGAGCTAACCGCCCGCGCCGAAGCGAGGGGCTGCTAATGATGCCAAACGGCGTCCACGTCAATGGGCCGCGTGATGGCATCGCTCGGGACTCGTGCACAGCAAACAAGGGGTAAGCCCCGATGCATCGCGCAGCCACACGCGCCCATTCTTCGCGGCACACGAGTGTGTTCAGGCGCGGAGAGTGAAATGGCGATCAAGGAATATGCCCAGGGACAGGCGTTCAACGGGGTCCAGGGGCGCACCTACGACGTGTCCGAGCCGTCCTGGCCCTCTCCCAACCGGGCGAAGGAGGGCGCGCCCAACGTACTGTTCATCGTGCTCGACGACACCGGCTACGGCCACCTCGGCTGCTATGGCAGCCCGATCGCGACGCCCAATATCGACGCGCTGGCCGCCGACGGGCTGCTCTATACCAACATGCACACCACCGCGCTGTGCTCACCCTCGCGTACCTGCTTCATCACCGGGCGCAACCACCACTCCAACGGTATGGCCTGCATCACCGAGGGCGCGACCGGGTTTCCCGGCTCGAACGGGATCATCCCCTTCGAGAACGGGTTCATCTCTGAGATCCTGCTGGCACAGGGCTATAACACTTATGCCATCGGCAAGTGGCACCTCACGCCAGCCGAGCAGACCTCGGCTGCGGGCCCTTACGACCGCTGGCCGCTGGGGCGCGGGTTCGAGCGTTACTACGGGTTCCTGGGCGGCGACACGCACCAGTACTACCCCGAGCTGGTGCGCGACAATTCGCAGACCGAGCAGGAGAAGAGCCCGGAAGAGGGCTATCACCTGACCGTCGACCTGGTCGAAAAGGCCAAGGGCATGATCGCCGATGCCAAGCAGGTCGCGCCCAACAAGCCGTTCTTCATGTACTTCTGCACCGGCGCGCAGCACGCCCCGCACCACGTGCCCGCCGAATGGGCCGACAAGTACAAGGGCAAGTTCGACGGCGGCTGGGACGTCTACCGCCGCGAGACCTTCGCCCGGCAGAAGAAGCTCGGGGTAATCCCCGAGCACGCCGAACTCTCGCGCCATGATCCCGACGTGCAGGACTGGGATGCGCTGAGCGACGACGAGCGGCGCCTCTACGCGCGCATGATGGAAGTCTTCGCGGGCTTCCTCGAGCACACCGACCACTACATCGGCGAGCTGGTGCAGTTCCTCAAGGACATCGGCGAATACGACAACACGCTGATCATGCTGGTTTCCGACAATGGATCGAGCCCCGAGGGCGGCCCGACCGGCTCGGTCAACGAGAACAAGTTCTTCAACAACGTGCCCGACGACCTCGCCCAGAACCTCGCGGCGATCGAGGACATCGGCGGGCCAAAGTACTTCAATCACTTCCCCTGGGGCTGGACCCATGCGGGCAACACCCCGTTCCGCCGCTGGAAGCGCGAGACCTATCGCGGCGGTGTCTCCGATCCCTTCCTGATTTCCTGGCCCAAGGGGATCAAGGCCAAGGGCGGCATCCGCACGCAGTTCGCGCACGGGATCGACATGGTCCCGACCGTGCTCGACTGCCTCGGCATCGAACCGCCCACGACGATCCGCGGCGTGACCCAGTCGCCGATCCAGGGGGTCAGCCTCAAGTCCTCTTTCGAGGATGCCGAGGCCGAGGCCCTGCACAAGACGCAGTACTTCGAGATGTTCGGCACGCGCGCGCTCTACCATGACGGCTGGCGCGCGGTCTGCCCCTGGCCGGGGCCCTCGTTCACCGAGGCCGAACATGCCTTTGGCGACGGGATCGACAAGGACATGCTCAACACGCTCGATGCCGAGGCCTGGGAGCTCTACGATCTCACCAAGGATCCGACCGAGACCACCGATGTCGCCGACAAGGAAAAGGCGCGGCTGATCTCGATGATCGGCATGTGGTATGCCGAGGCAGGCAAGTACAACGTGCTGCCGATAGACAGCCGCACCACCGAACGTCTCGCCACCGAGCGACCGCAGATTGCCGAAGGTCGCAAGCGCTATGTCTATTACCCGGGCACCCAGACCGTTCCGTCAAGCGCCTCGCCGCGCCTGCTCAATACCGCGCACTCGGTCTCGGTCCACGTCACCATTCCCGAAGACGGGGCTGAGGGCGCGATGTTCACCATCGGCGGCAACGACGGCGGCTTCTGCATCTACATGAAGGACGGAAAGCTGGTCTACGGCTACAACTACGTCGCCGACGAGCGCTACAAGTTCGTTTCGGACAGCGACGTGCCCGCGGGCGACCACGTGCTCAGCATCGAATTCGAACCGACCGGCAAGGCCGACATCGCCAAGGGCAAGGGCACGCCTGCCACGCTCAAGCTGCTCGTCGACGGTGAGGAAGTCGGCAATGGCGAGATGCCCAAGACGATCCCGATCCAGTTCGGCCTTGCGGCCGGCATCACCATCGGCAGCGACAATGGCTCGCCGGTCATGCTCGAGGACGAGTACCGCCCGCCCTTCGCCTTCACCGGCACGATCCACAAGGCGCTCGTCGACGTGACCGGCGAGCCGCTGGAAGACAAGGAAGAGATGATCAAGGCCTATCTCGCCGCGGCGATGGCCCGCCAGTAGGCGCCCCAGATCGACCCCGGCGCCAGACCGGGGCATGCGCGTCCGGTCTGCCCCCAGCCGGACGCGCCTTTTTTTATGCATGGGGTGCCGGTCCGGGGAAGTCAGTCCATGCCGAGAGATATGACTAGAAGGCCTGCCCAAGCCCGAGGGTGAGGGCCAGACCGTTCGCGCCCCAGGCGGTGTCGAGGCGCAGCATGCCGCGATCGAAGCGCTCCGGACGATAGCGCAGACCGAGCCCGCCCGAGCCGAGCACGTGACTGTCCTTCCAGATCGCGCCGCTGCTGCGCGCGGTGCCGCCGACGCCGACGAACGAGACGATGGCGAGGCGCCCCGGCGGAACCCAGCCCGGCATAGTGGACACACCGAGTTCGTGGCGCACCTCGAATTGCAGCGCCCAGCTCGCTCCGTCGCGGTAGCGCCCGACCGCGTAGCCGCGCAGGTCGCCGTTACGGCCGAACATGCACAAGTCGTAGTAAGGTGCATCCCCCTTCACCGCGCAGGCCGTCTTGCGCACCGCGAGCACGGTGCGTTCGCCGACCGGGAAGTAGCCGGTCGAGAGCAGCTCGAGCTTGCGATGCTCGAAGTCGCTGCCGAGAAAGTCCGCCCCGAACAGCCACGATCCGGTGACCAGAACCCCCTTGCGCGGGGCGAAGTCGTCGTTGCGGGTGTCGAAGGTGAAGGCCGGCCCGATTGCGGCGACTTCGCTGCGCCGTTCAAGCGCGGTCGGGAGATAGGTCGCGCGCGGTGTCGCCGGGTCGCTGTCTCCGATCTCGCGTGCGCGCATCCGGGTATAGCGCAGGCGCACCCCGGCATGGACGTGCGAGAGCAGCCCCTTGTCGAAGGCGCGCGCCTGCGCGTCGAGCCAGGCCGTCGCCGTCTTCTCGCGCAACTCGATGCTGCGCCCTAGCGCTCCGGCCTCGCCACCGATGCCGTAGTAATCGAACCGCGCCTTGCCGTAGCCCGCCAGCCCGGTCACGCGAAAGCGGTCTGCGTCGAACGAGAGCGACTGGCTGATGCCGCCGCCCCATGTGCCTTCGCTCGTCCACCCGAGCGAAAGACTTGTCATTGCAGGATCAGCTTCTCCTGACGGCGCATAACGCCACACTGCCCCCAGCCCTCCTCCGATGCCGAGTTCGGGCGATGCGAGCGGAACCGGCACCAGCACCGGCGCACCGGTGTCGAATTCCTCGCTCTCGCTACCCTGCGTTCCCGCGTAGAAAGCGCGCATCTGCACGTCGAGCGTCTCGGCCATCTGCACCGATTGGGCGCTGGCGACATGGGGGGCGAGAACAGGTGCGCAGCTCGCGACGGCGAAGGACATTACCCTTGCCAGCCTGCACGAAGGGCCCGCGTTCGCTTTGCGCTCGATCTTTTCCATCTACGCGAGCCTAGGCCGCCTTGCGCGCGCAACCATCGGGGCTTCCCCGCATGTGCGCGGGTCGTGACCCGCGCAGCGCAGCGCGCGGCCTCAGGGATTGCCGGGAGACAAGCCCGGGGGTTTTCCCGATGGAGCCTCCCGTCCTCACCCGACACTGTGCCACCATGAAGAATACCTTCGCGGTTGCCCTGATCTGTGCCCCGGCCCTCGCCGCGACGCCTGCGCTTGCCGGGGAGCCTGGCCCGGGTCTCGCCGAGGCAGCCCTGGTCACCTCCACTTCGCCGCTCTCGTCCCCGGACGACTGCTCTGCCCGCAGCGATAGCGAAGCGACTTGCGAACAGGCGGACAGCAACCTCGCTGACGCCGACGAGCTCGCCGAGCCCCCGGTTAGGGAACGCCACCGTACCTTTCCTATCGGTGGCCGTGCCGCGATCGCGCGCGGCTACAAGATCCCCGAACCCTTCGGCCTTGGCGCGCTGATGGTCTGGACCGATACGCAGTTCAACGCGAGCGATCTTGCGGTGGCGGTCCAGAAGGGCGCCGATCCGCCGCAGGACGCCACGCTGCTCCCGCTTCCGCAAGTCACGACCAACCGCCTCGAGGGTGACAACCGCATGCTCGGCTTCAAGGCGGACCTATGGCTGTTTCCCGGCCTCAACCTGTTCGCCTCGGTCGGCAAGGTGAAGGGCACCAACCGCATCGATGTCGCCATCGACCTCGACGAACTGATCCCCTTCCCCTTCTGCCGCCCGGCTAACCCTTGCGGTGTCCTCGACCTGCCGGTCGAGACCAAGGTCAACAACACCACGGTCACGCTGGGCACGATCCTCGTCTACGGCTCTGCCGACTGGTTCGTGCTCGGCTCTGCGGCGAAGACGATCAGCGTATCCTCCAAGAAGCGTTCCGACGTCGAATCGACCAACGTCTCGATGCGCGCCGGGCCCCGGTTCGAACTGGGTCAGGATCGTTATCTCGCTGCCTATTTCGGTGCCAACTACTTCGACCTCTCGACCCGGGTGAACGGCGTGGTCGAGAGCGGGCCGGTGTTCGAGGACGGCGATGGCGTGCACTTGCGCTACGATATCGAGCTGGAGACGCGCCATCCCTTCGCGCTGATCGCGGGGTTCAACTATGAGTTCAACCGCAACCTGACCGCACAGGCCGAGATACAGGCCGGGCGCTCCTCGACCCGCATCCTAGCCAGCACGGGAGTGCGGTTCTAGCGCGGCCGTTCGGGCTGGCGAAAGGTTGTCCACGCTAAGCCGCGCGACGATGTGGTGCGCTTGCGCGCCGGATGGTGTATTCGCGGGCCGACGATGTTCACGCTCAAGCGCAAGACTGCGGCCTCCGGGCCCGATACAGACCTGGACGACCTCGACGACGATTTCGGCGGGGCTGCTCCCGATACGGCAACATCCGCCGACGAGGCCAGCCCGTCTCGCGCCCGCAAGCGCCTGCGCTGGTTCGTGCGCGGCCTTGCGGCGATGCTGGCGCTGTTCTTCGTGCTGGTCGCCTGGCTCGCGATCACCGCACCGCTGTCGAAGTCGCTCCAGCCTACTTCGCCCCCGCAGATCACGCTGCTCGCCGCCGACGGCACGCCGATCGCGCGCAATGGCGCCATCGTCGATGCCCCGGTCAAGGCCGCCGAACTGCCCGACCACGTCAAGCAGGCCTTCATCGCGATCGAGGACCGGCGCTTCTACGATCACTGGGGCGTCGATCCCTACGGCATCGCGCGCGCGGCGTGGACCAATCTCACCTCGGGCACCACGCAAGGCGGCTCGACGATCACCCAGCAGCTCGCCAAGTTTACTTTCCTCACGCCCGAGCAGAGCCTGACGCGCAAGGCGCGCGAGGCGCTGATCGCGTTCTGGCTCGAGGCCTGGCTGACCAAGGACGAGATCCTCGAGCGCTATCTCTCGAACGCCTACTACGGTGACAACACCTATGGCCTGCGCGCGGCCTCGCTGCACTACTTCCACCGCCGCCCCGAACGCCTGACCACCGCGCAGGCGGCAATGCTGGCAGGGTTGATGAAGGCCCCCTCAAGGCTCGCACCGACCAACAATTACGACCTTGCGCAGGCGCGCATGAAGGTGGTGCTGGGCGCGATGGCCGATGCCGGATACCTCACCGCGCAGGAAGCGGCGAAGATGCGTGCGCCGCGGCTCGACGTGCGCGGAGGACGCGACCTGCCGACCGGCACCTACTTTGCCGACTGGGCACTGCCGCAGGCGCGGACCATGGTGGGCGAGAGCAGCTATTCGGCGCAGACGCTCAAGACCACGCTCGATGCACGCCTGCAGCTCGCCGCGCGCCGCGCGATCGAGCGCGCGCGTCTCGGCCCCGACGGCAAGGGCGCGCAAGTCGCCCTCGTCGCCATGCGCCGCAACGGCGAGGTCGTGGCGATGGTCGGCGGCAAGGACTATTCCAAGAGCCCGTTCAACCGCGCGACCCAGGCCAGGCGCCAGCCCGGTTCGACCTTCAAGCTGTTCGTCTACCTCGCCGCGCTGCAAAGCGGGTGGAAGCCTGAGGACACGATCTCCAACGCCGCGATCGAGACCGGCGGCTATCGGCCCAAGAACGCAGGGGGGCGTTACTCGTCCACGATCACGCTCGAGAATGCCTTCGCGCATTCGAGCAACGTGGCGGCCGTACGCCTGTTCGAACAGGTCGGCGACGACAAGGTGATCCGCGTCGCCCGGCGCCTCGGCGTCACCGCCCCGCTACCCGAGGGCGACCCCAGCCTAGCGCTCGGCACTGCGACGATGAACCTGCTCGAACTCACCAGCGCCTACGCAGGCGTCGCCGCGAACTACTACCCCGTCGAACCCCATGCTTTCCCGGTGCCCGAGAAGGGCTGGTTCGCCCGCCTCGTCGACGGCAAGCACCGCATGGCTGGCTCGACCCACAAGGCAATGGAGCAACTGCTGCGCGCGGCGGTCAACAAGGGCACGGGCCGCGCGGCCATGCTGAGCGCGCCCAACTTCGGCAAGACCGGCACCAGTCAGGACAACCGCGATGCACTCTTCGTCGGGTACGCGGGCGACTACGTGGTGGGCGTCTGGGTCGGCAACGACGACAACTCGCCGCTCGACGGCGTTTCGGGCGGCACCACCCCTGCCCGCATCTGGCGCGACTTCATGCAGCAGGCGCTCGGCGAGCGCGCGGCGCCCGCACCGCAGCGCAACCCCGAAGGTCCGGTCCAGCCGCTCGACGTCGAGGGGCTGGACGACATTCCCGAAGGCACCTTCCCGCTCGGCGATGCGAGCCAGATGCGGATCGAGAACGGGACTGCGATCATCACCACCGATCTCAACGGTGTGCCGCTCGACGTGCGCGTGGGCAACGATGGGGTGCAGATCGACGGCAACCGCCTGCTCGAGGAAGCGCAGCGCCAGATCCGGCAGGGCCAGATCCGGCAGGATACCGCACCGGCTACGCCGACGGGCAGCGCCAGCCCGCAGCCGTGATCCGCGCGCCTCGGGTCAGGTCCGGGGCGGGCTGATCGCCTCGGTCACGCGCGCCTCGACCTCGGGGCGTGGCAGTCCCGCCTCGATGCGCTCGCCCACGCGGTAGGTGATCACCCCCGGCTTCTTCCAGCGGCGGTGGTAGAGCCGCCCGCTGTCGACCGCGACCGGCACGACCGGCAGGCCGAGCAGCTTGTAGGTCCCGGCAAAGCCGGCACGCAGCGGCTCGCGCTTGCCGACCGGCACGCGGGTACCTTCGGGGAAGATCACGAGTGGCCTGCCCTCGGCCACGCGCTCGCGCGAGACGGCGATCATCCGACGCAGCGACTTCGCCCCGCCCTCGCGATCGACCATGACCGCGCCATAGCGCTTGAGCGCCCAGCCCCAGCCGGGGATGTCGCCCAGTTCGGCCTTGGGAAAAGGCGCGGGCCAGTGCATCTGCGCCCCCATGTCGATCGCCTCGAAGAAGCTTTCGTGGCGCATCGCGATGATCAGACCTTCCTCGGGAAATTCGCCCTCGACCGCGACCTTGATGCCAAGGATCCAGCGACAGCAGTCGCGGTGGAACCGGCTCCAGGCCCGCACGACGATGCGAAACGCCTCGGGGCTGATGACGACGCAGGGCACGGTCGCCAGCACATAGGGGATCGTGCCCAGATAGAACACGAAGTAGAACAGCAGCGAGCGCACAACGTCGATCGGCCGGGTAGGAGCGAGAGCGGGATCGGTCACGACTTGTGGAACCTGTCATAGAGGCGGGTCGAAAGCCGCCAGAGCAACTTGTGATATTCGAGGAACAGCGCGCCGAGGCTGGGGCGCGAGGGTACCGCGTCGCGTTCGAGCCGCACGTCCTCGGGCAGTTCACGTTCGAGTTCCAGCTCGGCGCGGCGCATGTGCCAGTCGGCGGTGACAAGGCGCACTGAACGCGCCTTGTGCTCGCGCACCCAGTTGGCCGCCTCGATCGCGTTGCTGCGCGTGTCATAGGCCTCGAAGCCGAGTTCGACGCAGCAGTCCATGAGCCGCTGCGAGACCCCGAACTGCGCGGCGAACTCCTCGGGGCGCACTTCGGGATCGACGCCCGAGACAAACAGGCGCTTGGCCTTGCCCCGGCGCAGGACCTCGAGCCCGTGCTCGATCCGTCCCTGGCTGCCGGTCAGCGCGATGATCGCGTCGCTGCGTCGCCCGTCGGTCAGCGGACCCGGCAGGGTCACGGCGAACCAGACGAAGCCGAAGAACCAGATCAGCAGGATGAAGGCGGCGGTGCGACGGAACATGATCTTCGTGTCTGGATGAGCGGATGGCCTGCTTATGACGGCAAGCGGCCAGCGAGGCTAGAGCATCTTGCGCAAGGCATGCAGCACCGTCAGGCGCGCGGTGACCATCGCCAGCAGCGTCGCGAGAAAGGGTACGAGCGCAAGGATCAGCCAGTCGCTCCACACCAGCGCGCCATTATTGACGAGCCCGGCACCCAGACCTTCGAAGCGGCGGCCGAGCAGCAGGATCGCAAGCAGCGCGAGCGCGAGCCCGACCGATCCGCCGCCTGCGGCATCATAGCCGATCGAGCGCTGGAACACGCGCGCGACCTGCCGGTCGGTACCGCCCAGCAGGTGCACGATCTCGATCACGTCGCGGTTTGCGCCGAGCGCCGAGCGGGCGGCGAGCAGCACCGCCGAGGCAAGCGCCAGCGCGAGCAGCGCGACGAGCGCGATCGCCACGATCTGGAGCGAGCGCATCGCATCGAACACGGGCTTGAGCCAGCTCGACTGAGCATCCGCGCGCGCCGAGGGCGCGACCTTGCGGATCGCCTTGCGGATCGCGGAAAGCCGCGCGTCGTCGACCGGACGGTCGAGCCGTACGTCGATGAGCGCGGGCACCGGAATCTCGGCATCTGCGCTCTGCGTAACGTCGGTGCCGAGCCAGGGTTCGATCAGCGCGTCGAGTTCTTCCTGCGGCACCAGCCTCACGGCCTCGACGCCCTCGAGACGCTGCACGGCCTCGACCACGCGCGCGGCCTCCTTCTGGCGCAGCTCGATGCGCGGCTCGAGCACCTGGATGGTGAGCCCGCCCTCGATCTCGGTGCGCGCCGCGCTGACCGCATTGCCGAGCGCGAGGCCCGCGGCGAGTGCGATTGCGGTGAGTGCGACCATGATCGCGATGACCCAGGGCATCGGCCCCGACATGCGCCCTTGCGGTATCAGCTCGGCACCGCCTCCGCCGAACCGGCGCATGCCGTGCAGCATCGAGGTGCGCAGCCGCCGCTCGCCGCTCACGAGATCTTCCGCGGCGGATAGCGCAGCGCCCCCGTGGGATCGGCGAGGCGTCCGCGGTCGAGGCGCATGATCAGGCTCTCGGGCACCTTGCGCAGGAGGTCGAGGTCGTGGGTCGCGACGACCACGGTGGTGCCTTGCCGGTTGAGCATCTCGAACAGGCGCATGAGCTTGTGTGCCATGTCGGGATCGACGTTGCCGGTCGGCTCGTCGGCGACGAGCATGGCCGGGCGCCCGATCACCGCACGGGCGATGGCGATACGCTGCTGCTCGCCGCCCGAAAGCGTTGCGGGCACGGCATCGATGCGCTCGGACAGGCCGACCCATTGCAGGATGTCACGCACCGGCCCGGCGATGTCCTTCTCGGCATGGCCCGCCACGCGCAGGGGCAGCGCGACGTTGTCGAAGGCGGAGAGGTGCGGCACCAGCCGGAAGTCCTGGAACACCACCCCGACGCGGCGGCGCAGGTCGGGCAGGTGGCGGCGCGGCATCGTGATCGCGTCCTTGCCGAACATGCGGATCGCTCCGCGCGAGGGGCGCTGGGCGAGGTAAAGCAGCTTGAGCAGCGAGGTCTTGCCCGCACCGCTGGCCCCGGTGAGGAAGTAGAAGCGCCCCGCGAACAGCGTGAAGGTGAGATCGCTTAGCACCTCGCGGTCGGTGCCGTATCGAAGCCCCACGTTGTCGAAGTGGATGATTTCGCCCTCGGCGGACATTCTCGAACCGTTAGCCTGTCGTATACGGAGCCGGTAAAGGGCGACCGACAGGGCTATAGCGAGCAATCGATGTGGAAAAAAGAGCGATAGGGCGCGAACCCACAGCCGCAGCGCTTGTCGCAGATGGGCCTCTCGTGTTTAGGAGTAGGAATCATGATCATCGCCTGTCCAGCCTGCTCCACGCGCTATGCCGTTCCGGCAAGTGCCATTGGCGTGGACGGACGGCGCGTGCGCTGCGCCAAGTGCTCGCACAACTGGCACCAGGACGGACCGTCGCCCGAGATCCTCGCCGCCGAAGCAGAGGCCGTGCCACCGCCCGCAGCGGCCGCGCCCGCTCCACCGCCGCAGCAGCGCCAGAGCACGCCGCACGCCGCGCAGGAAGCGCATGGCGCCAGCCAGCCCGACAGCGCCGAACCCGTGGCTCCGGGCCGCGATAATACCCCCGCCGGGACGGCTGCCCAGGCTCCCGGCCGGGAGAGTGTCGGCGCCGATGCTTCGTCCGGGAACGGCAGCTACAGCGGCGGCTTCGACGAAGGCGCTGCCCCGCCGCCGATGCCCACCCGCTCGCCGAGCCGGTCGGAAAGCCCTGCCGGGGGCCGTCGCGCATCGATCCGCAAGACGCCCGTTGCGGTCTACGACGACACCGAGGGCACGGTCCACTACGCCGATGAACGCCCCTCGAGCTTCGACTTCTCGCCGCCGTTCCGGCCGCGCCGCAACTGGACCAAGATCGGCACTTATGCGGCCGGTATCTTCGCGGTGGTCACGCTCGGCGTCACCGGAGCGATCGCATGGGGCGGGCTGCCCGACTGGGTGCCGATCGCGCACGACAGCTACCGCGCCGGCACCGGCGACCTGCAGCTCGACTTCCCGCGCAAGCGCCAGGACCGCAAGCCGCTCCCCGATGGCAGCGAGTTCTTTTCCGTAAGCGGCACGATCACCAACATCGGCAGCCAGTCGCGCGAGGTTCCCTCGCTGCTGGTGGTGCTGCGCGACGAGCGCGACCGCATCGTCTACGAGAAGGAAATCGTCCCTGCCCGCCCCAAGCTGGGCCCGGGTGAGGCGCTGACCGTCAACGAGGCGCTGACCGACATCCCAAAGGCCGCCGCCAGCGCCGAAATCGGCTGGAAACCGGGCTGACCCCCACCAGCCGGACGATGACGGCGATACGTCACCGCCGGCGAATTCACCGCGCTGTCACAAAACCGCGCCATAGGCCGCCGGACGATGACCGCGAAGGCCTCTCCCGCATTGCGCAACGCTTCTGCCGACGCCGCTCGCGCAGGTGTCCGCCTGATCGTGCTCGCCGGACAGCACGAGGGAACACGCGACACGCTTTCGCAGCGCTTTGCCGTCAGCCACCGCTGCCTCATCCCGCTCGGTGACCGCCCCCTGATCGCGCACGTGCTGCACACAGGCGCACAGCATCCGCGCATCGAGAGCCTGTCGGTGTGCATCGAGCGCGAGGCCTTCGACCCAGCTTGGGACGTGCTGACCCAGCTTCCCGGTCGCGGCGCCGTCGCACTGGTCGAGGCCCAGACCGACCTCGCCGCGAGCGTCGAACTTGCAGCGCAGGGTTGGGACGGCCCGCTCCTGATCACCACCGCCGACCACGCCCTGCTCGACAGAGCGACGATCGACGCGATGCTCGATACCCTCGACGCACAAGCCGATGTCGCCTTCGCCCTTGCCCCGCGCGAAGCGGTGGAAGCCATCGACGCAGGCCGCCAGCGCCATTTCCTCAGACTGCGCGAGGGCCAGTTTGCCCCATGCGATCTCTATGGCGTAGCTGGACCGCAGTACCTGAGCCCGGTCAGCGTGTTCCGCGGCCGCCGGGCCGGACGCCATGTCGGCCTGCGCATGCTGAAGGCGCTCGGCATGATCGGACTATTGCTGAGCCTGTTCGGCCTCGAACCGCTTTCCTCCGCGCTGGACCGGGCTTCGCGGCGCTTTGCCATGCGCATCAGGGCCATCGTCACTGCCGACGGCAGCCAGGCGATCGACGTCGGTAACGACCGAAGCTACGCCATCGTGCGCGACCTGCTCGAGCGCCGGGCACGCGACGAACGCTCTGCGCAAGACAAGCTGGCCCCCGTCGAACACGTAGCGCGCGTGCGCGCGGCAGGCTAAGCGGCTCTCGAACGACAAAATTTCTTCGGGGCAATTGCATCGCGTGACGCAAGCCCGCAAGGCTTGCGTCACGGCCCCAGCCTTCCCGGAGACATACGCGATGACATCCCCGCTGCCAGCCTTTGGCGCCATGCTTCTTTCGGCAACGGCGCTGGGCCTCACCCTGCCCGCCGCGGCGCAGGTTCCGGCCACCATCTCCACCGCCCGTCCCGGCGTACTGGCAAGCGTTCCGACCCCGCGCTCCGTGCTCGGCCACGATGTCGGCGAGGATTACTACCTTGCCGACTACGAGGACGCAGTGCGCTATTTCGAGGCGCTGGCAAAGGCCTCGGACCGCATGAAACTGGTGCATGTCGAGGGCAAGACCACGCAAGGCCGCAGCTTCGTCTACGCGGTGATATCGAGCCCCGCAAACCTCGCGCGCTACGATGCCATCCGCGCGCAGGCACGCCAGCTCGGCGAGGTGAAGGGGCTCGACGATGCCTCGGCCAAGGCGCTTGCCGCAAGGCTGCCCGCGATCGTCCACATCGACGGGGGCATGCACGCGAGCGAAGTCGCCGACCACCAGCTTCCGCTCGCGCTCGCCTATCGCCTGCTCTCGGCCAAGCACGATCCCGAGGTCGATGCGATCCTCGACAACGTGGTGCTGGTGCTGTGGCCCACGCTCAATCCCGACGGACAGAACATGGTCGTCGACTGGTACCGCAAGCAGCGCGGCACGCGTTGGGAGACCAGCCACACGCCCTGGCTCTACCAAGAGTACGTCGGACACGACAACAATCGCGACGGCTACATGCTCAACATGCGCGAGAGCCAGGTGGTCAATGCCGAGGAACAGACCTATTCGCCGGTGATCTGGTATTCGCAGCACCAGAGCGCGCCCTTCCCGACGCGCATCTGGGTGCCGCCCTTTGCCGATCCGATCTCGTCGAACATCAGCCCCTACATGCGCATCTGGACCAATGCGGTGGGCACCAACATCATGGCGCGCATGGAGACCGAAGGCAGGCCCGGCGCGATTGCCGAGGCGAACTTCGACAACTGGTATCCGGGCTTCCTCGACTACATCCACGTCTTCCGCAACACGATCTCCTTCTTCACCGAGACCGCCCACGACAGCGCGACGCCAAAGACCTACAAGGTCTCCGACTTCCCCGAGCAATACCGCGACCTCAAGGCCCTGGTGCAGTATCCGCACCCCTGGCGCGGCGGCGAATGGCATCTGTCGGATACCATCGACACGATGATGACCGCCTCGATGTCAGTGCTCGAGACCGCGAGCAAGTACCGCACGACGCTCAACTACAACCGCTACCAGGCCGGGCGCGACATGATCGCCGAGGCTGCGGGCGAGGGACCGGGCGCCTACGTCATTCCCGCAGGCCAAGCCGACATGCCCGAAGCCGCCGCGCTTGCCCAGCTGATGGTTCGCCATGGCCTGACCGTGTTTGAGACCCGCAGCACGACGCGGCTCGGCGACAAGGACTATGCGGCGGGCAGCTGGGTCGTGCCGATGGACCAGCCCTACGCGGGCCTCGCGCGCGAGCTGTTCGAGAAGCAAGCCTACCCCGACGCGATCCTCGACGGCACCGGCAAGCCGGTCGAACTGCCCTACGACGTGACCGGATGGACGCTGCCCATGCAGATGAACGTCAAGGTCGAGCGTGTGAACGAGCCGCTTGCCGCAAGCGTGCGATCCGCACTCGCGCCGGTAGAGCGGGCGACACCGCCCGCAGGCAGCGTGACCGGATCGGGCAGCACCTTCACGTTGAGCCGCAAGGTCAACAACAGCTACCACCTGCTCAACGAGGCGCTGGCTGCCGGGGCCAGTGCGCGCTGGACCGCGGATGCGATCACGCTTTCGAACGTCGCGCCTGCGGCCATGCAGGAACTGGCCGCGAAACATGCCGTTTCTGTCAGCGCGACGAGCGACGCCGCGCAGGGCGAGCCGGTAAAGGCCGCCAGCCTCGCGCTCTACCAGCCGTGGAGCGCGAACATCGACGAGGGCTGGACGCGCTGGCTGTTCGAGCAATACGGCTTTGCGAGCAGGACCGTGCACAACGCCGACATCAAGGGCGGCCTGTCGGGCATCGACACGCTCGTCCTGCCCGACATGTCAGGGCCGGGCGAGGACCGTCCCGGCCAGACCACGCCGCCACGCGATTTCACCTCGAAGTACGAGGGCGCGACCACGATGCTCATGGACGGCATGAGCCCGAGCCAGCTGCCCGCCCCCTACGCAGGCGGAATCGGCGAGACCGGGGCGCGCAAGCTCAGGGACTTCGTCAAGGAGGGCGGCACGCTCGTCGCGCTCAACAATTCGGCCGACGCGGTGATCGAGCTGTTCGACCTGCCGGTCAGCAACGTGCTCAAGGACGCGAAGAGCGATACCTTCTTCTGCTCGGGCGCACTGCTCAGGCTCAAGCTTGCCGCCGACAGCCCGATTGCAGGCGGCATGCCGTCCGAGCCGGTGGTGATGTTCGAGCGCGGCCCTGCCTTCGCAACCATGCCCGGCTTCAAAGGCAAGGTCCTGGCGACCTGGCCCGAAGACGAGAACCCGCTGGTAAGTGGCGTGATCCTCCACCCCGAGGCCATCGAGGGCAAGATCGCCGCGCTGGAAGTCAGCTACGGCAAGGGCAAGGTCGTGCTCTACGGCTTCCGCCCGCAGTGGCGCGGGCAGTCGCACGGTGCCTACAAGCTGCTCTTCAACGCGCTCTACGCGAAGTGAACAGCGGCGCGCCCCGGCAGCCTATGCCAGGGCAGCAGCCTATGCCGGGGCGGCAGCACCGAAGCGGGCGACGAGATCGTAGGCATCGCCAAGGAACACCTGCCGCACGTAAGTGATGCCCTCGCCCCCGCGCCAGGTCCGGCGCTCGACGCACAGGCAAGGCGTGCCGACCGCTGCATGGAGGTGCTCGGCTTCCTCGCGGCTCGCGCCGAGCGCGCCGATGCGGTTCTCCGCCTCGGTCCAAGGAACGTGGTGCAGCAGCCATGTACCGGGCGGATCGCTGGCGAAGTCGGCCTGCGCGAAAGCGGGCACGGCCCCTGCGCTGACGAGGCGATATTCGAAGGCGAAGGGCTCCTCGTCGGCGCAGTGCACTCCGGATACCTCGACCAGCTCGCCCTCACCCGCGAGCGCCACTTCCTCGGGCTCGTCGGGATCGGCAGCGCGCAGTGCACGCGCGATCTGGACATAGCCATAGCGCTGCCCGCGTGCGCGCACCTGCTCGGCGAGATCGGGCACGTCGAGCACCATCGAGTGCACGCGGGGCCGCGCGACGAATGTCCCGGCCCGCTTGCGCCGGTCGATCAGACCAGCTGCCGCCAGCGCCGAAAGCGCCTTGTTCACGGTCATGCGCGAGCAGTCGTATTCGACGATGAGGTCCTGTTCGGTGGGCAGCCGCTCTCCGGGGGCCAGTTCGCCCGCAAGGATGCGCGCCTCGAAGTCGGAGCGGATGCGCTCGTGCAGGGGCTGTTTCACGCGAGCAGTCTTTCCATTGTCGAGACGAAGCGCTGCCGGACCCGTGCCCGGTCGCGATGAACGCCGCCCGCTACCACCTTTTCGCCGCGCCGCCACACGCAATCGATCGCGCCGCGCCCGCCTGCGAAGACGAATGCGTCGATCCGCGCGTCGCCGCGGCGCGCGACCAGCGCGGGATGGGCGGTGTCGAGCGAGACGATGTCGGCGGCATGGCCCAAGGCCAGCCCCGCTGCAACGCCAAGCGCCTGCGCCCCGCCCGCAAGAGCATCGCGGTAGAGCGTAGCCCCGGTCGAGCGGTCAGCGCCCGCGGCCATGACGTTGCGTTCGCGCCGGGTAAGCCGCTGGCCATATTCGAGCAGGCGGAGTTCCTCGGCAACGTCGATCGCGATGTTGGAATCGCTGCCGATGCCATAGCGCCCGCCCGCAGCGACGAACTCGGCGGCGGGGAAGATGCCGTCGCCAAGGTTCGCCTCGGTCACGGGGCACAGCCCCGCCACCGCGCCTGAGCGCGCAAGCGCAAGGGTTTCGCCCGAGGTGACGTGGGTTGCATGGACCAGGCACCAGCGCGCATCGACGCGCGCATTGTCGAGCAGCCACTCGACCGGGCGTGCACCCGACCATGCGAGGCAGTCCTCGACCTCGCGCATCTGCTCGGCGATATGGATATGCACCGGCCCATGCCCAGCGAGCGCTTCGAGTTCGCGCAGTTCCTCGGGTGTCACCGCGCGTAGCGAATGCGGGGCGAGGCCGAGCACGGCATCGGGCAGACCGGCAAGGACGCTTCGGCTCGCCTCCAGGAGACGCGCGAAGCCATCGATATCGTGGACGAAGCGGCGCTGCCCTTCGCCCGGCGTCGTCCCGCCAAAGCCCGCATGGGCGTAGAATACAGGAAGCAGCGTGAGACCGATCCCGGTCTGCCCCGCCGCCTCGGCGATGGCCCCTGCCATGCAGGCCGGGTCGGCATAGGGCGTGCCGTCCGGGGCATGGTGCAGATAGTGGAATTCGCCGAGCCGGGTGAAACCGCCCTCAAGCATCTCGACACAGGCCTGCGCCGCGATCGCCGCGACGTCCTCTGGCCCCACTGCATCGACGAAGCGATACATCGCCTCGCGCCATGTCCAGAAACTGTCGCTCGAGGCGCCGCGCCGCTCGGCTAGCCCGGCCATGCCACGCTGGAATGCGTGGCTATGCAGGTTGACCATGCCCGGCAATGCACAGGCGTGGCGCTCATCATCGGCGCTTGCGGCGGCGTCGGGCTCGATAGCCGCGATGCGCCCGCCCGCGTCGATGGCGATGCGAACGTCCCGCGCCCAGCCGCCGGGCAGCAGCGCCTCGTCGAAAAACAGTTCCTTCATCGCCACCCCGTCGCAGGCTGCCAGAGCGACCCCGGCACCAGCCGATTTGCGCCGCCTTCAGTTTTGTCTATACATTAATGGCGAACGATGCAATCACCCGCGCCGCAAGAGCGCGACGAAGCGAAGCGAGGGATGCAAGCGATGCACTGCGACAGGCTCTGGACCAGGGCGCGGCTCGCCACGATGGCCCCCGGCGACGATGCGCAGCCGATGGGTATTGTCGAGGACGGCATGATCGCCGCAAGCGATGGCGTCATCGTCTATGCAGGTCCGGCCAAGGATGCGCCCCGGTTCGAGGCCGGAGAGACGATCGACTGCGCGGGCCGCTGGATCACGCCCGGACTGATCGACTGCCACACCCACCTCGTCTTCGGCGGCAACCGCTCGCGCGAATTCGAAATGCGCCTTGCCGGGGCCAGCTATGAGGAGATCGCGCGCGCCGGAGGCGGGATCGTCTCGACCATGGAGGCGACGCGAGCCGCGAGCGAGGATGAACTGGTCGCGGGCGCGCTGCCCCGGCTCGACGCGCTGATCGGCGAAGGGCTGACCACGATCGAGGTCAAGTCAGGCTACGGCCTCGACCTCGCCTCGGAGATCGCGCAGTTGCGGGCCGCGCGCCGCCTCGCGCGCAAACGCGACGTGCGCGTCGTCACCACCTTCCTCGGCGCCCACGCGCTGCCGCCCGAATTCGCAGGCGATGCCGATGGCTACATCGCGCATGTCTGCGAGGTCATGCTCCCGCGCATCGCCGCCGAAGGGCTTGCCGACGCGGTCGATGCCTTTTGCGAGGGGATCGGCTTTTCCCCGGCGCAGACCGAGCGCGTCTTCGCCGCAGCAAAGCAGTATGGCCTGCCGGTCAAGCTCCACGCCGAACAGCTCTCCAACCTGCATGGCGCACAGCTTGCTGCGCGCCATGGCGCGCTCTCGGCCGACCATCTCGAGCATCTCGACGAGGACGGGATCGCGGCAATGGCGCGCAGCGGCACCGTCGCGACCCTGCTGCCCGGCGCCTTCTACTTCTGCCACGAAACCAGACTGCCGCCGCTCGGCGCGCTGCGCGCTGCAGGCGTGCCCATCGCTCTGGCCACCGACTGCAATCCGGGCACCTCGCCGCTGACATCGCTGCTGCTCACCATGAACATGGCCGCGACACTGTTTCGCATGACCGTGCCCGAATGCCTCGCCGGGGTGACGCGCCATGCCGCGCGCGCACTCGGCCTGCACGACACGCTCGGAACGCTCGAGGCGGGCAAGGCCTGCGACCTCGCGATCTGGGACGTCGAGCGCCCTGCCGATCTCGTCTACCGCATGGGGTTCAACCCGCTCCATGCCCGCATCCGGAGTGGAAAATGAACCAGGTCCTGCTCACCCCCGGCGCAGTCGATCTCGCCGACTGGCGCGCGATCTACCGCGGCGCGGTGCCGCAGCTCGATCCCGCCTGCGCGCCGCGCATCGCCGCGAGCGCCGATGCAATCGCGCGCATCCTCGCCAAGGGCGAGCCGGTCTACGGGATCAACACCGGCTTCGGAAAACTCGCCAGCGTGCGCATCGAGGACGACGACCTCGCCACGCTCCAGCGCAACATCGTACTCAGCCACGCGGCGGGCACCGGCGAACCCTCGCCCGTGCCCGTCATCCGCCTGATGATGGCGCTCAAGCTCGCCAGCCTCGCGCAAGGCGCCTCGGGCGTGCGGCCCGCGACGGTCGCCCTGCTCGAAGCCATGCTCACAAGGGGGCTCACCCCGGTGGTTCCCTGTCAGGGCTCGGTCGGCGCGAGCGGCGATCTCGCCCCGCTCTCCCACATGGCCGCGACGATGATCGGGGTGGGCGAAATCTTCTTCGAGGACAAGCGCATGGCGGCCAGCGAAGCGCTCGCGCAGGCCGGCCTCGCCCCGCTCGAGCTCGGCCCCAAGGAAGGCCTCGCGCTGCTCAACGGCACCCAGTTCTCGACCGCAAATGCGCTGGCCGGACTGTTCGAGGCTGAACTGCTGTTCCGTTCCGCGCTCGTTACCGGCGCGCTTTCGACCGAGGCCGCGAAGGGCTCGGACACCCCTTTCGATGCGCGCATCCACCAGCTTCGCCGCCATCGCGGCCAGATCGAGGTTGCCGATGCGCTGCGCACCCTCATGGCAGGCTCGGCAATCCGTGCGAGCCATGTCGAGGACGATGCCCGCGTGCAAGACCCCTATTGCCTGCGCTGCCAGCCGCAAGTGATGGGCGCTGCGCTCGACGTGCTGCGACAGGCCGCAACCACGCTCGAGATCGAGGCCAATGGCGTCTCGGACAACCCGCTGATCTTCGTCGACGAGCATGGCACGGGCGCGGATGAGGCGCTTTCGGGCGGCAACTTCCATGCCGAGCCGGTCGCCTTCGCCGCCGACATGATCGCGATGGCGGTGTGCGAGATCGGCTCGATCGCCGAGCGGCGCCTCGCCATGCTGATCGACCCCGCGCTCTCGGGTCTTCCGGCCTTCCTGACGCCGAAGCCCGGGCTCAACTCGGGCTTCATGATCCCGCAGGTTACCGCCGCCGCGCTGGTATCGGAGAACAAGCAGCGCGCCTTCCCGGCGAGCGTCGATTCGATCCCCACTTCGGCCAACCAGGAAGACCACGTCTCGATGGCCGCCCACGGCGCGCGGCGCCTGCTCGACATGGTCGAGAACGCCAGCGCGGTGCTCGGCATCGAACTTCTTGCGGGTGTTCAGGGCATGGAATTCCACGCCCCGCTCGCCTCCTCAACCCTGCTCGAGAAGGCCTGCGCATTGCTGCGCGGCACAGTGCCCTCGCTCGTCGATGATCGCCACTTCCACCCCGACATGGAAGCGGCCAACGTGCTGGTCCGCTCGGGCGCGCTCGCCGAGGTCGCGCAAGACGTGTTGCCGGGCATCGCATGACCGGCTGGCTCGAAGTCCATCGCGGAGAGGCGCCGCTCGTCGTCGCCTTCCCGCACACCGGCAGCGACCTAGCCGACGTGGACGGCGCCTTCGTCTCGCCCTGGCTGGCGCGGCGCGATGGTGACTGGTGGGTCGACGAGCTTTACGCCTTCGCCCGTGATCTGGGCGCAAGCACGGTGCGAACGCGTATCTCGCGCAGCGTGATCGACGTGAACCGCGATCCCTCGGGCGCATCGCTCTACCCCGGGCAGGCGACGACCGAGCTGTGCCCGACGACGACCTTCGACGGCGAGGCGCTCTACCCGGGTGCAGGCCCTGACGAGACCGAGATCGCGCGGCGCCGCGCGCTCTGGTTCGATCCCTACCACGCCGCGCTGGAAGACGAACTCGCACGCCTCATCGCCATTCACGGCAAGGTCGTGCTCTACGACGCACACTCGATCCGCAGCCGGATACCGCGCCTTTTCGAAGGCGAACTGCCGCAGTTCAACATTGGCACCAATGGCAGCGCGACCTGCGCGCCTGCGCTCGAAACTGCGATCGCCGCGATCTGCGCCGCCTCTGGCCAGCGCCATGTCGTCAACGGCCGCTTCAAGGGCGGCTGGACCACGCGGCATTACGGCGATCCGCAGCGCGGCGTCCATGCGGTGCAGATGGAGCTCGCGATGCGTGGCTATCTCGACGAGCCCACGAGCCTCGCCCCTACCAACTGGCCCGCGCCGCTCTCACCTGTGCGTGCGGCCACCCTCACCCCGATCCTGCACGAAGTGCTCGAGGCCTGCCTCGCCTTCGCACGCGACTGACCAAAGGAAACCGCGATGACCCGTCTCGACAATGCCCGCGTGATCAAGCCGGCGACCGGTACTGAGCTCAGCGCAAAATCCTGGCTCACCGAAGCGCCCCTGCGCATGCTGATGAACAACCTGCACCCAGACGTCGCCGAGCGCCCCGAGGAACTGGTCGTCTACGGCGGCATAGGGCGCGCCGCGCGCGACTGGGAAAGCTACGACAGGATCGTCGAGACCTTGCAGCGCCTCGACGACGACGAGACGCTGCTGGTCCAGTCGGGCAAGCCGGTTGGCGTGTTCCGCACGCATGCCGATGCGCCGCGCGTGCTGATCGCCAATTCCAACCTGGTGCCCAACTGGGCCAACTGGGAGCACTTCAACGAGCTCGATAAGCGCGGCCTTGCCATGTACGGCCAGATGACCGCGGGATCGTGGATCTACATTGGCGCGCAGGGGATCGTTCAGGGCACCTACGAGACTTTCGTCGAGATGGGCCGCCAGCACCACGGCGGCGACCTTTCGGGCAAGTGGCTGCTGACGGCGGGGCTTGGCGGCATGGGCGGCGCGCAGCCGCTCGCGGCGGTCATGGCGGGCGCCTCGTGCCTTGCCATCGAGTGCCAGCCCAGCCGCATCGAGTTTCGCCTGCGCACCGGCTACCTCGACCGCTCGGCCACCACGATCGATGAGGCCATGGCGATCATCGAGGAGGCCAATGCCACGAAGACGCCGGTCTCGGTCGGCCTGCTCGGCAACGCGGCCGAAGTGCTCCCCGAACTCTACGCGCGCGGCATCCGCCCCGACCTCCTGACCGACCAGACCTCGGCGCACGATCCCTTCAACGGCTATCTGCCCGCAGGCTGGAGCGCCGAGGAATGGCTGGCCAGGCGCGAGAGCGATCCTGCCGCCGTCGCCAAGGCCGCGCGCGCGTCCATGGCGACCCACGTCAAGGCCATGCTCGCGTTCCAGGCCGATGGCGTGCCGACGACCGACTACGGCAACAACATCCGCCAGATGGCTTTCGAGGAAGGGGTCGAGAACGCCTTCGCCTTCCCCGGCTTCGTGCCCGCCTATATCCGCCCGCTGTTCTGCCGGGGCGTCGGCCCCTTCCGCTGGGCCGCGCTCTCGGGCGATCCCGAGGACATCTACAAGACCGACGCCAAGGTGAAGGAACTGCTGCCCGACGACACGCACCTGCACACCTGGCTCGACATGGCGCGCGAGAAGATCCAGTTCCAGGGCCTGCCCGCGCGCATCTGCTGGGTGGGTCTGGGCGACCGCCATCGCCTCGGGCTCGCTTTCAACGAGATGGTCGCGAAGGGCGAGCTGAAGGCCCCGGTCGTGATAGGGCGCGATCACCTCGATTCAGGCTCGGTCGCCTCGCCCAACCGCGAGACCGAGGCCATGCGCGACGGCTCGGACGCGGTCTCCGACTGGCCTCTGCTCAATGCCCTGCTCAACACCGCGAGCGGCGCGACCTGGGTCTCGCTCCACCATGGCGGGGGCGTGGGCATGGGCTTTTCGCAGCATGCCGGGATGGTGATCGTCGCCGACGGCACCGAGGCAGCGGCGAAGCGGCTCGAACGCGTGCTGTGGAACGATCCCGCGACCGGCGTCATGCGCCACGCCGATGCGGGCTACGAGATCGCGCTCGACTGCGCGCGCGAGAAGGGGCTCGACCTGCCCGCCATTACCGGCTGAGCGGACAGGTCGGCGCCCGAGGTAAGCGCATTACGGGTGCATCATGACCCGCCCGAAGGGATGCGCGTTTGCCACGTGGGTGTGTGCGGCGACCCCCTCGGACAGCGCAAACTCGCGGTCGATCGGCATCGCCAGTTCGCCCTTCGCCGCGCGTGCGAAGATCTCGGCGAGCAGGGCGTGGGCGCGCGGCGTGTGCATCTCGCGGCCGAAGGTCACGCCCTTGATCGCGAGCGCCTTGTTGATGACGTCGAAGAAGCCGAACTGCGGCACCTCTCCCGTCGCGGCGCCGACCACCATGTAGCGGCCATGGCGGCGCAGGCTCGCCATCAGCGCGTCCACGCCCTTGCCGCCGGCCATGTCGACCACGATGTCGACCCCCTCGCCCCCGGTCAGCGCATCGACGCGCTCTGCAATGGATTCGCTGCGATAGGCGATGCCGTGATCGAGGCCGTAGGGCACCAGCCGCTCGAGCCGCGCGGCATCCGAGGCGGTGGCGATGACCTTGGCCCCGGCCTGCGCCGCCAACTGGATCGCAGCCAGCCCGACACCGCCCGCACCGCCCTGTACCAGCACCGTCTCGCCTTCGCGCAAGTCGCCATAAGTGAACAGCGCATCGTAAGCCGTCCCGAAGGCAATCGGCAGGGCTGCCGCCTGCTTGACGTCCATGCCCTCGGGGATCGCGTAGGCAAAGTGCTCAGGCACGGCGAACAGGTCCGCATGACTGCCGCACCAGTTGAACCCGACCACGCTTTCACCGACCGCCACGCGCGTGACCCTGGGGCCGACCGCCAGCACCTTGCCTGCGGCCTGGTAGCCCGGAACGAAGGGCGTGTGCGCAGGCGGGGTCACCAGACGGTTGAGCAGGTCGCCGCCCTCGATCGAAATCCACTCGACCGCGATCAGGACGCAGTCGTCTTCCAGCACGGGGTCGGGCAGCTCGCCATAGTGCATGACCTCGGGCCCGCCGTTCTCGAAATAGTGGATTGCCTTCATGCAGCATGTCTCCTGCTTTGGGAGTGGTCAAAAAAGGGGCCGGCCGCTCCGCGAGGGGCGACCGGCGAGTTTTCCGTTTGCCTAAGGGAGGTAAGGTAAACGGTCAGAACCGCGTCGTCGCCTGTAACATGACGGTGCGCGGAAGGTTGCCGAAGCCGAGCTGGTCGGCGTGCTGCCCGTAGGGCGCGCCCGCGACCGGGGTGTTCGGCCCGTCGAGGCCACCGGCGATGTAGAGGCGGTTGGTCAAATTCTTGCCGATCAGCGCGAGCTGCCAGCTCTCGTCGCTTGCGCCGATGCGCAAGGTGGCATCGAGGATACCATACTTGTCCTGACGCGAATGCTCGGCTCCGAAGCCCGAGACGAGGTAGGACGAGCTGAATCTGCTGTCGACGCTGACACCCGCGCTGAGGTCCGAACCGAGATCGGTGTCATAGGAGACCCCGAAGGCACCGGTCCATTCGGGCGCCACGGCCAGCGGCGCTCCGTCGAGGTTCTGGCGCGTGCCACCCTCGAGATTGCAGCCCTCCTCCAGCGTCTGCCCGCCGTAGCAGGGCGCCAGCGGGAAGTCGGTGTAGCGCGCATGGGTGTAGTTGAGGCTGCCGCGCAGCTGCAGGCCGGGCACTGCATAGGGCGCGAACTGCAGTTCGAGTTCGGCGCCCTTGGTGCGCGCATTGGCGGTCAGCGTCTGGAAGGCGATGACCGACGAGTTGAAGAAGTCGATCTGCAGGTCCTTGTAGAGATACGAATAGACACCGAGGTTGAGGCGCAGCTGGCGATCGAACAGCTCCGACTTCACGCCGGCCTCGAAACCGACGGCGCGCTCGGGATCGAAGGTCAGGTCGTCGACCGGATTGCCGAACAGCGAGGAGATGCCGCCGTTGGAGAAGCCACCCGACTTGTAGCCGGTCTTGAACGCGCCATAGATCATGACGTCGTCGACAGGCTTCCAGGTCAGCGTCGCCTCGGGCGACCAGTTGTTGAAGGTCTGGTCGGTATAGGTCTCGATGTCCTGTCCCCAGACCGCAGAAAAGGCCGGGCTGACGAACGGCTGGACGAAGAAGCTGTCCTTGGTCTCGTGCGTGAAACGCACGCCCGCGGCAGCCTCGAGCCGGTCGGTGACCGCCCATGTCAGCTGGCCGAACCCGGCAATCGTCTCGCCGTCGGTGTAGCTGTTCTTGGCTAGGTCGACGAAGCGATACTGGCCTGCGTCGGTGCCATTGTCGCTGACCCCGAACGAGACGTACTGCTCGTAGTCGCGCCGCGTCTTCTGGTAGTAGATGCCCGCCATCACGTTGAAGGGACCGTCGAAGGTGGTGAGCGCGCGCAGCTCGGTCGAGAAAGCGTCGAAGCTGCTGTTCTCGGTCGCCATGACCGGGGTGTAATTGGTCTGGTAGTCGCAGGCACAGGTCCAGCGGTTGTTGTTCCAGTTGTAGTTGCTGACCGAGGTGAAGGTCACGTCGTCGAGCTCGTATTGCAGGTTGAGCGTCGCGGTGAACGAGCGGTAGCGGTTGTAGAGTTCGCCATCGGAACGGGCATAAGGATAGCTCGCCGCGACCTCGGTCGGCAGCAGGCTCTGGTGGGTGACGAAATCGCTGGTCGAGCAGTTGTATTCGGGTGTGAGCTGCATGCGGTTGTCGTCACGGCCGCAATTGTAGGCGGCGTAGTTCCACGAACTGCTGCCCACGTCGTTGGCATCGCCCGAGACCTTGAGCGTGGCGGTCAGGGCATCGGTCGGCTCCCACTTGAGCGTCACACGGCCGAGCAGTTCCTTCTCGTCAGGCCCGTTGGGCGCGGGCTGCGCGACGAAGTCGTTGCCGCCGAAGAAGATCGTGCGCACCGGTTGCTCGTTGCGCCAGTAATGGCCCCACATCGTCGAACCGCGCAGCGCCACGCGCAGGCCCAGCGTATCGGTGATCGGGGTCGAGATCACGCCGTCCACCTGTGCCTTCTGGCCTGCGAACTCGTAGCTGCCGGTCAGCTTGGCCTCGAAGGTCGGCGTGGGATCGGCAGTCGTCAGCGAAATCACGCCGGCGGTCGCGTTCTTGCCGAAGAACAGCGCCTGCGGCCCCTTGAGGATCTCGGCCCCGGCAAGGTCGAAGAAGCCTTCGTTGATGATCCGCCCCTGCCCGTAATAGACCCCGTCGACGACCACCGCGACCGACTGCTCGATGCCGATCGAGGTGGAGGAGGAACCGATGCCGCGCATGGTCACCTGCGCGCCCGAGCCGTTCGAGGCGCGGCCCACGTTGAGGTTCGGCGTGCGCGCGGCGATCTTCTCGATCGAGGTCAGGTCCTGGCGGGCGATGACCTCGGGCGAGATCGCGGTGACCGCCACCGGCACGTCCTGCGCGCTCTCGGTGCGCTTGCGGGCGCTGACGATGATCTCGTCGAGGCCCGGCTCAGGTCGCTGGGCCGCCGGTGCACTGTCGCCAATGCCGCCCGACTGCTCCTGCGCGCTGGCCGTGCCCGCGAGGAACAGGGGCACGATCATCGATGCCGCCGCGAGATAGGCGCATTTCCTCGGTGATGCCTTCATCGGTTTCTTCTCCCTAGTTGGCCTGTGTGGCCATCTTGTTGTTTTTGGTGTTTTTGATGCCCCGCTCGTTATTCGATGCTGGGACGGGACGCCGGTCAGGACGTGAATTCACGATCCTCTGGCTTTGCCTGCGAGGTTTCGCGGTGCTTGAGATGGAACGTGCGCTCCTTGAAGTACCAGCGCCCGGCAACCTTGACGCACACGTCCTCGTAGTAGCCGCGGTCGCGGAACACGGTGTCACCGATGTCGTAGACCTCGGACGTGCGCGCGGTGACCTGCGCTCTGTCGCCCTCGATCACGATCGAGCTGGGACGCATCACGAAGTTGTCGCCGGCGAAGGTCTTCATCGCCTCGTTCCAGGTCGCCATGATGGCGTCCTTGCCGTGGATCGTGCCGATGTCCGGATACCACGGGATCGACCAGATCGCGTCCTCGTCTGCCCAGCAGGCAGCATAGTCGACGGCATCGACGCGGCAGATCGCGTCGGCATAAGTGTCCATCAGTTCGCGGATGGCGAGGCGGTCTTCGACAGGTCCTGTGAATGCCATGTTCCTGGCTCCTTCTGGTGCGCGGCGTCGCGCGCGCAATCTGTGTCTTAGTCAGGCGGGGGGAGCTGAGGGGCTCAGCGGCGCCCCTCGAGATAATCGTTGAGCACTTCGTGGAAGTAGCGCACCCGCGTCTCCGAATTGGCGAAATAGGGTTCGGCGAAACCGCGCGAGCGCATTCCGCGCTGCACGTCCTCGGCCAGCATGAGATCCTGCATGATCACCCCGCCATCCAGCTCGGCGATGCCCTTGCCTCCGTCGAACTGGCGGTAGTCGAGCTCGGCTTCAGCCAGAGGCAGACGCTCGTTTCCGACCATCGCGGTCTGGGCGAATTCAGCGCCCTCGACCGGAAATTCCATGGCCCAGAAATCGAACGAGCACGATTCCGGATCGGTGGGATGCGGTTCGGTGCGCATCAGGAAGATCGAGTCCGGGTTGAAGGTGATCGAGATGTTCGGGAAGATCGTAGTGTGGATGCTGTCGGTGATCTGCTCGTCGCTCATTCCGGCATAGTGCGCAAAGCCGCGCTCGGGCCCGAGCCGGTGCTTGGCCGCCTTGAGATCGAGCCAGCCCTGCTTCACCTTGCTCTCGAAATCGGGATAGCTTTCGGGATCGATGTCCCATTGCTCGAGCAGGGCATCGAACATCGGCGTGGCATCGCCGGGCTTGCGCCTGGTGAGCGAGGGACGGAACGGCTGGATCGTGCGTCCGTGTCCATTGGGATACATCTCCAGCCGCGAAACATCGACATCCTGGTCGATGAATTCGGGGATCTGTGGGTGCGCGGTCTGGACGTGGTAGGACTCGGAGAAGTTGTCGGGTGCGAATTTCCAGTTGGTGCGAAGGTCGATGCGCAGCTGGCACACCCGCACCAGCGTCTCGAGCGGGTAACCCTGCATGAGCTTGGGAAGAGGATCGAGGAAGTCGAGCAGCGCAGGCGCGTCCTCGCTCATCGTGTACCACACGAAGCCGCCCCAGGTGTCGACCCGCACGGTCTTGAGCTTGATCTTGCCGCAAGGATTGCCCTTGGGGAAGTTGAACGCGTCGGGTGCATCGTCGAGCGAACCGTCGATGTTCCAGACCCAGCCATGATAGGGGCAGGTAAAGCTCGGCACCGAGGACGCCCCCGAGGCGAGGCGGATGCCGCGGTGCGCGCAGCTATTGTAGAAGCCCTTTAGCGAACCGTCTTCCTGGCGCACGACGATAACGGATTCGTGCATGAAGTCGTGCACGACGAAATCGCCCGCTTCCTCGAGCTGGTTCTCGCGCCCGGCGATGTGCCACACGCGGGTCCACATGTGGTCCCATTCGCGCTGTGCGAAATCCTTGTCGAAGTAGCGCTCGGCACCGATGGTGTCGCCGCGCAGGTTGGATGGATCCTTGCCGTTCATGGCGAGGGGCGGGAGCGTGACTTGCGTCATTGCGAGTTCTCCTCGTCGCGCCGGTCCGGGACCGGCCGCGCGCGTTATCGCCGACCCCGGGACCAGCCCGGGTGCCGGCGGGACAGGACCTGGCTAGAAGATGCTGTAGCTGCGGCTGGCCTCGACCGCCGTCTCGCCGCTGCGCAGCGGCACCGGCTCGGCCATCTGGTAGAGCGGCATGTCGGCGATGTTCATCACCGGCGGCAGCTCCTCGCGGCGCAACTGGTGAAGCCGACGCCAGACCTCGAACAGGCCGAGCATGTGCGGCGGATCGCCGTGGATCTCGGTGAACACGCCATTGAGCGAGCGGGTGTCGAAGTAGGCGGCATTGACGCCGTCGACGGCCAGCTCGGTCGCGAGCTCATAGCCCAGTCCGAGCAGCCGTTCGCGCTCCGCGGCAAAGTCGGACACGAGGTAGCCGATGTGATGGAAGCCTTCCTCTCCGGGCGCGAACATGTCGCGGTAGATCGAGGCAAGGTCGTCGTGCTGCTCGATCAGCTGGATCATCATGTCACCCAGATAACCGAAGGCATAGGACACGCGCGCTTCTGTCGGCGTGCCTCTGTAGGAAAAGAAATCGGTACCCTGCTCGCGGACCAGGAAGAATGGTCCTGCTCCGAGCTCATCGGCCCAGCGACGTGCCGACGCCTCGACGTCGTTCACGAAATAGGCCTCCTGGAAAATGCGTCTGTCGCGCATCTCAGCCTCTCCTCTCACCATGTCGGGGACTCGTCTCACGCGATCCCTTGATGAGTCCGAGACTATTGATTTGTACGACCGTACAAACTAGCAATTTGTACAGTCGTGCAAACGCGTCGGAGGTGCCCTTGCATTGCTCGCCGGCATCGCGCACAGGCACCAGGCATCGTCAAACGGATGGAACTCGTGGCCAGACCAGAACCCACTGCGACCCGTGACCGCATTCTCGATGCGGCCGAGCAGTTGTTCGCGACACGCGGCTTTCACGGCGCGAGCGTGCGCGACATCTTCAAGCGGGCCGGGCTCGGCGCGGGCCTGATGGGCTACTATTTCGCTTCGAAGGAAGACCTGTTCCGCGAGACGGTCGAACGCCGCATCCCGCAAGTACGCGAAACCTTCGAACACCATTTTCCCGTCACCGACGCGCAGGCCATCGTCCCGGTCCGGGAGCTACTGGAATTCTATCTTGAGTTCTTTCTGATCGACCTTCCCGACGCGAAGAGCGGCCTGCACACCTACTGGGACCTGCTGTCCAAGTGCGCGGTGTCCTACGAGCTGCAGATCGTGAGCAGCAGCCTGGGCAAACTCGACTTCATTGCCGAGCGCATGATGGAGGCGCTGCAGGCGAGCCTGCCGGACACGCCCGAGAGCCAGCTTCGCGACACCCTCGCCTTTGCCGAAGCCGCGGTCACCACGCTCAACGCCTCGGCCGGCCTGTTCGAGCATCGCCAGGGGAAAGCAGGCAGTCTGGCGGACTATGTCAGCTCCATGGCAGGCACTCTGGCCACCGGGCTGCAAGGCGCGAGCACCTGACAGGCCTCATTCGACGGGGCGGCCCTCGTCGAGCAGGTCCGCCTTGCCTGAACCGGAGGCCGCGCGCTCGGCCTCGACCATGTCGCGTATTCCGTCCGCTGGCCGCACGTCTTCGGCTCCGGGCGCCACCCGCGCCGGCGCCCCTTTCTCTCCACGCAACCTTGCCTCCCCCGCCTCGTCCGGCGAAGATGCTTCCGAGGTCTGCGCAGCGCCGGGATAGGGCAGCGCAGCCGAACGCGGATCAAAGCGCAGGCGGTAGATCGGCTCGGGAAGGCCGAAACCGGCGTCCTCGAGCGCGGTCTTGACGGCGATGATCGCCAGGCTCTGCGCCTTGAACCAGTCGCTCTGCTCCTGGTCGATCCAGCCCAGAAACCGGATCACCACGTTGGAATCGCCGACTTCCAGTATCCGCGCATCGGGACCGGGGTCGTCGAGAACGAAAGCGAGACCGGCCAGCGTCTCGCGGCCGAGACGACGCGCCGCCAGTGCATCGTCATCGGCATCGACGCCAAGGTCGAACTGGAAACGCCGCTGCGGATTGCGGGTGTAATTAAGGATCACCGCCTTGAAGACCTGCGAATTGGGTATGCGCAGGTGATTGCCGTCAAGCGTCATCAGGATCGTGGCGCGACTGGTCAGGCGGATGACCCGGCCTTCGTAGCTGTCGATCACGACATGATCGTTCGGCAGGAAGGGCTGGCGCACGCTGAGCATCAGCGAGGCGACGTAGTTCTCGATCGTATCGCGCAAGGCGAAGCCCAGGGCCAGACCCACCAGTCCGGCACCGCCCAGCACCGCGCCCAGCAAGGTCTCGGCACCGACCAGGTTCAGGGCGACAATCAGTCCCGCCACGACGAAGGCAAAGCGGATTGCGCTGGCAATCAGTTCGGCAAGAAAGCTGTTTGGCGCGATGCGGTGCCAGACAGCGGTCAGCCCGGCCAGCGCATAGCCGAGCAGGCCGATGCCAAAGGCGACCGCAAGTGCGATGCCAACGAGAGGCAGGATCAGCGCGAATTGCCGGAATTGCTCTTGCAGCGAGCCAAGCGTGTCCGCACCCGCGGCGATGGACAGGTCGCGTTGCAAGGCGCTGTCGACCGTGACCACGCCGGAGACTCGCCCGGCGATGGCCTCGGCCCGCGCGATGTCGGAATTTTCGGGCACGGTCCCCGTGAGCGTGACCACGCCCTGTCTTACGGTGACCTTCACGTCGTTGAATGCAGGCAATTCGGAAAAGATGCCGCGGATGCGCATCGCCATGCGCTCGTCGGCGCCGGCGTCCTGCCGGTCTGAGATGACCTGGTCGGCACCTGCCTGCTCGGCATCCGTCGCCGTGCTCGCACTGTCGGCCTGAGAACCGAGCGCGGCCTCGAGCTGCGCCGCTGCGGGCTGCGCAACGAGCGCGAGGAACATCAGGAACGGAGCGAACCGCGTGCGTGGCTTCCAGTGCATGGCCCTGCTCCAGTCGATCGCGCCGCCTCCGAGGGCGGCATGTCGTGTCCCCGCAACGGATGATCTGCATCGAAGGTCGGAGAACAAGGCACTTTGTTACGCATCGACGCGTAGGACGCAATGCCTCTCGCCAAGTACCGGGACAAGCCGCCGCACGGCTCGCGCGAGACTGCGCCCGGGAGCGGGGGTGCCCGAAGGCAATGTTCATTCCGTTTTCAGAAAATCTGCCTGGTGCGGTCGAGAAGACTCGAACTTCCACGGGCTTTCGCCCACAACGACCTCAACGTTGCGCGTCTACCAATTCCGCCACGACCGCTAAATCAGGGGAGCTTTCTTAGAAGCGTCCCCGGGCAGGAGCGCGCCCCTAGCAAAGGAATTTTGACCCTGCAAGCGCGACGTGTCGATTATTTTGAATCTTTCTTCGCCCCCTCATCCCAAAGCGGCCTAAAACCCTGAAGAATCTGGGATTTTCTGCCATCTGAAAAGTTGGAAGCCGACGCCTTCGTCGCAACGGGAAATAGCCGCACGCCAATGCGCAGGACAGCCGCCGCGCGAATCTCGGATCGCCACGCCCATGCACCGCGAGGCACTTGCGCCCGGCGCGAAGGACCAAAGTTCAATATCGCGGCCCACCCCTTCGTGCGAGACGGGCCCTCGAAAAACGAACGGGAGACCTTTTCGATGCGCAGCCAGCGGGCGACGGGTGTCGCCACCTTCGCTACATTTGCAATCCTCGGCCCGGCGCTGCTCGGCCTCGCCGCATGTTCGGGCGAGCCCGATACGCCGGAGGCCGTCGCCACCGAGACCGCCGCCGCCTTGGCCAGCGAGCCTGCTGTCGCAAGCGAAGCTGCCAGCGAGCCGGTCGCGAGCGAAGCGGCTCCCGAGGCGAGCCCCGAGCCTTCCGCAACGCCGAGTGCTTCGGCCACAACGCAGCCCGAGCCCAAGCCGGAGCCCAAGCCAAGCCCGAGCCCGACCAAGGCAGCCGCGCCTGCCCCCGCGCAGGTCCCGGTCGCCGCAGCCGAGCCCCCCAAGTCCTTCGCGCGCTGCGCGGTGTGCCACAACGCGACCAAGGGTGCAGGCGACAAGCTGGGACCCAATCTCTACGGCACCTTCGGTCACCCGATGGGCCAGGGCAGCTTTGCCTTCTCGGATGCTCTCAAGAATTCGGGGCTGACCATGGACGAGGCGACCCTCGACAAGTGGCTCGAGAACCCGCGCGCGCTGGTGCCGGGCAACCGGATGAGCTTCCCCGGCCTCAAGGACGCGGCGAAGCGCAAGGAAATCATCGAGTACCTCAAGCAGCAGCGCTGACGCTCCACGCGCGGCCCGCTGCCACACGCCGAGAGGCCCGCCCGGCACCTGCGCCGGACGGGCCTTTTTCCTGCCCGGTACTTCGCTGCTCGGGACAAGACCGTGCCGTGTACGAAGTCACTGCGTGCGAAAGATCACCGGCTCGATTTCGGTGAAATTGGCTACATCTGCGAGAACCCGGGGCGTGCCCGCATCCCCGAGCGCGGCATCGATCGCGGCCTGGTCGGGAAAGCGCAGCACGACCATCGCCGCGAAGGGCTGCTCGCCCTCGACCGGGAAGAATATCTCCGCCCCGCTCAGCCCGTGCGGCTCCCATATGCTGCGCACGAGATCGGCATGGGCACCGGCGTAATAGTCGCGGTCGAAGCGTGCACCTGCGCGCGCAGGATAGGAAACGATGAGGCTGGGCACGATCTTGAGGTCCTTTCAGTTGCTCTGGGGGATAATGACCGGGACCGGCGTCGCTGGCGCGAGGCGCAGCCCGTGCGCGTGCCAACCTTCGATGCCTTCGGAAAGCCAGTAGACGCTCGCCCCTCGCTCACGCGCGAGGCGGCGGGCGGCGTTCCAGCCCATCCAGCAGTCGGTGCGGCAGAACAGCACGACCGGGAGAGCGGGACGCTGCGCGCGCGCGGTGTCGACGCTGGCGAGGAGCGCTTGCCACACGGCTCCCTCGACCGGCGCGCGCCCGGCCTCGGGATGCCACAGCGCGCCCGCGATCGTCTCGTGGGCCTCGGAGAGATGCCATCTGCCGGTATCGGGATCGCGCCAACCTGCGGAGACCGGCAGGACGTCGACGAACAGCGCATCGCGTCCCGGCACGAGCCGCGCCGCATCGCCGAGCGCGATGCGCCTTGCAGGAGCCGGGGCACGGTCGACAGGCGCACGGTAACGCCCCGTGCGATAACCTTGCACGTCGAACAGGCCCGCAACCTCGGGCGTCGGTGCGGCATGCATCGAGGTGCAGGCCACAAGACCTGTCAGCGGCATTGAGACCACCATGGCGCGGACGCTGGCCCAGGCGGCACGGCTTGTTCTGGTTCGCATCGCTTCTCCCGGGATGACGTCGCGAGAACGGCGCGCCTTGCCCTTTGGTGCAATATGCCGTGCCCGCGCATCGCCTTACATTGACCCTTGGTATGATGCGCCTTGCCCTCAAGCCCCTGCGCGCCGCCTGGCTCGCCTCGCTGCTCGCCTGCGGCACGGGCCTGCTGCCCGTCTTCGCGGCTGCGCAGGGGAACGAGGAAACCGGGGAGCGCTCCCTGCCCGCCGATCCGCTCGGTTCGCCGATGTGGGCCTATCACGCACAGCGCCTGTTTCCCTCGGGCGAGATCGTGTTCGATCCCTCGGTCAAGGTGCAGATCCCGCAGATCGCCGAGAACCAGCGCGAGTTCCCGGTCACCGTCGATGCCCGCGCGCTGACCGGAGTCGTGCGCATTGTGGTCTTCGCCGATCTCAACCCGATCCCGGTCGCGCTCGAATACGAACCGCTCGCCGCCGAACCCTTCATCGCCACGCGCATCAAGCTCGACCAGCGCACCCCGGTGCGCGCGGCCGTCCTGACGCGCGAGGGCACCTGGCACCTTGCGGGCCAGTGGATCGACGCTGCGGGCGGCGGCTGCTCGGCCCCGCCGGTCAGCCGCGTCAGGGGCGACTGGGCCGAGCACTTGGGCGAAATGCGCGCGGCGAGCTGGCGCAGCGCCGAGGCGACGCGGCTGCGGGTCGCCTTCCGGCACCCGATGGACACCGGCCTCGTCGAGAACATACCCGAATATGCGCTCGAGAGCCTTGTCGTGCGCGGTGCGGACGGCCGCGAACTGGCGCGCATGGCGATCCAGGCCTCGGTCGCGGAGGACCCGGCCTTCACCCTCATCCTCCACGAGACGGGCGAGACGCTCGCGATCACCGGGCGCGACGGTGCCGGGCTCGAATTCACCGGCGCGGTTCCGCCCGGCGGCGCATGAGGGTTACCCGGCGCAGTCTCGTGGGCGCGGCCCTTGCCGCCCTGCCCGCCTCGCTGACCTTGCGCGCACTACCAGCGCAGGCCGAGACATTTGCGGGCACTTACGATCCGCAGGCTGAGGCAATCGGCCCCGGCATCTGGATGGTGCGCGGCGCCGACGCGCCGATCGCCTTCGCCAATGGCGGCGCCATCGCCAACGCAGCGATCCTCGACAGCGAGGCCGGGGCCATCCTGTTCGATCCCGGCGTCTCGCGCGAACACGGTGCTGCACTTGCCCGGCTCGCGCAGGCGGTTACCGGCAAGCCCGTCGCGCTCGTCTACGTCAGCCACCTGCATCCCGATCATGCCATGGGCGCCGCAGCCTTCGACCCGGCCATCGTCCACGCCCTGCCCGCGACGCGCCATGAACTGGAGCGCGACGGCGAGGGCTTTTCCGATGCCATGTACCGCCTCCTCGCCGACTGGATGAAGGGTACCACGCTGGTCCTGCCGCAAGGCGATCTGAGCGAGGGAACGACGCGCTTCGGAGGACGGTCCTTGCGTCTCTTCGCTATGGCAGGCCACAGCGGCGGCGATCTTGCCGTGCTCGACGAGGCCAGCGGCACGCTGCTTGCGGGCGACCTCGTGTTCCACGACCGTGCGCCCTCGACACCCCATGCCGACCTTGCAGCCTGGCGCGCTTCGCTCGAGCGGCTGGAACAGATCCCGCACCGCCAGCTCCTGCCAGGACATGGCCCGATCGACAGCGGTGGAAGCGATGCGGCCATCGCCCAGACCCGCGACTGGCTCGACTGGCTTGACGGCACGCTACACGAGGCCGTCGCCAGCGGCCTGACGATGAGCGAGGCGGGCGAAATCGCGATCCCCAAGCGCTTCGCAGGCCTTGCCGCCGCGCGCTACGAACTGCAGCGCAGCGTCTCGCACTTCTATCCCACCCTAGAGGCACAGCTGCTGCCGCGCCGCTAGTGTGAGGCGCTTGGGCGGCGTGGACAAAATCGAAGGTCCGGTTTCGCCCATTGCGGACGTCAAGCTGCTCCCACAATATGATGCATTGCGCCCTTGGCAATTAAACCTTGAAATGGTTACGCTACCTCCGAAGGGAGCGCGGCGTGCGAACATTCACCAGCTACGTCTCTGAGTATGACGAACATCGCGGATCGCGGTCGATGAACGATCTTTCGCGGGACGAACAGAATGAGTTGATCCAACTCATGTTTGAGCCTGAAGGCGATTTCCACGCTTTCGTAATGCAACATGACCTAAACCACGCTCAACCGAATGGTTTGTGGACTATAATCGTTTCGCTCGGCACGCTCCTTGAACGCAAATCGGTCATCAAAGAATTTCCGTCAGGCGCACCGGCGGATCGTGACTGGATAATCAATATGCTGGCGGGGTCGCGCCTTTGGCTGAGGCTTGAAGAAGCATTCGATCCGTTTGACAGAGCCGTCCGGCGGACGGAGTACGATTGGAGTGAGATCGAAACCTTTGGCGCTCGCGATGCGATTTCAGAGATGACCGACGACAATGTTGCCACGCGGCTCAAGGGCTTCCTCGCACCCGCGCCGCGCGATCCCGATGGGATTGAGCAACGATTGGCCTATCAGGATTTCGTGAAGCGGTGGGATGCAGGGAATCTAGAAGTTTTTGTTGATCGCGGCCTTGCTGTGCAGAGCTACCAGCTTTCGCGGAGCATTTGGACAACCGTCCTTCCGCTCACCTTTTTCGTCGGCCTGATCGCTTTTATCCCGGTGATGATCTTTGTCGGCTTCTGGTGGGGCTTGCTGGTTCTCGCGCTGGCAATCCTGTCCCGGAAAATGCTGACCAACAAAGCAGATGCGTGGGTAAGAAAAGAGGCGCTCGCTGACCGCACTCGCTATCGCTGGTTCACGGCGCGCGGGGTGGTCTGGGCAAGGCTGCGCTAGGCCTTTCGTTTCTACCGCAAATCACGCTCGTACGTGATGTCCGCTAACCACTCCAAGTCTGTCGCTCGGGTAACTGCCGAATTTGACCGCGCGGTCTATCCGGGCGTCACAGCATCCGACGCAGCACGCCATCGCGCAGCACGAAGTGATGGCGCAGCGCCGCAGCCGCATGGCCGAGCGCGAGTGCCAGCAAGAGCCACCCGCCGATCGAATGAAACCCGTCGCTCAGTTCCACGAGCGCGCTGCCCTTGGTGACGGAAAGCTTGGGCAGGTCGAACAGGCCGAACCAGGTCAGCGGGTACTTGCCCGAGGAAGCCATGATCCAGCCGGTCAGCGGCATGGCCAGCATGAACAGGTAGAGCGCGACATGGACCAGCTTTGCCATGAGCACTTCGAGCCCGCTCATCGTCTCGGGATAAGGCGGCGCGGTCCAGGTCATGCGCCAGACGAGGCGCAGCACCGAGAGCGCGAGCACGCTCATGCCGATCGCCTTGTGCACCGGCATCAGCGAGACCACGCCGTCTAGCGGTTCGTGCAGCAGGCCCAGCGCGATGTTCACGAGGATCAGGACGGCGATCGCCCAGTGCAGCGCCCGTGCGCCCGCGTTGTACCGTTCCTCGCTCAACCCTCGTGCCATTACCGTGCCCCCGCCAAGTCTCAGATCCCCCAGCGCAGCCCCGCCCAGACGGTGCGCGGCTGCGCGAGGTCGATCGAGCCTCCTTGATTGCGGGTCACGATCGTTTCGTCAAACAGGTTCTCGCAGCGCAGCACGAGACTGGCGCGGGCGACGAGCGGGATGCGCGCGAAGAGGTCGAGCGTGGTCGCGGCGGGCACGACGTCCGTCTGGAGATCGTCCTCGTACTGCGCGCCCGCATGGCGCAGCGTGGCAGAAAGGTTCCAGCCTTCGGCGGGCACCAGTCCCAACGTCAGCGAGGCCGCGAGCCGAGGGGTCTGCGCCGGGCGCATGCCGGTAAGCGCAGAGGCCGCCCCGTCACGCACTTCGGCATCGGTCCAGGCGAGCGATCCGTCGAGGCGGAGAGGGCCACGCGCGGCGTGCGCGCCCAGTTCGAGGCCACGTGCACGGATCTCTTCGACATTGCGCCGCTGGCGCAGGTTGGTCGCTATGGTGACATTGGCGATGGCATTCTCGATACGGTTGTCGAAGGCGGTCGCGGTCAGCTGCACGCCTTCGAGCGGGACCAGCTCCAGACCGGCCTCGAAGCCCTTCAGGCGCTCGTTGCGCAGCTGCGCATTGGCGAGCGTGGTCACCGGGAACACGGTGAAGGGCCGGTAGAGTTCGTTGAGCGTGGGCAGTCGCAGCCCCGAATAGGCCGCACCGCGCAGCGCTATTCCCGAGCCAAGCGCCAGCCGCGCGCCGCCGCGCCATGACAGGCTCCAGTCCGAACGATCCGCGTAGTCGCTGCGCTCGGTAAGCGTGCCGTCGGCCGAACGCACCTCGTAGAAGCCATTGGCGATCACCGAGCGGTCCGCGCGCAGGCCGCCGGTCAGGGTCAGCGCGCCGAGCAGCCAGTCGTCCTCGATGAACAGGCCGAGGTCGGAGTTGTCGCCGCCCGCACGGCGCCGTGCGGTGACCGCCCCGCTCATCGCGCTCAGCGCGGTCTCCTTCATCGTGCCCGAGGAACGCCGCCAGTCGGCACCCATGCGCAGCACGTGCGCATCGCCGAGCGGCGGACGCAGTTCGAACTTGCCGCCGATCCCGGTCGCGGGCGTCGCATACTGGTCGAGCACCGGCACGTAGCGGGTCGAGGAGACGACGACGTTGCTGAAATCGCGCGCCTGCAAATAGGCCAGCGCATCGAATTGCCAGCGACCGCGCCCGACGAGACGGATCGAGGCATCCTGCCCCTCGATGGCACTGTCCGCCCCCTCGAAGCGCAAGGTGCGATCATCGCGATAGGCAAGCACACGCGTCTGCAATTCGACGTCGGGGGAGAGCGGGGTGACGCTGCGCAGGCCCAGCGACCACGATTCGTAAGCCGCGCGCACGCTTGCCGGGGCGCGCTGGTCCTCGGGCGTGGTCCAGAACCCCTTGCCCCGGTCCCAGCGCCCCGAGAGCACTGCGAAGCCACCGGCTAGGCGCGGCGCAATGGCCGCGCTCACCTCGGTCTCGCCGCGCTGGTTGGCTAGCAGGCTGGCAGAGACGAGGCCGAGCGTCTCGGCATCGGCGCTCTCCAGCTCGATCGTGCCCGAGAGCGCGCCCGCGCCGAACGGGCCCGAGCCGCCGCCGCGCGTCACCCGCGCCGCGCGCAAAGTGTCGGGCGAGAGCGCTGAGAGCGGGACATAGCCGAAGAAGGGATCGACCATCGGCACGCCGTCGAGCACCACCAGCGCGCGGCTGGTGGCATTGCCGCCTAGTGCGCGCAGGGTCACGCCCTGTGCCGAAGGGTTGGATGAGCGGCTGTCCGAGCGCCGGTACTGCTGGAAGCCCGCAATCGACGAGAGCACGTCTTCGATACGCCCTGAGGGCGCGGAGACCATTGCCTCGCGCGTGATCTCGCGGGTCGAGTAGACTGGCGCTGCCGGTGTCTGCTCAAGACCGCCGCCGGTGACGACGATCACGCCGTCGGCAGGGCCGAACTCGGCGTCGGCGGCATCCTCGTCGGCCCAGGCAGGCCGTGCTGTCATGGAGAGCGAAAGGGCCATGGCGAGCGCGCCGAGGGCGACCACCGACCCTGCCGGGGCGTGCCCGGCATGCAGGGAGTTCATGGGCTGCGACCTTTGTGTCTGGCGGCCGCCGCAAGTGCACCGGCCACCCGGGTCCCGGGGCGGGCGCGAGTATGCTCCTCGCGCCCGCCCCGGGGTAGGGGAAGTGTGAAGGCTACGTCAGAAGAACAGGATTCCGCCGAGCGCGAGCGCATCGCTCGAAGCCTGGTTGCCCGAGTGGGCGCGCGACTTGGAGTGGATGTATTCGCCGATCAGCGTGACCCAGCTGGTCATGTTGTAGCGCACCTGTCCGACGTAGCTGGAATTGGTCTTGAGCAGGTCCGGGTTGGCCGCGGCATCGGCGGCATTGGCGTAGTCGAGCGAGCTCTCGCCATAGGAACCGCCCACCGCGAACTTGCCGAAGGTCGCGAGGCCCTGGACATAGAAACCGTCGCTCGAGCGCGGGTTGCCGTTGATGTCGGTATCGAACAGGCCAAGCACCGTCGTGCCGAGGCCCTTGGCGGTATAGTAGTAGCCGGTCACCGCGAGCGGACCTGCGGTGACCTTGCCGCCAAAGTCGATGCCCTTGCCGGTATAGTCGCCGCCGCCGAGGATATCGTGGCTCTGGGTGATGCCCGAGACCCACAAATGCCCGGCCACGCCGCCCATCGTGGCATCGTACGTGACCTTGCCCTGGAACCCGGGCGAGGCGTTGTCCTGCGCGGGGCCGGTGAGCGAATCGAGCGGCTGGAACACGCCCGCACTGGCCTGGAAGCCACCGAGCTTGGGCGAGGTATAGGTGATCTGCGGCTGGAAGTCGGTGTAGATGTAGCCCACACCGATCCGGCCCAGCGTCGTGTTGCTGGGCGCGACGTTGTTGCCCGGCGTACCCGAGGACAGCAGCGTGATGTCGTTGAGGATCGCATCCGAGCCGAACAGGCCGATGTCGCGGCCGATCTTGACCGTGCCGAACTTGGGCTTGCCGAAGGTCATGTAGGTCTGGCGGGCATCGATGCCCGCGGTCGCCAGCGCGGTGGGCTGGCCACCGTTGTTCGCACCCAGCGCCCCCCAGGCCGCCGAGTTGATGCCGGGATAGAGCCCGAAGAACGCTCCGATGTCCCAGCCCTGCTGCTGGGTCGAGACCGAGACCGTGAGATAGCCAGGCAGCAGGCCGTTGCGCACCGCGCTCGAATTGCGCGTCCCCACGCTGGCGATGCCGCCGACCACCGAGGTCGTCGCCGAGGGCGTGTCAGGGCTGTCGTGGACGTAGAAACCGTTGACCGAGCCGCCGAACTTGATCGTCGCGGGGCCGACCTCGAAGCCGATGCCACTGTCGGTCATGCGCACCATGCGATCGGGATCGAAGGTGGCGGGCGCCGGAGCACCGCTGGCTGCGGGTGCACTGGCCACAGCAGGCGCCTCGGCCTGCTCTTCGGCAAGCAGCTCGTTGTATTCCTCGTCTGTCAGAATGCCCTTTTCATGAAGACGCTTGAGCAGGGTCTCGCCGGTACCGGCGAATGCCGGCGCAGCAGTCATGGCGAGTGCCCCCAGCGCGACAGTGCCGCGCAGCATGATCCTTGAGATCATCATCCTTCCCCCTTCGAGGTTATTGGTGTCGTCTATTCCTGCGACTGTGGGGAAGCATGCGGCGGCGCCGGTGGCCGCGAAATTGGACTTTGGGTCCTTGTACTTTGGGACTAGGCAATTCGCCGGATTCGCGCGCTCACACTCCAAGAATGCTGCGCAGCATTCACGGTGCGAGCGCGACCCCCCAGGGACCTTTTCCCGCAGGGATCGTGGCGACCACCTCGAGCTTTGCAATATCGACCAGCGACAGCGTGTCACTGGCCCCGTTGGCGACGAGCGCACGCTCGCCCTCGGGCAGGATCGCGAGGTGCCAGGGCCGCTCGCCCACCGCGACATAGCCGCGCACCGTAGCGCTGGCGACGTCGACCACGGCGAGGCTGTTCGCACGCCCCAGCGCGACCACCGCGGTGCGACCGTCGGGGGTGAAGCGGATCCCGCAAGGCATGACCTTGTAGGCCGGCACGCCCGGCGGTGCGAAGTGCAGCGTGCGCGCCACCTTGCGACTGGCGACGTCGACCATGTGCACCGTGCCGGCCATCTCCGCGGCAACCCAGACCTGCCTGCCGTCGGGCGTGAACTCGACGTGGCGCGGGCGCGCGTCGGTCTCCATTTCCTCGATGACCGCATGGCTCGCGGTATCGACCCAGGCGACGGTGTTGTCCTCCTCGCTGGTGACCAGCAGCCACTTTCCGTCAGGGCTTTGTGCAATGCCCTCCGGCTCCTCGCCGACCGCGACCTGCCAGGCGACCTTGCCCGCGACGAGGTCCACCGCGGTCGCCGCCGCGTTGTCTTCGTTGGCGACGAAAAGCGTCTTGCCGTCGTAGCTCGTGAAGAATTGCTCCGGATCGGCCCCGGAGGGAAGTCGGCGGACCAGCGCGCCGGTCTTCGGGTCGCGCACCTCAACCGTGTTGTCGAGGCTCGCACAGACCAGCAGGTACTTACCGTCGCGCGTCAGCACGATGCCGCGTGGTCGCTGTCCGACCGGCCACTCGGCCACGACCTGCAGCGTCGCGAGATCGAGCACGGTCACGCTCGAAGCGCGCTCGTTGCTCACGTAGGCGAGCGGGCCTGCAAGCCGCGAGAGGTCTTGCTGCGGCTCGCTTTGCTGCGCCGCGAGCGGTGCAGCATGAAACGAAAGGGCCGTCGCCACGAGGAGACCGGCCAGCATGCGCCTGGGGCAATTGTCCATTGGACCATCCTAAGCCCCACGCGAGCGAGGGGAATTGCACCTTGGTCTGGTGCCGCGAAGGTCCCTTGTACCATTGTCCAATTGGGCGGGGGCAGTGCGCTGCCCTATCCCTGTCGACAACATTCGGGGAAATCCAATTCGCCCCGAGGTCGCAGAGGATGACTGAAACCATGACCATTTCCATCGGCCGCGGCGCCCTTTTCGCGGCGGCTGCCCTGACTTCGCTCTCGATCGCCTCGAACCTCTCGGCGCATGGCGACGTGACCCCCCAGGCGGTCGACACCTCGGCCCTGCCCGATATCGAGGGCGGCAACGACAACTGGCTGAGCGAGAATCCGTACACCGGCAACGCAAAGGCCATCGAGATCGGCGAAAGCGCCTACGGCCAGAACTGTGCGCGCTGCCACGGCCTCCAGGCGATCTCGGGCGGCATTGCGCCGGACCTGCGCTATCTCGAGCCGGGTGCGTCGGGCGACGAATGGTTCGTCGAGCGCTTCCGCCACGGCTCGAGCCACGACGGCAAGGTCTACATGCCGCCCTTCGGCGACGTGCTCGGGCAGAAGGCCGGCTGGGCCATCCGCGCCTGGCTCGAAACCAAGTACACCGACGAGTAAGGCCGATGGAGGGTAGTCGCAGGACCCTCCTCAAGGGTCTCTTCGCCGCCGCAGGAGCGCTGGCCGTGCCAGCCGCCCTGCGGCCCTCGCCGCTTTTGGCCGCCCCGCTCGACAAGGTCCGCGAGACCGGCGTGCTGCGAGTCGGCCTCTACACCGACAACCGCCCCTGGTCGTGGGAGCAGGACGGCAAGCCCGTCGGCATCGACGCCGATCTTGCCCGCGCGCTCGCACAAGCGCTCGGCGTGCGCGCCGACATCGCGCTGTTCATCGCCGACGAGGAGCTCTCCGATGACTTGCGCAACGTGGTGTGGCGCGGCGGCCTGCTCGGCTTCCAGCCCTGCGACGTCATGCTGCACGTGCCCTTCGACCGCGCCCTGATGCAGCAGGAGGACAACGTCGTCTTTCTCGCGCCCTACTATCGCGAAAGCTTCGGCGCGGCCTGTTCGCCCGATGCGGGCAACTGCGAGGTGGTCCCCGCCCAGTTCAAGGGCCATGCCGTCGCCGCCGAGCTCGATTCGATCCCCGATTTCTACCTGCTCGGCCATGCCGGCGGCGTGCTTGCAAAGGACGTGGTCCACAAGCGCACCGGCTACGATGCGATCGCCGCGCTCGGCACGGGCGAGGCCGAGTTCGCGGTCGCGAGCCGCGCGCAGATCGAGGCGGCCATGGCCGATGCCCCCACCTCGGGCATCCGCAAGCGCCACGGCCCGCTGCCGATGATGCTCTCGCCCGGCTGGGACATCGGTATCGCGGTCAAGGAAAACTCGCGCTCGCTCGGCTTCGCGCTCGAGGAAGAGATGGACGCGATGATGCACGACGGGCGCATGACAGCGCTCTTCGCTAGGCACGGTGTCGCCTGGCAGCCCGCACTGGCGAGCCAGCCGACAGCGTGAACGGGGGGACGGGGATGCCGACTGCGACCGGCGTCCCCCGAACCCGCAGGCGCTTTCGCCGGATTGGCGATCCCCTGCTCTTCGCGATTGCAGCCGAGGCGACGCAATCGAGTGCCTCTGCCTTAGACTCAACCTCCTCTGCCTAAGGCCAACCTCCTCCCAAGGTGCAATTGTTTGCCCTCCCGCGAGGTCTAGGCTGCTCCACGACGACCGGGAGAAGCGGGGGCAATATCCCGACGATAACAGGCCCGGCGCGATACCCTGAACAAGGAGGGATAGGATGAAGCGGCGATTTTCTCATTTCATCGCGGGTCTGGCAGCGGCCAGCGCCATGGTCGCGGCGCCCCTGGCGGCGCAGGCACCCGCGGGGCCGACCAGCGCGGACCTCATGGCCGACGCCACCACGCCCGGTGACGTCCTGAGCTACGGCATGGGGCCCTGGCAGCAGCGTTTCTCGCCGCTCGACAAGCTCAATGCCGACAACGTCACCAAGCTGGTCCCGGTCTTCGGTGCCTCGCTCGGCGGCGAGAAGCAGCGCGGGCAGGAAGCCCAGCCGCTGGTCTACGACGGCACGATCTACGTGACCGGCTCCTATTCGCGCCTCTTCGCCTTCGATGCGCGCACCGGCGAGAAGAAGTGGGAATACAACGCCCGCCTGCCCGACGGCATCATGCCGTGCTGCGACGTGGTCAACCGCGGTGCGGCGATCCACGGCGACAAGGTGATCTTCGCGACGCTCGATGCGCACCTGATTGCGCTCAACCGCGAGACCGGCAAAGTCGTTTGGAACAAGAAGACCGCCGATTACCAGGCCGGCTACTCGGCCACCGCCGCCCCGATCATCGTCAAGGACATGGTCATCACGGGCAACTCGGGTGGCGAGTTCGGCGTGGTTGGCGCGGTGCAGGCACGCAACGTCGACACCGGCGAGCTGATCTGGGAGCGCCCGGTCATCGAGGGCCACGTCGGCACTCTCAACGGCCAGCCCAACGGCATGACCGGCAAGCTCAACGCCACCTGGCAGGGCGACCTGTGGAAGACCGGCGGCGGGGCGACCTGGCTTGGCGGCACCTACGATCCGGGCACCAACCTGCTCTACTTCGGCACCGGCAACCCGGCCCCCTGGAACAGCCACCTGCGCCCGGGCGACAACCTTTATACCTCCTCGACGCTGGCGATCGATGCCGACACCGGCGTGATCAAGTGGCACTACCAGACCACGCCGCACGACGGCTGGGACTTCGACGGCGTCAACGAGTTCATCCCGTTCGACGGCAAGGTCAACGGCAAGGCGATGAAGCTGGGCGCCAAGGCCGACCGCAACGGCTATCTCTACCTGCTCGACCGCACCAACGGCAAGCTGCTGGGCGCGCACAAGTTCGTCATGCAGACCACCTGGGCCGACGGCATCAACCTCAAGACGGGGCGCCCCAACTACACCGCCGACGGGCGCCCGGGCGCGCCGAGCGGGTCGGAAAAGGGCAAGGTCGTGTTCTCCAGCCCCTCGTTCCTGGGCGGCAAGAACTGGATGCCTATGGCCTATTCGCAGGACACCGGGCTGTTCTACGTCCCCTCGAACGACTGGGGCATGGACATCTGGAACGAGCCCATCGCCTACAAGAAGGGCGCCGCCTACCTGGGTGCAGGCTTCACCATCAAGCCCATCGCCGAGGACCACATCGGTGCACTTCGCGCGATGGACCCTGTGACCGGCAAGATCGTGTGGGAATACAAGAATGCGGCTCCGCTTTGGGGCGGCGTGCTCACCACCCACGGCAACCTCGTCTTCACCGGCACTCCCGAGGGCTATCTCAAGGCCTTCAATGCCAAGACCGGCGAGGAGCTGTGGAAGTTCCAGACCGGCTCGGGCGTCGTGGGCTCGCCGATCACCTGGGAGCAGGACGGCGAACAGTACGTCGCGGTGATGTCCGGCTGGGGCGGCGCGGTGCCCTTGTGGGGCGGTGAAGTCGCCAAGACCTTCAAGGAGATCAGCCAGGGCGGCATGCTCTGGGTGTTCAAGCTGCCCAAGCAGTAGTCCAACCGGTGCGCTGGCCTCGCACGTTTCCCCGCGAGACTGGCGCACCACCCTTCCCCGGGATAAAGACCGTGATGTTCGCAACCGCCATGACGGAAAACAACATGGGTGAGACCGCCAATACCGACCGCGTCCTGCCCGATCGCGTGCTGATCGTCGACGATCACTCGCTGGTGCGCGACGGGTTGCGCTCGATTTTCGACGACGCCTTTCCGACCTGCGAGATCCTCGAGGCCGACAGTCTCGAAGCCGCACTGCGCACGCTCGACGAGAACGGCGACGTCGACCTCGTCCTGCTCGACCTCAACATCCCCGACGTCTCGCACCTCTCGGGCCTCGAATCCCTGCGCGACCGCTTTCCGGCGACCCCGGTGGTGATGGTCTCGGGCGTGACCGACCGCAACGTGGTGCGCGATGCGCTCGCCGCGGGCGCGGCCGGGTTCGTGCCCAAGTCGCTCAAGCGCGCGGCCATCGTCGAGGCGCTCGAACTCGTCATCTCGGGCGAGATCTACATGCCCGAGCTCGAATGCGACGAGACCGTCGCCGCCGAGGAGGAGATGATCCGCGCGCGCATCGAGAGCCTCACCCCGCAACAGCGCGTGGTGCTCGGCCATCTCGTCGCAGGCCGGCTCAACAAGCAGATCGCCTATGAGCTCGACGTCTCGATGACCACGGTCAAGGCGCACGTCTCGGCGATCCTGCAAAAGATGAACGTCTTCTCGCGCACGCAGGCGGTGATCATGGCAGGTAAGGTCGGCTTCCGGGGCTGAGCCCTGCCGCCAGCCGACCACGCCTGCACCCAAGGCTTGCGCGCGGGGCCGTGGCCGCTAGGTCGAGGGTCATGAGCCGCTCTCCCCTGCGCCCGCGCGAGGCCTACCGCGCCTTCGTCCCCGTCGCCACGCGCTGGCACGACAACGACATCTACGGCCATGCCAACAATGTCGTCTACTACGCCTGGTTCGACACCGCGGTGAACTCGTGGCTGATCGAGGCGGGACTGCTCGATCTCGACAGCACCGATGCGGACGCGCCGATCGGCCTCGTCGCCGAGACCGGCTGCCGCTACGCCGCCGCGGTGCGCTATCCGCAGGAACTCGAGGTAGGCCTCGCTGTCGCCCGGCTCGGTAATTCGAGCGTGACCTATCACCTCGGCCTGTTCGTCGCGGGCGAGGAGCAGGCCGCCGCCGAGGCGCACTACACCCACGTCTACGTCGATCGCGAAAGCCACCGCCCGGTCGCCTTGCCCGCACACTGGCGCGCGCGCTTCGCCGAACTCGCCTGAGCGTTGCTCAGAGCACTTCGAGCTGACGCAGCAGCGCGCGCAGGCGCGCGGGCTTTACCGGCTTGTTGAGGACCGGCAGGCCCAGACCCGCCATCAGTTCCTTGACCTCCTCGGTGCGGTCGGCGGTGATCACCAGCGCGGGGACCTTGCTGCCGGCCACTGCGCGCAGCCTTGCCACCGCCGCGTCACCGGTCAGGCCCTCGTCGAGATGATAGTCGACGATCAGCATCGCGGGGCCCTGCTCGAGCGCCTCCAGCGCTGCCGGATCGGACGGGTCGCGGGCGATCACGACGTCGAGCCCCCAGTTCTCGAGCAGCGCCTCCATCCCCGAGAGGATCGCTGGATCGTTGTCGACGACGAGCACCAGACCGCCGCTCGGGCGATGATCGCCGATCGCCACGGGGCCGGGTTCGGGAACGGTCTCGACCGGCGCCACGCGCGGCAGGCAGATGGTGAAGGCAGAGCCCTCGCCCGGCACGCTGTCGAGCGCGATCTCGTGGCCGAGCATCGCCGTCACCCGGCGCACGATGGCAAGCCCCAGCCCCTTGCCAGGGATCTTCTGCGTCTTGCCGACTCGGCGAAACTCCTCGAAAATCTCCTCGCGATCCGCCTCGGCGATACCGGGGCCTGTATCGCGCACGGTGATGCACACCTGCCCGCCGTTCTCTCCGCCGTGCTCATCGCCTTTCGCTTCGAGTTCGACGCGCACGCTGCCCGCCTCGGTGTAGCGGATCGCGTTTGAGACGAAGTTCTGCAGTACGCGGCGCAGGAGGCGCGGGTCGGAGCGTACCCACAGGCCCGTCTCGGCAATGTCGAATTCCAGCCCGCCAGCGCTCGCGAGCGGAGCGAACTCGATGCGCAGGGCATGGAGGATCTGTTCGAGTGCGACCGGTTCGACCTCGGGCTGGATCGCACCCGCATCGAGACGCGAGATCTCGAACAAGGCCTCGAGCAGGTCCTCGACCGAATCGAGCGCGGTCGAGGCCTGCTGGATCAGGCTGCGCGGCCTTTCGGGAAGCACGTGGCCGTCCATGGCCGAAACGAACAGGCGCGCAGCATTGAGCGGCTGCAACAGGTCGTGGCTGGCGCCTGCGATAAAGCTGGTCTTCGAGCGGTTGGCGGTCTCGGCCTCGTTCTTGGCCTCGACCAGCTGGCGGTTGACCTCGACCAGCTCGGCGGTGCGCTCGGCGACGCGGCGCTCAAGCGTCTCGGCGGTCTCGGTCAGCGAGCGCTGGAAGCGCACGTGGTCGGTGACGTCGTCGAAGGTAAAGACCATGCCCCCGTTCTTGAGCGGGACCGAACGCACGACCAGATGGCGCTCGGCCATCATGCATTCGGTGGCGAGCTGGCCCGCCGCGCGCGCCTCGTCCTCGCCGCGCCATTCGAGCGCCTCGGCACGGTCGAGCCCGCGCTCCTCGATGCACCAGCGCGCGAGCGCCTCGTGATGGTCGATGCTGAAGCTGCCCGAATTGTCGGCCAGCCCGAGGATGCGCAGCACGCCCTCGTTCCACGCCTGGAGCCGCCCCGTGGCATCGAAAAGGCATACGCCCTCAGACAAGGTGTCGAGCGTCGCCTGCAGCGCGAGGTTGCGCTCGGCCAGTTCGCGCGCACGCTGGCGTGCGTCCTCGGCCTTGACCGTGGTGATGTCGGTATAGATGCCGACCGTGCCACCCTGGCTGGTGCGCAGCTCGTTGATCTGAATCCAGCGCCCGTCGGCAAGCGCCTGGACATGCGCGCCCTGCGCAGCGCGATGATGCGCGACGCGGTCCTTGAGCCAGCGCCCGGGCGCGATGCGCGAATCGAGTGTCGCACCCGAGCTCGCCAGCCGGCTGGCCATCTCGGAGAAGGCGGGCGCCCGTTCGGTCAGCGTCTCGAAGTGCGGGAAGATCTTCAGGAAGGCGCGGTTGCACAGGATCATGCGGTCGTTGTCGTCGAACAGCGCGAAACCGTCGGACAGCGACTCGATGGCGTCGCGCAGCAGCACGCGCGCGGCCGTCGCATCGCCGTGCGCCTTGGCCAGTTCGGCATTGGCGCGGTTGAGCCTCTCTAGCGCATCCTCGAGCGCGCCGGTCCGGTCGCGCACCATGGCCTCGAGCGAGATCGCGGTCTCGAACATCGAGAAGGCGCCGCCCTGTATGTCGGTCGAACGCTCGACCCTGTCGATCAGCGCGGCGTTGATCTTCTCCAGCCGCCTGACCTGCGCGCGCAGGTCCTCGAGCTCGCGCCGCTCGCGCTCGGCCAGCGCGGTCGCAGGCGCGTCGGCCCCGGAGCCCTCGGCCCCTTCGCCCCGTGCCTTGCCTCGCGCGACCTTCCCGTCCTGCAGCATCTCTCGTCCCCGGCGCCTCGCCTCAAGCAGCCCTGCGCCCTATCGCCAGACCACTGAAGGTCTGGTTCATGTGGGCTGCGAGAAATTGCTCACCATAGGTGTTGAAGCCGAGCACCCGGTTCTCGACGTAGATGCTCGAGAGTTCGCGGGTGAGCTGGCGATCCTCGGCGTCGAGCCGGTTGAGCACGCAGTCGAAGCCGATCACCACGTCGATCTCGCCGATCTTGCCGCTCACGCCTTCGAACAGCTGGCGGGTCCAGGCGACGCGGTCGATCGATTCGCCGATCGAGAGCACCACGCCGCTGTCGATCGCGCAGTAGAAGGTCAGCGAACCGTCGGGATTGGCGCTCTGCACCGAGCGCACGTGGTATTGCCCGCCGGTGCGCACCAGCAGCGGATAGGCCGCGAAGAAGTGTGCATCGAGTTCGGCTCCGGGCATGCCGACCATCCGGCGATACTCATCGGCTGCGGGCATCGCGTTGATCTCGAAGACGGTGCGGGTCTCGGGATCGGCCTCGGTGATGACCATGCGCGCTGCGCCCGGCTGGAAGTAATTGGCACAGAAGACGTGCATCGGGCGACGGCTGGTCAGCACCGCGATCACCGCGCAGTCGCGGTGGAAGGCGCCCTCGTGCAGCACGCCGGTCTCGCGGAAGGAAAGACCATCGCCGCTCGAACCGCCGATCAGCTGGACATCGCCCAGCGCATGCTGCGCGGTCATGGTGAGCAGTTCCTCGCGATGCGAGAGGCCGTCGACGAGGAACAGCGCGACCTGATGCAAGCGCGGAACCGCGCCGTGGTCGAGCCGGGCGCCCGCGACCATCTGCCGGATCGCCCCTTGCGCTTCCTGGGGGTCGAAGTTGTCGAGATCGTCGAAGCGCAGCGAGACCATCGAGAAGCTGTGCGCGGGAAAACCGACGAGCAGCACGCTCTCGGCATCGTAGCCGCGGTCGGTCAGTTCGCCCGCGCTGGTGCAGCCGATCAGCGGCACTCCGGGCAGCGCGCTTTCCAGTGCGTGGGCCAGTTCGTCGCGGGCATAGCGGCGCGAGCAGAACAGCAAGGCTCCGGCGAGTTCGATCTCACCGATGCCCGCCACCAGTTCGGCCACCACGTCGGCGGGGTCCTCGGCGCGCGAGGAACAGCTCACCAGCGGGCGATCGTCGTTCCCGAGAGGCATGTGCACCCGTATCTTCTCCCAGTGATGCCTGTCTCTTGGCGGACAGTTTCAAACGTTTTTATCCTCCCGGTTCTAGGCCTATCGCGGGCGCTAGCCAAGGGTTTTGACGGAAGTCGCCATGGGGACGATCCCGAGGCGGGACCTGGCCTCGTCAGAGCGCTGCGCCATCGCCGCGCAGCGGCTCGCCCGCGGCTTCGAGCAATGCATTCTCGGCATCGGTGAAGACCCGGCTGCGGATCACGAAACGCACGCCTTCGGGGGCCTCGAGGCTCATGCCCGAACCGCGCCCGGGCACGACGTCGATGGTAACCTGGGTATGTCGCCAGTACTCGAACTGCGCCGCCCCGATCCACACCGGGGTCTCGCCGATGAGCGTGCCGAGCAGCACATCCTGCCCGCCGACGCGGAATTCGCCCGCGACGAAGCACATCGGCGCCGAGCCGTCGCAGCATCCGCCCGACTGGTGAAACATGAGATTGCCGTGGCGTTCGCGCAGTCGCTCGATCCACTCTTCTGCCGCCGGGGTTGCGAGGATACGCGGCGGTGCCTCGCCTTCGAGGGTCGGGGGCAGGTCACTGTTCATGGGCGCACTCCTCAACGGAAAAGGCGGCAGGTAGCCCACTGGGGGCCACCTGCCGCTTCGAGATTACCGGCGCCGCCGGACTGGTGGATCGAGAGAAACGGCGCCGGGGGAGAGAGCTCTTGGTCGGCTCTGTCAGCAAGCCTCGATGGCGAAAGTCCTCAGAAGAAGCCGAGCGCCTTGGGGCTGTAGCTGACGAGCAGGTTCTTGGTCTGCTGGTAGTGGTCCAGCATCATCTTGTGGTTCTCGCGCCCGATGCCCGACTGCTTGAAGCCGCCGAAGGCCGCGTGGGCGGGATACATGTGGTAGCAGTTGGTCCACACGCGTCCGGCCTGGATGCCGCGGCCGAAGCGGTAGGCGCGCGTGCCGTCGCGGGTCCAGACACCGGCACCAAGGCCATAAAGCGTGTCGTTGGCGATGCTGAGCGCTTCTTCCTCGGTCGAGAACTTGGTCACCGAGAGCACCGGCCCGAAGATCTCCTCCTGGAAGATGCGCATCTTGTTGTGACCCTCGAGCACGGTGGGCTGCACGTAGTAGCCTTGGGCCATGTCGCCCTGGTGGCTTGCACGCTCGCCGCCGGTGAGGACCTTGGCGCCCTCGTCCTTGCCGATCTGGATGTACGAGAGGATCTTCTCGAGCTGGTCGTTCGAGGCCTGCGCGCCGATCATCGTCGCGGGATCGAGCGGGCTGCCCAGCTTGATCGCCTCGACGCGCTTGATCGCCTTTTCCATGAAGGCATCGTAGATCGATTCGTGCACCAGCGCGCGGCTCGGGCAAGTGCAGACCTCGCCCTGGTTGAGCGCGAACATGGCGAAGCCTTCGAGCGCCTTGTCGAGGAAGTCGTCATCCTGCGCCATGACATCCTCAAAGAAGATGTTGGGGCTCTTGCCGCCCAGTTCGAGCGTGCAGGGGATGAGGTTCTCGCTCGCGTACTGCATGATCAGGCGGCCGGTCGTCGTCTCGCCAGTGAAGGCGATCTTGGCGATGCGCTTGTTGGTGGCGAGCGGCTTGCCCGCCTCGACGCCGAAGCCGTTGACGATGTTGAGCACGCCTGCGGGCAGCAGGTCGGCAATCATCTCGGCGAGCACCAGGATCGACATCGGGGTCTGCTCGGCGGGCTTGAGCACCACGCAGTTGCCGGCGGCAAGCGCGGGCGCGAGCTTCCAGGCGGCCATCAGGATCGGGAAGTTCCAGGGAATGATCTGGCCGACAACGCCGAGCGGCTCGTGGAAGTGGTAGGCGACGGTATCGTGGTCGATCTCGCCGATCGAGCCTTCCTGCGCACGCACGCAGGCGGCAAAGTAGCGGAAGTGGTCGATCGCCAGCGGCACGTCGGCGGCGGTCGTCTCGCGGATCGGCTTGCCGTTGTCGATGGTCTCGACCAGCGCGAGCTTGTCGAGGTTGGCCTCGAGCCGGTCGGCGATCTTCAGCAGCGTGTTCGAACGCTCGGTCGAGGAGGCCTTGCCCCATGCGTCCTTAGCGGCGTGCGCGGCGTCGAGCGCCAGCTCGATGTCCTCCGCCGTGCCACGCGCGATCTGGCACACGACTTGGCCGGTGACCGGCGAGATATTGTCAAAGTACTGCCCCTTGACGGGCGCGACCCATTTGCCGCCGATGAAATTGTCGAACTTCTCGCGAATGAGTGACTCACCCGAGAACTTGCTCATGGCCTGTTCCAGCATCCCCATGTCTCCGTAGTGTCTTGCTAGGCTTTTCATGGAGCATACTGGGCCTGCCGCCAGCGCCCGCCAATTGTACCATGGGACGATGAGGGCAGCCGCCGCAGGGCTTGCGCCGCGACGGAACGTGCCTGCGCCGCGACGCAGCTGCCTTATTCGGCGACGCAGACCGGGCAGGCTTCCTCGGGCAGGTCGGCAAGGGCATCGACCATGCGACTCAGCGCGTCCCTGCGCGCGGTAAGCACCGCGCCTGTGTCCGGCTGCCCCGAGGCGGCGGCAACGGCTTCGCGGGCAGCCTCGAGCAGCGGATTGACGACCGGCACCCGCGCCCTGGCCCCGAGTCTCTTGGCAAGTCCCGACATGCAGGTGCACCCCAGCAGGATCGCCTGCGCGCCCGCGTCCACGGCCGCATCGATGGCGGTGCCGATCCGCGCGAAGACCGCGCTCTCGCCCCCGGCGATTCGCGCGAGATAGCCTTGCGGGCCTGAGAGGTTCGCGAGGTCCTCCTGCCCACCGACGTTGTGGATCGCGATGCAGGCGACCTCGTGGCCGTAGAGGCGCAGGAGCGAGCGCGGGATGAAGTTCATCGATGCGGGCCAGACCGTGACGATGGCGAACCTGCCGTGCCGCGCCGCAGCGGCCATGCCTGCCTCGCCAGCCCCGGTCACCGGCACTGAGACCGCGTTGCGCAGCGCGTCGAGGCCGTAGTCTCCCAGGGTGTCGAGCACCAGCGCCCGCGCCCCGCCCTCGACGGCGCAAAGCCCTGCCTCGAGATGGCCGATCGCCTGCATGTCGCGCTCGACCGGGCTCGACGGAAACAGGCCGATGCGCGAGGGCCAGCCGCGCAGCACCGTCCCTTGCGGAAGGTCGGGCAGCAATTCGGGACGGACATTCGGGTCAATCGAGCGCGGTGTGCCGACGAGGCCGATCAGCATGACGGTTCTCCCCCTCCAATATTGTCATTCACATATGACAAATTCGGTGACCTACCGCAAATCCGACTTCGATCTGCGCGCGCCGGACGCGGCGGTGCGCTCTGGAAAACACCGAGGCAAGCCTTGCCAGCGCGGCCCCCTTTCTGCCATCAGGCGCCCCGTGAGCGCGAACATCGTCATCGGCACCGAGGCCCAGGGCCAGCCGACCGAAATCGACATCAAGGAGCTTCTCGCGACCCGCCTGCTGGTGCAGGGCAATTCCGGGTCCGGCAAGTCGCACCTGCTGCGCCGCCTGCTCGAGGAGAGCGCACCGATCGTCCAGCAGATCGTGATCGACCCCGAGGGCGACTTCGTCTCTCTCGCCGAGGAATTCGGCCACGTGGTGATCGACGGCGCGGCCTATGGCGAGGCTGAGATCGCCCGGCTCGGCGCCCGCATTCGCCAGCACCGCGCCTCGGTCGTGCTCGCGCTCGACGAACTCGAGATCGACAGCCAGATGAAGTGCGCGGCGCAGTTCCTCAACGCGCTGTTCGATGCCCCGCGCGAGCAATGGTTCCCCGCGCTCGTGGTGGTCGATGAGGCGCAGATGTTCGCCCCTGCCGCCGCGGGCGAGGTCTCCGAGGAAGCGCGCCGCATCTCGCTCGGTGCCATGACCAACCTCATGTGCCGCGGGCGCAAGCGCGGCCTTGCCGGTGTGATCGCCACGCAGCGTCTGGCCAAGCTCGCCAAGAACGTCGCCGCCGAGGCCAGCAACTTCCTGATGGGGCGCACCTTCCTCGACATCGACATGGTGCGCGCCGCCGACCTGCTCGGCATGGAGCGCCGCCAGGCCGAGACCATCCGCGATCTCGGGCGCGGCGAGTTTCTCGGCCTTGGCCCCGCCATTGCGCGCCGCCCGGTCAAGACCAGAATCGGCTCGGTCAAGACCGGCGCCAAGTCGGTTACGCCTGGCCTGATGCCGCTGCCCACGGCCTCGACCGAGGAACTGCGCGAACTGCTGCACGACAATCTTCACGTCGAACCCGAGCGCCCCGAGTTTCCGCGCCCGGCGCCGCGCGCGCGCGTCGAGATGGAGGATCTCGACGATGCGATCTCCTCGGGCCCCGCGGGCGAGGCGCTGCCGCCGCGCCCCGAGCGTCCCGAGCCAGAGCCCGAGGAAACCCGCGCGGCGATGGTCGAGATTATGAACGCGATGGCCGCCGACGAGGACTGCACCTTCCAGTCCTCGACCACGCTGTTCCAGGACTTCACCATCCGCTGCCGGATGAAGGGCATCTCGGTGCGCGGGCTCGATGCGACGATGTTCCGCCGCGGTTTCGCCGCCGCCATCGCCGGTATCGAGGACCCCGAGGACGAGCGCTGGGTCGACCTCATCAATCTCGCCAAGCACGTGCCCGACGATGCTCTCGCGCCCTTCTACATGATCGCGCGCGCGGCGATGGACGAGAAGCCGTGCCCCGACGACAACGAACTCGCGCGCATCTACGGCACCAGCAGCCCGCGCCGCGTGCAGCGCTTGCTCGACTATCTCGAAAAGGACGGGCTGATCGTGGTGCGCACCGATTTCTCGGGCAAGCGCTCGGTCGGCCTGCCCGACCTCGGCGTCTCGACCGTCGCCATCGAGGCCTGAGCCGCGGGGGCATTGCCCCTCGCCCGGCCTTTGCCCTGCGAACCCGATTGCCTTGCGCGCGGTTTCACGACATGGGGAAGGACATGGCCGAGATCGTCAACCTCCGCATGGCCCGCAAGGCGAAGCAGCGCAGCGCCGCGAAGGCCGATGCCGAAGCGAACCGCGCACTGCACGGACGTACGAAGGGCGAGCGGGCAGCGACCGAGGCCGAGCTTGCGCGGATCGTGCGCAACGTCGACGGCGCGCGCCGCGAAAAGGACGAGGACTGATGCGCACCACCCATCTCGAAGCGAGCGTCCGGCTCTATCACCTCGATGGCGCGGCCGAGGGCGGCGCGGCGAACACCTTGTTCTACGGCCCCTTGTCACAGGCCATGGACGTCGCCGCGCAGCAGGTCGAGGAAGTCCAGGAGGGGCTGTTCATCGCCACCGACAACGACGTCGTCGCCTACCTCGACCTCCTCGAAGGCTGATCGTCAGAAGCGCGCCTGCAGGCCTGCCGCAAGGTAGCCGTCACCAAGGTTCAGCTTGGCATCGATCATCGGCATCACCGGCATGGCCGTCGTGCCATAGGCGCGCACCGAATCGCCCATCGCGCGTGCGCCCACGCCCAGCGAGAACATCGGCAGGCTGTAGGTCGCCTCTACCCGCCCGTAAGCCTTGAGCCCGCTGCCGTCGCAGCGGCTCTCGCCGGCCGGAGCATCGTCCACGCGACGATAGCACTCGTCGCCAACCTCGTAGTAGTTCGGGTGATCGCGGTCGTAGATGAACGCGCCGACCGAGGGCGTCACCGAAAAGCCGCCATCGCGCAGGATCGGGTAGCCGACGCCGATCTCGCCGCCCCACTGGCCCTTCCACTTGGCAACGTTGGCCTCGGCGGTGACCTGCGCCGAGGCAGGGCTGGCGGTCATCGCGGCTGCGGCGGCAAGACCTGCGGCAAGAGCGAGAGCATGGCGGTACGACATCAAACTATCCTTGGTTTGCAGTGAGCAGGACAAGGCCCTGCAAGACACGCCAAGGTCTCTGCGCAATCCGACCAATGCCGACAAGGTGCGGAAGGCTCGGCCCGTCCCGGCATGGATTCGCCTCGCCGCAAGTGGCGGGGAGGAGAGCGATCAGGCCATCGCGTCGAGCGCCTCGGCCAGGGGCGTATCGCCTTCGGTCAGCTCGAGGATCACCCGCGAGAGCGCGGGCCGCTCGAGGATGCCGGCGAGCGTGGCGGCGACGTCATCGCGCGCCACCGAGCCATAGGTCAGCGCGAGCCCGATGCTGACCTTGCCGCTGCCCGCGCCATCGCTCAGCGTGCCCGGGCGCAGGATCACCCAGTCGAGATCGCTCTGCGCAAGGTGCGCATCGGTCATCTTCTTGACCCGCATGTAGTTCTCGAAACCCGCCTTGGGCTCGGCATCGCGCCCGGCTTCGGGGAAGGCCGAGACCAGCACGAAGCGCGCGATGCCCGCCTTGCGTGCGGCGGCGACCGACTTGATCAGCCCCTCGCCATCGACCGCGTTTGTGAGCTCGTAGCCCGCACCGCCGGCCCCGGCACTGAACACCACCGCGTCGGCACCCTGCATGAGCGCGGCAAGCCCGTCGGTGTCGAGCGCGGTAATGTCGCCTTCGACGCTCGTTGCGCCGGCGGCGGTGAGAGCCTCGGCCTGTTCGGGCTTGCGGTGGAGGGCGAGCGGCAGGTGCCCTGCCCCGGCGAGCAGCGGCACGAGCCGTGAACCGATCTTGCCAGCGGCGCCGACGATGAAGACCTTCATGAAAATTCCTGATTTATACGTTGCTGGGCCTTGTCGCCCGCCGAATGCGGGCCGCAGGCGATACCAATGGGCAACCTATCTCGTCAGCGCTGGTTGCAATGACAACCCCACGTGCTGCGCCGCGCCGTATGCACGCTTGCGACCTGAGCCATTGTCAGCGCGGCGCACATGCCATAACCGGCAGCCACGATGAGCAGGCTCGACCCCTTCCTCGATGCAGCGCTGGTGCGCATGGAGCGTGCCGGACAGCGCCGCGTGCTGCGCCCGACCGCGCTGGAAGCGAACGGTCGCTTGCTGCGCGATGGTCGCACGCTGATCGACTTTTCGAGCAATGACTACCTCGGCCTTGCCCGCCATCCCCTGCTCGCCGAGCGTGCAAACGCATTTACGCGCGAATACGGCACCGGCTCGGGCGCCTCGCGGCTGGTCACCGGCACGAGCGCGGCGCAACTCGCACTCGAAGAACGGATCGCGCGCTTCAAGCACACCGAAGCCGCGCTCGTCTTCGCCAGCGGCTGGCAGGCCAATGCTGCGGTGATCCCCGCGCTCGCCGCCGCCATGCCGGGGCTCGCGGTCTTCAGCGACCGGCTCAACCACGCCTCGATGCATGCCGGGCTGGCGATGGCGGGCCTGCGCCAGCATCGCTTTCGCCACAACGACCTCGCCCACCTCGAGCAGCTCCTCGAGAGCAAGGGCCGCGATGCGCCCGCGCGCCTGATCCTGACCGAGAGCGTGTTCTCGATGGACGGCGACCGCGCCGACATTGCGGCGCTGCGCGCACTGGCCGAGCGCCACGATGCCGCGCTCTACATCGACGAGGCCCATGCCACCGGCGTGCTCGGCCCCGGCGGCGCGGGCCTGTGCGCCGAGGTTCCCGGCGGGGTCGATCTCGCGATGGGCACCTTCAGCAAGGCGCTGGGCGGCTTCGGCGCCTATGTCGCGGGATCGCGCGTGCTGATCGACTACCTTGTCAATGCGGCCAGCGGCTTCGTCTTCACCACCGCGCCCCCGCCCGGCGTCCTCGGCGCGATCAATGCCGCGCTAGACCTCGTGCCGCAGATGGATGCCGAGCGCGCGCACCTTGGCGCGATGGGCGAACGGCTGCGTTCGGGTCTCGCCGCTCTGGGCATCGACCACGGACCAAGCTCGAGCCAGATCGTGCCCGCCATCATCGGCGGCGAGGCGGAAACGATGGCGCTTGCCGCGCGGCTGGAAGCACTAGGCATGCTGGCAGGCGCGATCCGTCCGCCGACGGTGCCCGCAGGCTCGAGCCGCCTGCGCATCGCCCTTCGCGCGGCCCACGGCGAGGCAGAGATCGACGCGCTGCTCGGCGCGCTCGCGCAGGCGCTATGAAGCTGCTCTTCGTGCACGGCTGGGGTTTCGATGCCGGGTTCTGGCGCCCGCTCGCCGCGCAGTTGCGCGAATGGGAGCAGGTCATCGAAGACCGGGGTTACTTCGGCGCCCCGACTGGGCCGGATGCTCAGGTCGAAGGTCCCTGCATCGCGGTGACGCACAGCCTTGGCACCATGCGCCTGCTCGCCGCGCCGCCGCCGGGGCTCGTAGGGCTGGTCGCGATCAACGGTTTCGCGCGCTTCACCGCAAGGCCGGACAAGGCGGGCGTGCCAGTGCGCGTGGTCGACCGCATGATCCGCCGCTTCGCTCAGAGTCCCGCGAGCGTGCTCGCCGACTTTCGCCGCACATGCGGCTGCCCCGAAGGCGAGGAAGCGGCTGATCCCGACACGCTCGACACCCCGCTGCTGCAGGCCGACCTGCTGCGCCTTCGCGACGGCGACAGCCCGCCCTGCCCGGTGCCGCTGCTCGCAATCCATGGCGGGCGCGACCCGCTGCTCCCGCCCGCCATGCGCGAGGAGGCCTTCGCCCGCGAGGACGCGCAGCGCATCGACGTGCCCGAGGGCGGCCACCTGCTGCCGCTCGAGGACCCGGCGCTCTGCGCACAGGCGGTACGCGGCATGATCGGGACGCTCGCGCGATGATGCCCCGACGGGACGACATCGCCGCCGCCTTCGACGCTGCGCGCGACTACGAGGGTGAGGCGCGCATCCAGCGCAAGGTGGCGGACGAGCTTGCCGCGCGCATCGCAAGTCTGGCGCTCCCGCCAGAGCCGCGCCTGCTCGAAATCGGCTGCGGCACGGGCTTTCTCACCTGCGCGCTTGGCGAAAACGGGATCGGCGGCGACTGGCTCGTCACCGACCTTTCGGCAGCGATGGTCGAGCGTTGCCGCGCAGGGCTTGGGAACACGGCCAGAAGCCGCTTCGCCGTGCTCGATGGTGAGAACGGCACGCCCGATGGTGGCCCCTTCGACCTCGTGTGCTCCAGCTTCGCGCTCCAGTGGTTCGCCGATGCTCCCGCCGCCCTTGCACGCATGCGCGACTGGCTCGCGCCGGACGGCCGCATCGTTGTCGCAACCTTGCTTTCGGGCACCTTTGCCGAATGGCGCGCGGCGCACGAAGAACTCGGCCTTGCCGCCGGGACGCCCGCCTTTCCTCCCGTGGAGGCCTTCGCCGCGCTAAACCCCGAGGTTCTCGAGGTAACCTACCACACCGAAACCCATGCCAGTGCCGCGCGTTTCCTGCGCGCGATCAAGGCCATCGGTGCCGGCACCGCGCGCGGCAACCATCGCCCGCTCACCCCTGCGCAGCTTCGCGCAGTCATGGCCCAATTCGAGCGTAACCATTGCCGGGTGACATACGAGGTCGCGACCCTGGTGATCACCCGCCAAGAACCCTGACCGGAAAGCCCCCCATGTCCGCGCAAAGCCCCTGCCAGCCGCTGGTCGTCACCGGCACCGACACCGAGATCGGCAAGACCGTCTTCGCCGCCGCGCTCGCCGGAGCGCTGGGCGCGCACTACTGGAAGCCGGTACAGGCGGGCGTCGAGCCGCACGAGGTGTTCGGCGAAACGGATGCCGAGCGCGTCGCCAATCTCGGCGGGCTCGCACGCGAGAAGGTGCTGGCAGAGGCCTACCGCCTCGCCACCCCCTGCTCGCCGCATCGCGCCGCCGAGATCGACGGGGTCGAGATCGATCCCGAACGCCTCGCGCTGCCACAGGTCTCAGGGCCGCTGGTCGTCGAGGGTGCGGGCGGCGTGCACGTCCCGCTCACGCGCCGCCGCACCTACATCGACCAGTTCCCGCGGTGGGGCGCGCCCGTCGTGCTTGTCGCACGCACGCAGCTGGGCACGATCAACCATTCGCTGCTCTCGCTCGAGGCATTGCGCGCCCGCGCCATCCCCGTGCTCGGCGTCGCCTTCGTCGGCGATAGCGAGCCCGACAGCGAGGCGATTATCTGCGAGCTGGGCAAGGTGCGCCGCCTCGGTCGCCTGCCGCGCCTCGACCCGCTGACGCCCGAAGCGCTACGAAACGCGTTTCTCGAAAACTTCACGCTGGAGGACTTTCGCCCATGACTTCCCTCGAGCGCACGTCCTCGATCTGGCACCCCTTCACCCAGCACGGCCTAGGCGAGCCGATCCCGATGGTCGAGAGTGCGAAGGGAGCACGGCTCAACCTTGCCGACGGTACCAGCATGATCGATGCGATCTCGTCCTGGTGGGTGACGACGCACGGGCACTGCCATCCCCCGATCATGGCCGCGATCGCCGAGCAGGCGCAAAAGCTCGACCAGATGATCTTCGCCGGGTGGACCCACGCGCCAGCCGAGGAAGTCGCCGCAGGCCTGCGCACGATCATGCCCGAGACGCTGACGCGCGTGTTCTTCTCCGACTCGGGTTCGACCAGCGTCGAGGTCGCGCTCAAGATGGCGCTGGGCTTCTGGCACTGGCGCGGCGAGGCGCGCAGCCGGATCGTGGTGATGGAGCACAGCTACCACGGCGACACCATCGGCGCGATGTCGGTGGGCGAGCGCGGAGTGTTCAACCAGCCCTACGACCCGCTGCTCTTCGACGTCGGACGCATTCCCTTTCCCGAAGACGAAACCGGGCAGAACACGCTCGACGCGCTCGAGGCGCTGTGCCGCATGCGCGATACCGCCGCGCTCATCGTCGAGCCGCTGGTGCTGGGCGCGGGCGGAATGCTGGTCTATTCGCCCCGCGTCCTTGCCGCCGTGCGCGAGATCTGCGCGCGCTACGGCGTGCTGTTCATCGCCGACGAAGTGATGACCGGCTGGGGCCGCACCGGCACGCTGCTCGCCTGCGAACAGGCCGATGTGGTGCCCGATATCCTGTGCCTGTCCAAGGGCCTCACCGGCGGCGCGGTGCCGCTCGCGGTGACCATGGCGAGCGAACCGATCTACGAGGCGCATTTCTCGTCCGACCGCGCGCGCATGTTCTTCCATTCCTCGAGCTATACCGCCAATCCGATCGCCTGCGCGGCGGCCTGCGCGAACCTCAAGCTGTGGCGCGAGGAACCGGTGCGCGAGCGCATCGCCGCCCTCTCGGCAAAGCAGGCGCACTGGCTCGACAAGCTCGGGCAGGTCTATCATTTCGACCGCCCGCGCAACCTCGGCACGATCGCCGCGCTCGACCTCAAGTCGAACGAGGCCGATGGCTACATGAATGCGCTCGCCCCCCGGCTCATGGCCTTCTTCCGCGAGCGTGGCGTGCTGCTGCGCCCGCTCGGCAATACCGTCTACGTGATGCCGCCCTATTGCATCACCGACGAGGACCTGGCGCAGGTCTGGGACGCGATCGGCGAGGCGGTCCTATCGTTCTGAGGTCGCATCGCCGTAGATCGCGACGACGGGCTCGCGCCCCTCGCGCGCCTTGGCGCGGTACATGCCAGGCGTATTGAACGACCAGGCCGGATTGCCACTCGCGTCGATTACGATAACTCCGCCATCACCGCCGAGCGCCAGCGTCTCTGCCTGCACCGTATCGGCGGCCTTCTGCGCATCTTCACCGAGGAAGCGGATGCGCGCGCAGATCTCGTGCGCGACGCCTTCGCGGATATAGTATTCGCCCGCGCCCGTTGCCGAGACCGCACAGGCACGGTTGTCAGCGTAAGTCCCGGCGCCGATGATCGGGCTGTCACCCACGCGCCCGTAGAGCTTACCCGCGATACCCCCGGTCGAGGTGCCCGCCGCGAGGTTGCCCTTGGCATCGCGCGCGACCGCGCCGACCGTTCCGTACTTTTTCACCACGTGATCCTCGGCCGAGGCCTGTTCGGGGTGGAGCAGGCGCTGGAGCTGCTGCCAGCGCTCCTCGGTGCGGAACCACGAGGGATCGGCCTGTTCGAGCCCGCTCTCACGTGAGAAAGCATCGGCCCCTTCGCCAGCGAGCATCACGTGCTTGCTGCGCTCCATCACGGCCCGTGCGAGGCTGATCGGGTGGCGCGTATGCGTGACGCCCGCCACCGCGCCCGCCTGACGGGTCGCGCCATCCATGATCGAGGAATCGAGCTCGTTGGCCCCGGCCGAAGTAAAGACCGCCCCGCGCCCGGCGTTGAAGTTGGGGTCGTCCTCGAGCACACGCAGCGCCGCCTCGACCGCATCGAGCGCAGCGCCGCCCTTGTCGAGAACCGCGCTGCCCGCATCGAGCGCCTTGCGCAGCGCAGCCTTGACCGCCGCCTCTCGCTCGGGAGTGATCTTGTCGGGCCGGATTACGCCTGCACCGCCGTGGATCACCAGCGTCCAGTTTTCCCTCGCCATGGCGACATTTGGACCGAGGCTGGCAGCGAGCGCGGTAACCGCAAGGAGCGGGCGAAGAAGAGCGGTGCGGGTCACGAAAACGCCTGTTCTAGGTACCGGAGCGCGACGGCCCGGGCACGGAGGAAGAGGCTCTCGTTTAAAGCCTTGCGCGAGGATGTTTCAAGCGGCGACGCATGGCCATGCCAGCGCAAGCTGCAGGCGCGGGCGTTGCACAACGCGATATCGTGCGCCGGACACGGCCGCCCCGGCCTTCGCCGGGACGAACGGTGTACGATCAGACCGCGTAAGGCGGCTGGTGCAGGCCCTTGGGGCTGAGCGTGAAGATCTCGCAGCCGTCCTCGGTGATGCCGATCGAGTGCTCGAACTGCGCCGAGAGCGACTTGTCGCGGGTGACCGCCGTCCAGCCGTCCGAGAGCAGCTTCACCGCCGGCTTGCCCAGGTTGATCATCGGCTCGATGGTGAAGAACATGCCCGGACGGATTTCCGGACCGGTACCCGGACGTCCGGCATGGACGACTTCGGGCGCATCGTGGAACAGGCGCCCGAGGCCATGACCGCAGAATTCGCGCACGACGCCGTAGCGGTGCGATTCGGCATGGCGCTGGATCGCTGCGCCGATATCGCCGATGCGGTTGCCCGGCTTGGCCTGCTCGATGCCGATCATCAGACACTCGTAGGTCACGTCGACAAGGCGGCGCGCCTTCAGCGAGGGTTCGCCCGAGAAGTACATGCGGCTCGAATCGCCGTGCCAGCCGTCGAGCAGCGGGGTCACGTCGATGTTGACGATGTCGCCGTCCTTGAGCGTCTTCTCGCTGGGAATCCCGTGGCAGACCACGTGGTTGATCGAGATGCAGCACGAGTGCGCATAGCCGCGATAGCCAAGCGTCGCAGGTACCGCGCCGCCATCGAGGGTCAGTTCGCGAACCTTGTCATCGAGCGCGGCGGTGGTGACACCGGGCTGCACCATGGGCGCGATCTCGTCGAGGATCTGCGCTGCGAGACGGCCCGCCTTGCGCATACCCTCGAAGGCCTCGGGGCCGTGCAGCTTGATGGTCCCGTCGCGCAGGACGGTCTGGTCTCCGGGTTCGACGGTCTGATAATCGGTCATGGCGCCCACATAGCGATTTCGCACAGCGATTGCGAGGCCGCGTGCGCCCCGAACTGCGCAACCGCGATTGCACGCGCCTAACTGGAGGGCGAGAAGCTGCCGCGATACTGCGGCTTGAGCGCGCGCATCACGGCGCCGTCGACCGGCAGGGTGACCTCGTAGCTGCCCTCCGCATAGGGCCCTGCGGCATAGGGTCCGACCTCGATGCCGATGCGATCGAAGGTCGCGCCGTTGGAGGAGCCGAGCAGCACTGTCTGCTCGACCGGGTCGATGCAGTCGCCGAACATGTCATCGGGTTTCACGGGCCCTCCGCGCCGCTCCGCACGCTCACGATCGAGCGCCTTGCAGAAACGCTCGCGCAGCGCCGAGGACAGCGCCTGGGGCGAGGCGAACAGGTCGAGCGGTTTGCGCAGCGCCTCGGCCTTGCGGTCCCAGAGCAACGCATTGAACCCGCTCATGCCATGCGCGCCGCCCGTGTAGGTGTAGATCTCCGAGGAAAGCGAAAGCCAGCCGGGCAGGTCGGTGACAACCTTCCAGGTCTCGCCATAGGAATAGGTCCGGTAGGGGTAGCCGCCCTCTTTCGCCGCCTTGCGCTCTTCGCGTGCACCTTCGGCAAGTCCTTTGCGCGCCTTGTCGAGCCGCGCGTCGAGCTCTGCCTTGAGCGGGGCGATCGCGCCGGCTGCATCGGGGTAGGCGTACTGGAATTCGTAAAGATCGGTCGAGACGTCAACCGCGCGGCCCGCATTCTGGCTGAACTCGAGTTCGGGCGATGCGGCCTCTGTCGCATCCGCAGCAGAGGCATCGAGAGTGGCTGCGCCCATCGCCGCAGCGCTTGCTCCCTCGCTCGGGACAGCCTGCTGCGCCTCTTGCTCGGCGCCGCCCGAACAGGCCGACAGGACAAGGCCGAAACCGGCGCAAAGCGTCAGGGCAAGTATCCGCTTTGCAGCCGATGCCCCTTGCAAAGCGGGTCGCTCACCCCAAGTGCCCATGCCCATCCAAATTTCCTCTCGCACTATCGATCGCGGGGAGGCTAGAGAACGAAGCCATGAGCGACAAGAACGCATTGATTCAGCCCGACCGCGGCCAGAGCGCGACCGCGATCCACCTCGTCGACAAGGATGGCCTCGACGCCTTTCGCAAGGGCCTGAACGGCGCGCAGCGCGCAGCGCTCGATGCCCAGCGCTTCGTCGCGGACGGCTACGACCATGCGATCATTCCCGATGGCGAAGGCTGGGCGGTGGTCTCGGGCGTCGCCGATGCCGCAAACCTGTCGAGCTGGTGCATGGCGCGCCTCGCCGAGAAGCTTCCTGCCGGCACCTACCGGCGCGTCGGTGGCGAACCGGGGCCCGCGATGTTCGGCTGGATCACCGGCCAGTACGCCTTCGAGCGCTACTTGTCCGAACCGCGCGAAGAAGGCCCGCGCGTGCTTCTTACCAGCGAAGTCAAGTCGATCGAGGCGCTCAGCGCCGAGGCCGAGGCGGTCATGCTGGTGCGCGATCTCGTCAACACACCCGCCGAGGACATGGGGCCGGCCCAGCTAGAGGCCGAAGCCGAAAGCCTGCAGAAGGCCTTCCGCGCCGAACTGCGCGTGACCCGTGGCGACATGCTCGAGCACGACTTTCCCATGGTCCATGCCGTCGGCCGCGCCGCTTCTCGCAGCCATGCACCCCGCATGATCGAGCTGGAATGGGGCGACCCCAAGCATCCACGCGTGGCCGTGGTCGGCAAGGGCGTGTGCTTCGACTCGGGCGGCCTCGACATCAAGCCGGGCTCGGGCATGCTGCTGATGAAGAAGGATATGGGCGGTGCCGCACATGCGCTCGCGCTCGCCCGCCTCATCATGCACAACAAGCTGCCGGTGCGCCTGCACCTGCTCGTCCCCGCGGTCGAGAATGCCATCGCGGGCAATGCCTTCCGCCCCGGCGACATCCTCAAGAGCCGTGCCGGGATCTCGGTCGAGATCGGCAATACCGATGCCGAGGGGCGCCTGATCCTGGGCGACGCGCTGGCCCGCGCCGGCGAGGGCGAGCCCGAACTGGTGATCGACTTCGCGACGCTGACCGGCGCAGCGCGAGTCGCCGTCGGCCCCGACCTGCCCGCGCTCTTCGCGCGGCGCGACGGGACCGCGCAGGCGCTGCTCGATGCAGGGCTGGAAAGCGACGATCCGTGCTGGCGCCTGCCGCTGCACGAGGGCTACCGCGAGTACCTCAAGTCCGACATCGCCGACATCAACAACGCAGGCACCGGCGGTTTCGCAGGCGCCTGCACGGCAGCGCTGTTCCTCGATCGCTTCGTGCCCAAGGACTGCGACTGGGCGCACCTAGACACCTTCGCCTGGCGCCCGGCCGCCAAGCCCGGCCGCAGCAAGGGTGGCGCAGCCCTCGGCCTGCGTGCGGCATGGCACATGCTCGCCTCGCGCTACGGCCAGAACGGCGCATAAGCTTGCACATTGGCCATGGCACAGCTAAGCGCGCCCATCTTTGCCTTTGGAGATAGACCCGCGTTGGCTACTGAGGATTCCTATACCCGCCCCTCGCACATCGAGGGCATGCTGGCGATGACCGGGCCGAGCACCCCGGCGGAACCCGACTGCCTCCCCGTGCGCGGCGACCTCGCGCACATCAAGCTGGCAGGCATCTATTTCGTGCCGCACTACGCCGTGCCGATGCCGCGCCGCACGCTCGAGGGCGCCCTTCTGCGCGCGACCGGTCACCGCGATGGCGAGACCATCACCACGATCGAGGCGGGCACCACGTTCAACGTGCTCGACATCGCGGGCGCCTGGACCTGGGGCCAGATCGGCGAGGACGGCCTCGTCGGTTACGTCGCGCTCGACCAGCTCGCTCCCGCAACGGACCCTGCAACGGACGGGGCCGCCTGATGGCACGCACGGTCTTCATCGACGGCGCCGCCGGCACCACCGGCCTCGAGATCGCGGCCCGGCTCGAGGCACGCAGCGAGTTCGAGCTCATCATCCTCGACGACGAGAAGCGCAAGGACGATGCCGCACGCGCCGAAGCGCTCAACGATGCGGACTTCGTGATCCTGTGCCTGCCCGACGATGCCGCCAAGGCAGCGGTCGGAATGATCCGCAACGAGACCACGCGCGTCATCGACGCCTCTTCGGCGCACCGTACCGCCGAGGGCTGGACCTACGGCTTTGCCGAAGTGATCGGCCACGAGGCGATCGCGGACGCGCGCCACGTCAGCAATCCGGGCTGCTACCCCAGCGGCTTCATCGCGCTCGTGGCTCCGCTGGTTCGCGCAGGCCTCCTGCCCGCCGACTGGCCCTACGTTTGCCATGCCGTCTCGGGCTACTCGGGCGGTGGCAAGGCGCTGATCTCGCGCTTCGAGCAGGAACCCGACATCGCCTACCGTGCCTATGGCCTCGCCATGGGTCACAAGCACGTGCCCGAGATGAAGCGCCATGCGGGCATCGGCCACGATCCCGTCTTCGCCCCGGCCGTTGTTCCTGCGCATCGCGGCATGCTGGTCGAGGTGCCGCTCCACCTCTCGATGATGGACAAGGCAGGCAGCCCCGACGAACTGCGCGCAGCCCTCGCCGAATTCTACGCGGGCAGCCCGGTGGTCAAGGTCCTCGTCGACACCCCGGGCGAACTGCTTCTGCACCGCGCGATGGAGCCTAGCGACGCGCTGAGCCTGCGCGTCTTCGGTGCCGCCGACGGTGCTCAGGCGCGCCTCGCCGCGGTGCTCGACAACCTCGGCAAGGGCGCCAGCGGCGCTGCCGTGCAGAACCTCAACATCATGGCCGGCCTCGACGAGACCGCGGGCCTGCGCCTCTGAGCCAGGTGTCCGCAAGCTGCCCCGAGGGCTGCTTGCGGACAAGGCATCCCCTTCCCGAGCTCACCCCAAACCCACGCAACAAGAGTTCACGCTGGCGATCTTTTCGAACCGAGCGAGGCAGCGCCACGCCTAGCCGCGCGGCAATGCACAATTTTCAGGCAGAACATGCCTCAATGTTGATCATGCAATTGCCGTGAGAGCGCCACACCCTTTCCGAAAAGGCTAATCCCATTGGTGAATGCGCCATTTCCGCTCTTTCCGCGCCTGCACACTTGCCCTACGACTGCCATCTGACCGTTGACCCGAATCCGCTTGGGATTCGGTCATGGAGTTCCCGGTCCCGGGCCGGCGCTCCGAGACAATGCCCGGGAAAAACTGAGCAGGGATCGCGTCTGGCGTGAAGAAGATCGAAGCCATCATCAAGCCCTTCAAGCTCGACGAAGTGAAGGAGGCGCTGCACGAAGTCGGCGTCTCTGGCATCACCGTCACCGAGGCCAAGGGCTTCGGACGCCAGAAGGGCCATACCGAGCTTTATCGCGGCGCCGAGTACGTGGTCGATTTCCTGCCCAAGGTCAAACTCGAGGTCGTGGTCTCCGATTCGCTTGCGGACCGCGTCGTCGAGGCCATTGCCGACGCTGCCCAGACCGGGCGCATCGGTGACGGCAAGATCTTCGTCGTGCCGATCGAGACCGCGGTGCGCATCCGCACCGGCGAGCGCAACGACGAAGCGCTTTGAACGGCCCCGCGCAGGAAAGCCCGGCGCCCTCGCCACGACCATGTGAGGCCCGGCACCTGCACGGACCGGATTTCGAAACGGGACCTGACGGCTGGGGGGCCGGACGCGATCCCGGACATGCCAACCACCCCTGACCCTCTTCCCGCGCGGAAGAGCAACTTGGAGAATCACGCAAATGGCTAGTGCAAAGGACGTCCTGACGAAGATCAAGGACGAAGAGATCGAATGGGTCGATCTGCGCTTCACCGACCCCAAGGGCAAGTGGCAGCACCTGACCATGTGCGCCGGCGTTCTGAGCGAAGACGAGCTCGAGGACGGCCTGATGTTCGACGGCTCCTCGATTGAGGGCTGGAAGGCCATCAACGAGTCGGACATGATCCTCAAGCCCGACCTCGACGCCGTCTACACCGATCCGTTCTCGGCCACCCCGATGCTGATCGTGTTCTGCGACATCGTCGAGCCCTCGACCGGTGAGCTCTACGCCCGCGATCCGCGCTCGACCGCCAAGCGCGCCGAGGCATTCGTCAAGTCGGCAGGCTTCGGCGACACCGTCTACGTCGGCCCCGAGGCCGAGTTCTTCATGTTCGACGACGTGAAGTTCTACGACGGCTACAACGGCAACGGCTTCAAGATCGACGACATCGAGCTGCCCGGCAATTCCGACAAGGAATACGAGATGGGCAACATGGGCCACCGCCCGCGTGCCAAGGGCGGCTACTTCCCGGTCGCGCCGGTCGACAGCGCCACCGACATCCGCGGCGAGATGGTCTCGACCATGCTCGAGATGGGCCTGCCCTGCGACAAGCACCACCACGAGGTTGCCGCCGCGCAGCACGAACTGGGTCTGACCTTCGGCACGCTGACCACCACGGCCGACCGCATGCAGATCTACAAGTACGTCGTGATGATGGTTGCCCAGGCCTACGGCAAGACCGCGACCTTCATGCCCAAGCCGATCAAGACCGACAACGGCTCGGGCATGCACACGCACATCTCGATCTGGAACGAGGGCAAGCCCACCTTCGCGGGCAACGGCTACGCCGGCCTCTCGGACACCTGCCTGTACTTCATCGGCGGTGTCATCAAGCACGCCAAGGCCCTCAACGCCTTCACCAACCCGACCACCAACAGCTACAAGCGCCTGGTGCCGGGCTACGAAGCCCCCGTGCTGCTGGCCTACTCGGCCCGCAACCGCTCGGCCTCGTGCCGCATCCCCTACGGTGCGGGCGACAAGGCGAAGCGCGTCGAGTTCCGCTTCCCCGACGCGATGGCCAACCCCTACCTGTGCTACTCGGCACTGCTGATGGCTGGCCTCGACGGCATCAAGAACAAGATCCACCCCGGCGAAGCCATGGACAAGAACCTCTACGACCTGCCCCCGGCAGAGCTCGCAGAAGTCCCGACCGTGTGCGGCTCGCTGCGTGAGGCTCTCGAGTCGCTCGAAGCCGACTACGCCTTCCTCCTCGAGGGCGACGTCTTCACCAAGGACCAGATCGACGCTTACCTCGAACTCAAGTGGCCCGAAGTGCTGCGCTGGGAAACCACGCCTTCGCCGGTCGAGTTCGACATGTACTACAGCGCCTGATCTCCCGCTCTTCCGCCCGCGCGCCAAGGGCGCACGGACAGGAGGCGAGTGTTCACCGAGCGGGGCGTCCGGAGCAATCCGGACGCCCCTTTTCGTTGGCGAATGCGCCTGCCCTCGGAACCGCCCCCCCATCGCCCTCACGTCGGCCATGAGGGAACGCGGGGGCCGCTGCCGCGTTTGTTGGACCCGAAAGGAGATTCCGACATGGCGTCCAAGCCAACGAAAAATGCCGGCGGGATCGCAGCCGCCCTCGTCGCTTCGGTTGCAGGACTGGCCCTCGTCGCCGGTGCCGCCTCGGCCCAGCCCGGAGGCGGGAACGGTAACGGCAAAGGCAACGACAAGGGTGGCAAGCCCCAGGCCGCGCAATCGCAAAAGGGACAAGGCAACGGCGGCGGCAAGGGCGCTGACAAGGGGAGTGCCAACAAAGGGGGCACCAACAAGGGCGACGACAAGAACCGCAGCCAGGGAAATGGCGCCAGGCCGAACCAGCAGGCGTCCTCCAGCCAGCGCGGCAACGGCAATGGCAATGGAGGCGGCAAGTCCAAGTCGGCAGGGAACCCCGGCAAGGCGCAACGCCAGACCGTCGCCATGCATTCGCCCGTCTCTCCCGGGAACGGCAAGAACAATGGCAAGGGCCCGGCCAAAACCAACGAATCCGCCCCCGGCAACGGTCCGGGCAAGAGCAATAACGGTGGCAGCGGCAACAAGGGTAAGGTCGCCGCGGGCAATCCGCAGAAAGGCAATTCAGCCAAGGTCACGCGCCGTCCTCAGCGCGACGACGTGCGCCGGGTCAGCTACGATGGTCCGGGCGGACGCAGCTTCACCGTTCCTACCAACGATCGCGTGCGCGTGCTCACCTCGGGGCGCAGCGTCGACTGGTCTGCACTCGATCGTCGCCGCGCCTACGACGGCTGCCCGCCGGGTCTCGCCAAGAAGTACAACGGCTGCACCCCGCCAGGCCTTGCGCGCAAGGCCGACCGTTCGTGGCAGCGCGCCGACTGGTACGGCGACTGGGGCAGCGGCTATCGCTATTCGGACGGGTACATGCTGCGCACCGGTGGCGGTGGAAGCTCGATCCTGAGCTATATCCCGCTTCTCGCCGGCGCGCTCTCTATCGGTAACCTGTGGCCCGGCACCTACCAGAGTGCTGCCCTGCCAGACTATTACGACAGCTACTACGACCTCGGCGGGGCATCGTCCTATCGCTACTACGACGACACGATCTACCGGGTCGATTCCGGTTCTTCCGAGATCGAGTCGATCGCGGCCCTCCTGACCGGAAACCAGATCTCGGTCGGCGAGCCGATGCCGATGGGCTACGATGTCTACAACGTGCCTTACGACTATCGCGACCAGTACTACGATACGCCCGAGGCCAACTACCGCTACTCCGACGGCTATATCTACCAGCTCGATCCGACGACCCAGCTGGTTCAGGCCGCGATCGAGCTGCTGACGTGAGGGAGGCGCGCAAGATGACGACAAAGACGAAAAACCGCCTGTGCCACGGCCTTGCCGCAGCCATGCTGCTTTGCAGTCTCTCCGCCTGCTCGAGCAACGAGGACACGCCCGAGGCTGCCGCCGTGCCATCGGCACAATCGGTCGCAGCGCTGATTGCAGATGCCGACAACCTTTCGAGCCTCGCCAGCGCTCTTGAGAAGACGGGGCTTGCCAGCGTGTTCGACGGCAAGGCCAGCTACACTCTGCTCGCGCCCGACGACGCCGCCTTCGCGACGCTGGGCGAGAACGGCAAGGACATGATCGAGGGTAGCGACAACGCCGCTATCGCAGCGCTCCTGAAGGAGCACATGCTGCCCGGCTACGTGACCCTCGACGATCTCGCTGCCGCGATCGACACGAGCGAAGATGGCTCTGTCACGATGACCAACCTCGCCGGCGAGGCACTGACCTTCACGCGCGAAAACGAGGCGATCATGGTCGCCTCTCCCGATGGCAAGCAAGTCGCGCTGAACAAGGACGCCCTTGCCGGTGGCCAGAGCATCGCGATCCCGGTCGACGGCCTGCTCAAGCAGACCTGACCTTCCGGCACCGAGTACCGTGTCCCCGCGTGTGGCGGGCACGGCACTTGGCGCGATAACCATCTTTTCACTCTCCTACATCGCACCGTGCGCGTAGCGATCGAGGCTTCCCCATAACCAGACCCGGGAGTAGCCCATGCTCGATCGCAAGCCGGTTTTCGATGAAGTGCGCCTGATCCTCGGACGCGGCTTCGCCCTCGAAGAGGTCGAGCGCCTCGATGCCGCGATTGATCGTGCCCTGGGCGAAATCGCCGCCCCTGACTCGAGCGATCACACAGTCGGTCCCGCCGGGCGCGCCCTGATCCGCAAGTGGGAAGGCTGCGCGCGCCGTCGCCCCGACGGACGCTACGAGGCCTATCCCGACCCGGGCAGTCGCGATGGCACGCCCTGGTCGATCGGCTTCGGCGCTACCGGGTCCGGGATCGGCCCCGGCACGATCTGGACCCGCGAACAGTGCGAGACGCGCTTCGAGCGCGATCTGGCCCGCCATGCCGCCGAAGTCAGCAGCGCCATCGGCACAAGTGCGACCCGGCCGCATGAATTCGATGCCCTGGTCTCGTTCCACTACAACACCGGCGCGATCAGGCACGCCACGCTGACCCGCCTGCACCGTGCCGGAGATCATGCCGGCGTGATACGCGAATTCGCGCGCTGGGTGCACAACGATGGCGAAGTGCTCGCCGGACTTCAGAAACGCCGTGCCGAGGAAGCCCGACTCTACGCCGCAGATTGATCCGCAGTCAGTGTCTGCAGTCAGTGTCTGCAGTCAGGGCGCGCAGGTTTTCGAGACGGCCGGCATGCCATCCTTGGTGCAGCCGGTGCGCAAGCCGTCTTCGCCACGCGGGCTGGCCACGGCCGCAGCGATCAGCGCGTCCTGTTCTTCCGCTCCGATCCGTACCCAGCCCGAGGTGGCCAGCCGTTCCATCGGGCGGTAGCGCACCTTGTACTGCATGCGCGCCGATCCCTCGACCCAGTAGCCGAGGTAGACATAGGCAAGCCCCATCTCGCGCGAGCGTGCGATGTGGTCGAGGATGATGTAGTTGCCCAGCCCCTTGCGGGTGCTCTTGGGGTCGTAGAAGCTGTAGATCATCGACAGCCCGTCGCACTGCCGGTCGGTCAGGCAGGCTCCGACAAGCCGCCCGGGCGTAACGCCGTCCGCCGAAGGTTCGCGATATTCGACGACATAGCTGGTGACCGGGGTATGTTCGACCATGTCCGCATAATCGACCTCGTCCATCGTGGTCATCCCGCCTTCGGGATGGCGTTCGGCGAGGTAGGCCTGGAGAAGATCGAACTGTTCGCTCGTGGACCAGGGCCGGCAGACCGTGGCAACGAGGTCGGCATTGGCCTTGATCGCCCGCTTCTGCGACGAGGAGGCCGCAAATTCGCTGGCAACCACCCGCACCGAGACACAGGCACTGCAATCGAGGCAGGAGGGGCGATAGGCGACCGTCTGGCTGCGGCGAAAGCCGATCCGGCTGAGAGCGTCGTTGAGCGAATCCGCGTGCTGCCCCTTGAGTTCGGTGAATACCTTGCGCTCGCTCCGACCAGGCAGATAGGGGCACGGAGCGGGGCTCGTCACGAAGAACCGGGGGAAGCGAACGGGAGCCGTCACGTCGAGGTCGTGTCCTTCATGCCTTGGCCGCCCGTCGCGGCGACGGCCTTCGGGGGTTCACGGGTGAACGGCTAGCGCGACCATCTGAGCCTTATGCCGTTCCTTCTTAGCAAATATGCATGTCCCGGGCACGCGTTGGAAGAGTTTTAACTACGAATCCGGTGAACCATGTCTCAATACGCACCAGATTCGCGTTCCGATCGCCCCGTGTGTGCCATTAAGGGGCGACTTCGCGCGCACAGGTAAACACGGCCCATCCATAATGGACCGGCACCCCGGTGGTAACCTGACCAAAAGATTACGCAGTCACTGCGCCCATTTTGCGCACACAGTCGCGGCAGGGCTGGCCAGGCGAGCCTTACTCTGCCCGGCCAGGACGTCCCCCGCCTAGTCGGTCTCGACCTGCTTGACCTCGTAGCCCTGGCGGCGCAGCGCGGCGACCAGCTTGTCGAGCTGCGCGGCATCGCGCGCCTCGCACTCGATCTCGGTGACGAGGCCCTTGGCGGGAAGGTGCGTGAAGATGCGCTGGTGCAGCACCTCGATGATGTTCACGTTGTGCTCGTGGAACACCTTGGCGACCTTGAAGAGGGCGCCCGCACGGTCCTGCAGGCCGATCTTGAGACGCGCGAGGCGGCCCGAGCGGGCCAGATCGCGCAGCAGCACGTTGGCGAGCAGGCGGGTATCGATGTTGCCGCCCGACAGGACGATGCCGACGTTGCGCCCGGCGAAGATGTCGGGGTTGTCGATCACCGCACCAAGTCCGCAGGCGCCCGCGCCCTCGACCAGCGTCTTCTCGATCTGCAGCAGCAGCGCGAGCGTGCTCTCGATGCGCGGCTCGCCCACGAGCAACAGTTCGTCGAGCAGCCCACGCAAGGTGCGCGAGGTGAAGCGCCCGGGCGAGAACACAGCGATGCCTTCGGCCAGCGTATCCCCGCCGATCGGCAGGTTCATGCCCTTGAGCAGGTTGTACATCGAGGGATAGAGCTGCGCCTCGACACCGATCAGGCGGATGTCAGGATTGATGTCGCGCGCCATGGTGCACATGCCCGAGGCCAGACCGCCGCCGCCGATGGGGACCACCAGCGTATCGATCTCGGGCGCATCCTCGAGCATCTCGAGCGCGACGGTGCCCTGCCCCGCGGCAACGTGCGGATCGTCGAAGGGATGTACGAAAGTCAGCCCGCGCTCGACCTCGAGCTTGCGGGCGTGGGCATAGGCATCGTCGAAGCTCTCGCCCTCGAGCACGACGTTGCCGCCCACGCTTTCGGTCTGCATCACCTTCACCAGCGGTGTCGTGCGCGGCATCACGATGGTGACCGGAATGCCGAGCCCGGTGCCGTGGTGGCTGAGGCCCTGCGCGTGGTTCCCGGCCGAGGCCGCGATCACGCCGCGTGACTTGCGCTCGTCGGAGAGCTGCATCAGCGCGTTGAGTGCGCCGCGTTCCTTGTAGGAGGCAGTGAACTGGTGGTTCTCGAACTTGAGCCAGATGTTCGCCCCGGTAATCTCGCTCAGGGTGCGGCTGTACATCGTGGGCGTGCGCACGATCTTGTCGCCGATGCGCGCAGCGGCATCGCGAACTTCCTGGGCGGTGAGCGTCACTTCGTCGAGCACGCTGGCGGCGGTTGGCACTATCTGGTCCATGGTGCCCGCGCCTATAGGAATTGCAGTACAATTGAAAGGCGCCTCGCGGCAGCGTAGCCTGCCTCATTGCCGCTCGCGCGCCGCAAGCGGTTTGCTTTTGGCCAAAAGGCGCTAAAGACACTGCCATGAACGATCAGCCCAGCCAGCAGCCAGACGAGGAAAACCCCGCGGTCGAGCGCGCGCCGGTCGAACCGCGCAAGGTCTCCTTCATCGGCCTTGGCGTGATGGGCGGCGAGATCGCCCGCCACATTGCCGAGGCCGGCCACGAACTCACCGTCTACAACCGCTCGCCCGACCGGCTGCAGCGCTGGAAGGAAGCCAATCCGGGCCTCGCCGCACGCGTCGCCGCCAACCCTGCTCATGCCGCTCTCGATGCCGACGTGGTGATCACTTGCGTGGGCAACGACGACGACCTCGCCGATGTGGTGCTGGGCCCCAACGGCGCCTTTCGCACCATGCGCAAGGGCTCTACCTTCATCGACCACACCACCGTCTCGGCACGCATCGCGCGCCAGATTTCGGTCGAGGCGCGCGACCTTCGCATCCAGTGCGTCGATGCGCCGATGACCGGCTCGCAGATCGGCGCCAAGCGCGGCACCCTCACCTTGATGTGCGGCGGACGCGACGAGGCGATCGAATCGGCGCGCCCGGTGATGGAGGCCTATTCGAGCCGCATCGTCCACGTCGGCAAGGCCGGTGCCGGACAGACCGCGAAGATGGCCTGCCAGATCTGCATCGCGGGCAACGTCGCGGCATTGGCAGAGGCGGTCCGCTTCGCACAGGCCTCGCACCTCGACATGGACAAGGTCTACGAGGCGATCTCGGGCGGCGCGGCGCAGTCCTGGCAGATGGACAACCGCTGGTCCTCGATGGATGCCGACGAGTTCGACTTCGGCTTTGCCATCGACTGGATGCGCAAGGACCTCGGCCTCAGCCTCGACGAAGGCCGCGGCCTCGGGGTCTCGCTGCCCGTCGCCGGGCTCGTTGACCAGTTCTTCGCCGAGATCCAGGCCATGGGCGGTGGCCGTCTCGACACCAGCGCGATCATCAAGCGCCTTCCCCGGAAAAAGACCTGATGCATTTCTCCAAGGCGGCCCTGGCCGCGCTGACTTGCGGCACCGCGATCCTCGCGGCCCTGCCCGGCACCGCCGTGGCCGACGTACTGGTCGACAACGTCGAGGGGCTCACCCCCGACGGCAAGGGCGGCGTGACGCGCTTCGACGGCTTCCTGATCGACGATGCGGGGCGCATCGCGCAGGTCTTCGAGCGCGGCGACAAGCGTCCCAAGAAGGTCGACTATCAGGTCGACGGCAAGGGCCGCGTGCTGGTGCCGGGCATGATCGATGCCCACGGGCACGTCATGGCGACCGGCTTCGCCCAGCTCACGCTCGACCTCTCGGGCACGACCACACTCGACGAGGCGCTTTCGCGCATTCGCGCCTGGAGCGCGGCGCACCCGGAGGCTCCGTGGATCCTGGGCACCGGGTGGAACCAGGTCTCCTGGGGCCTCGAGCGCATGCCGACCGCCGCCGAACTCGACGCGGTGACCGGCGGCAAGCCCGCATGGCTGACCCGCGTCGATGGGCACGCGGGCTGGGCCAATACCGCCGCGCTCGAGGCTGCAGGCGTCACCAGCACCAGCAAGGCCCCGGCCGGCGGCGAGATCCTGCGCAAGGCAGGCTCGAAGGACCCCGCAGGCGTTCTCGTCGATGCCGCGACCACGCTCGTCGAGGCCAAGGTCCCGCGCCCGCGCCCCGAGGACCGCGATGCCGCGCTTGCCGAGGCGCAGCTTGCGCTGCTCGCACAAGGCGTGACCGCGATCGCCGACATGGGAACCACCATCGAGGACTGGCAGACCTATCGCCGCGCGGGCGACAGCGGACGCCTGCGCATGCGCATCGTCTCCTACGCCCACGGCATCGACGACATGGCCCTGATCGGCGGCCCGGGGCCAACGGTGTGGCTCTACGACGACCGGCTCAAGCTCAACGGGGTCAAACTCTACCTCGACGGCGCGCTCGGCTCGCGCGGGGCATGGCTCAAGGCGCCTTATGCCGACGCGCCCGAAGTGAGCGGCCTGCCCCAGCTCAACGAGACCCAGCTCGGCAACCTGATGAGCCGCGCCGCGCTCGACAATTTCCAGGTCGCGGTCCACGCCATCGGCGACAAGGCCAATGCCGCCGTGCTCGATGCCATCGACGAACTTTCGGCGACCTACAAGGGCGACCGGCGCTGGCGCATCGAGCACGCGCAGATCGTCGATCCCGTCGACATCGCGCGCTTCGGCGAGCACGGCACCATCGCCTCGATGCAGCCCCAGCACGAGGCCAGCGACCGCACCATGGCCGAAGCCCGGCTTGGGCCCGACCGGCTTGCAGGCGCCTATGCCTGGCGCTCGATCGCCGCGACCGGGGCCCCGCTTGCCTTCGGCTCGGACACCCCGGTCGAACCCGCGCATCCCTTCGAGGGCATGGCCGTCGCGATCTCGCGGCAGGGCGCGGACGGCCTGCCCTCGGGTGGCTGGCAGCCGCAGGAGGCGGTTACCCGCGAGGCAGCGCTCGCGGCCTATACCACCGGCGCCGCCTACGCGATGTTCGCCGAGGACCGCCTCGGACGCATCGCCAAGGGCTACCGCGCCGACTTCCTCTTCGTCGACCGCGACCCGATGCTCGCCTCGCCGCAGGACATGCGCGGGGTGAAGGTGCTCGAGACCTGGATCGGCGGACAGCTGGCCTGGTCCTCGGCCAAGGACCGCGCAGTGAGCAAGGAACTGCGCGAGGAAGCCCGCGAGGGCGAGGACAGCGGGCGTTAGGGCCAGACTGCGAGCCACCCGGGCAGCCCGTTCCCGCAAGGCGACGGGGTGCAGACGGGAGGCAGGCGCGAGCGGTGTTTTTCGGGTTATGCTGTGTTCCCACGACACGAACGAGTCGGGAGATCACGGGCATGGCACATCTGCCGCAGCTTGATCGCGTCTTTCTGGCCGATGGCGGCCTTGAGACGGACCTAATCTACAACCGGGGCATCGACCTGCCCTGCTTCGCCGCGATCGTCCTCATGCGCAGTCCCGAAGGGCGCAGAGCGCTCGAGGACTACTACCGCGAATATATCGCGCTCGCACTGGCCCGCGGGTGCGGGCTGGTGCTCGAGACGCCTACCTGGCGCGCCGGGTCCGACTGGGCGCAGCCTCTGGGCCTCGATCTCGAGGAACTGGCAGCGCTCAACCGCGCCGCGGTCGCGATGCTCCACGCATTGCAGGCGCAAGTCGGCGAGGGGCTGTGCGAGATCGTGGTGAGCGGCTGCATCGGGCCGCGCGGGGACGGCTACGAGGCGGGCCGGATCATGACCCCGAACGAGGCGCGTGACTATCACCTGTGGCAGGCGCGCGCGTTGCAGGCGGGCGGGGCCGACATGCTCTCGGGCATCACCATGACCAACCTGCCCGAGGCGATCGGCCTCACCGAAGCGGCGCGGATGCTGGCGATGCCGGTGGCGATCAGCTTCACCGTCGAGACCGACGGACGGCTTCCGGGCGGCGAGACGCTGGCCGAGGCTGTAAGCGGGCTCGACCGCGCGACCGGCGCCTATCCCGCCTACTTCATGGTCAATTGCGCGCACCCGACGCATTACGAAAGCGCATTCGAGCCGGGGGCGGCATGGACTCGCAGGATCGGCGGGGTGCGCGCCAATGCCTCGCGCTGCAGCCATGCGGAGCTCGATGCGATGACGCAGCTCGACCGGGGCGACCCGCAGGAGCTGGCGCAGGCTTACTCGGCCATGCGCGAGCGGATGGACTGGATCAACGTGCTGGGCGGATGCTGCGGCACCGATCTTGCGCACGTGCGGGCCATCGCCGAGGCTTGCATGCCGCCTTCGCAATGAAGCCGGGCAGGCTTATTCCGCGGGAGCCTCGACCGTGCTCTGTGCCTCGCTCTCGCTCGCCATCTTCTGCTTCGCGTCGCGCTTCTCAGTGAACCACATGAGCAGCAGCGTACCCTCGAACAGCAGGATCAGCGGAAGCGCGAGCAGGAGCTGCGATATCACGTCGGGCGGTGTCGCCACGGCGGCGATGATGAAGATGCCGACGATGACATAGCGGCGCGCCGCGACCGACTGCTCGCGCGTCACGATCCCGGCGCGGTTGAGCAACATCAGCAGTACCGGCAGCAGGAAGCTGATGCCGAAGGCAAGGATAAACTGCATGACCAGCGAGAGATAGTCGCCGGTCCCCGGCAGCGCCTCGAGCTGGAGCCCGCCGGCACTGCCCTGGAAGCCGAGGAAGAAGTGGAACGCGGTCGGCATGACCACGTAGTAGGCAAGCGCCGCCCCCATCGTGAACAGGATCGGGGTCGCGATCAGGAAGGGCAGGAAGGCCTTCTTCTCGTTGGCGTAGAGGCCGGGCGCGATGAACGCCCAGATCTGGTTCGCAATCACCGGGAAGCTCACGAAGAAGGCCGCGAAGACCGCGATCTTCACCTCGACGAAGAAGGCCTCGTAGAGCTTGGTGTAGATCAGCTTGCCCTCACCCGCGGGAAAGGCGGCGGTGAGCGGCTTGACCAGAAAGCCGAAGATGTCGTCGGCGAAGTAGAAGCATACCGCGAAGGCGACGAGAAACGCCGCCACCGCGCGCATCAGGCGACCGCGCAGCTCGACCAGGTGTTCGAGCAGCGGCGCCTGCGAATCGTCGATATCCGAAATCTTGAAGGCCATGGATTGCGTGCTCGATCAGGACGAGGCGGAAGTGGTCTGGGTGGAAGCTGCGGGCAGATCGAACTCGGCCTGCCGGGGAGCACCGATGGCGTCCTCCTTCGCTGCAGCATCCTCGCCGTCCGGTTTCGTGGCTCCGACCTCGGGGGGGACTGCTGCGGCCGTGTCACCTGCTGCCTCGGCAGGCGCCGCTTCACTCGCCGGTAGCGCGGCGGGTGCAGCGTTGGCTTTCTCTTCAGGCGTCTTGGTCGAAGGCGCCGCCAGTTCCGCCGCGGTCGGCAGCTTGGGCGCGGCGTTCATGATCGCCTCGTTCTGCTCGCGCCACTTCTTTTCCATCTCCTCGAGCTCGGCCTCGCGCACCATGGCGTCGATACCCGATCGGAAATGGCCTGTGACCTTGCGCATCTTGCCAATCCAGCGGCCAGCCGTGCGCATCGCCATCGGCATGTCCTTGGGGCCGATGACGACGATCGCCACGACGACGACCATCAGGAGTTCGGTTGCACCGATATCGAACATGGCCGGTCGCGGCGGTCCGGATCAGGCCTGGGTGTTCTTGGTTTCGCTGGTGGTCGCGCTGGTGTCGGCCTGCGAGGAACCGATCTGCGCGGCGGGCTTGGCGTCCGACTTGTCCGACGCGGCCTTATCCTCGTCGTTCATGCCGTCCTTGAAGCTCTTGATGCCCTTGCCGAAGTCACCCATGATTTCAGACACGCGGCCGCGTCCGAACAGCACGAGCACGATCACCAGGACAATGAGCCAGTGCCAGATCGAGAAGCTACCCATCTTTCTACTCCAAAGTGCAGTGCGGCGATTCAGCGCCGCGTCACCGCTCGTCTAGGCGGTTTCGGACTAAGTTGGAAGTCCGTCATCGTTTAGACCCGGTTCGGTCGCAGGGCGGTCATGATCGGCGGCGCGGTCCTGTCCGGAGGCTTCGTCTCCGGGAAAATCGTCCTCGGGAGCGCCTTGCGAACGGGCCTCGTCGCCGTCTGCCGGCGAGAGCGCGGCTTCGATCATATCATCATCGACCGGATCAAGCAGCCCCGCCGCGCGCAATTCGTCGATTCCGGGTAAGTCCCTGAGCGTTCCGAGCCCGAAATGGGTAAGAAACTCGCTCGTCGTCGCGTAGATCACGGGGCGCCCGGGCACCTCGCGCCGTCCTGCGGTGCGCACCCAGCCCGCCTCCATCAGCACGTCGAGCGTCCCCTTGGCGGTCGCCACGCCGCGGATCGCCTCGATCTCGGCGCGGCTGACGGGTTCGTGGTAGGCGATGATCGCGAGCACTTCGGTCGCCGCGCGCGAGAGGCGGCGCACTTCCTCCTTCTCGCGGCGCAAGAGATGCGCGAGATCGGGCGCGGTCTGGAAATGCCAGCGCCCGCCGCGCTCGACGAGATTTACACCGCGCCCCGCATAATGCGTCTGAAGCACCTTAAGCGCCCGGCGCACGCTGGTTCCGCCCAAATGGCGCGAGAGCTGCTCGGGCGTCATCGGCTCCTCGGCGGCAAAAAGCGTCGCTTCGAGCGCGCGTACGAGATCCCCGGGGGTTTCGCCGGGCTCGTTCTCGGGCTCGTGCTCGGTGCCGGTTTCGCTCATGGACGCAGCGCCTTGAGCCGGAGCGGGCCGAACGTCTCGTCCTGCACCAGTTCGGCGCGGCCCGTGCGCGCCAGTTCGAGCGCGGCGACGAAACTGGAGGCGAGCGCCGACTTGCGAAGCTGCGCATTGGTCCAGGCATCGCGCGCAGGCGGCAGGAATTCGCGCAGCTCCATCCAGTCGATCGCCACACCCAGCATCGACGAGACGCGCTGGATCGCGCTGTCGAGCGTCATCACCATGCGTTCGCGCACCATGTGCACGACCGGCTGGTTGCGCACCTTCACATCGCCATAGCCGCGCACGAGCTGGTACCACGAGCACTGCCACAAGGCGCGCTTCTCGACACGCAGCCCCTCGGGAGCGCCGCGTGCGAAGACGTCGCGCCCAAGCCGGTCGCGCGCCATCAGCCGCGCCGCCGCCTCACGCATCGCGCCAAGGCGCTGGAGGCGCAGTTGGAGGCGCAGCGCCAGTTCCTCGGGGCTGGGGTCGGGCTGCTCTTCCTTGGGCAGCAGCATCGCCGACTTGAGGTAGGCGAGCCAGGCCGCCATCACGAGATAGTCGGCGGCAAGTTCGAGACGCAGCTCGTCCGCCTCGTCGACATAGTCGAGGTACGCATCGACAAGTTCGAGGATCGAGATGCGCCGCAGGTCCACCTTCTGGCGTCGGGCGAGGTCGAGCAGCAGGTCGAGCGGCCCTTCCCAGCCCTCGATCTCGAGGTAGAGCGCTTCCTTGCGATCCTGCGCGCCGGTGATGACCTCGACCATCTCGAGATCGAGCTGCGCACTCTGCTCCACCGTCCTGTCCGTGCCCCCCGCGGCCATGGATCACGCCATGGCCTGCGCCAGCAGCGCCTCGCGGCGGGCGACGAGCGCGGCGTGATCGCCCTGCCCGGCATCGCCCGGCAGCGAGGCCAATGCGGTCTCGAGGCGCGCCGCGCTCTCGGCGGACATGACGGGCAGGCGCTGCGCGATGCCGATCATGTCGTCCATCTTCGCCCAGCAGTTGAGAGCGATGTCGCATCCTGCCGCGACCGCGCGCTCGGCCCGTTCGGGCACCGAACCGGAAAGCGCCTCCATGTCGAGATCGTCGCTGAGCAGCAGCCCGGAAAAGCCGATCCTGCCCCGGATGACCTCGTTCACGACGACAGGCGAAAGCGTACCCGGCAGCTCGGCGTCCCACGTGGTGTAGCGCACGTGCGCGGTCATCCCGATCGGCGCTGCGGCAAGCGCGCGAAACGGAGCGAGGTCGCTCTCCAGTTCCTCGGCGCTGGCGGTGACGGTGGGCAGTTCCTTGTGGCTGTCGGCCATGGCACGCCCGTGCCCCGGGATGTGCTTGATGCACCCGACCACCCCGGCACGCGCAAGTCCATCGAGCGCAGCGCGCCCGAGGGCCGCCACGCGCATCGGCTCGAACCCGAAGGCGCGATCGCCGATGACGTCGTGCGCGCCGCGCTGGCGCACGTCGAGCGAGGGGTGGCAATCGACGGTGATACCCGCTTCGGCAAGGTCAAGCCCCAGCGCCTCGGCATTGGCGCGCGCGGCCTCGATCGCAGAAGCGGGCGCCACATCGTAGAGCTTGTCGAAGACTTCGCCCGGCGGATAGGCGGGCCAGACCGGCGGCTTCATGCGCGCCACCCGGCCACCTTCCTGGTCGATGCTGATGAGCAGGTGCTCGCGCCCGTGGATCGCGCGCAACTCGTCGGTCAGCGCGCGCAGCTGCGCACGGCTCTCCACGTTGCGCCCGAACAGGATGTAGCCTGCCGGGTCAGCATCACGGAAAAAGGCGCGCTCCTCGGCGCCAAGAGTAAGCCCGGAAAGGCCGAAAATCGCGGGTATCATCGCGAATGCATCGCCCAATCGCCAGCGGATCGCAAGGCAACAGCGCGATCCGGGCGTGGATCAGGCTGTGGACGAGCCTTGCGCACCGCGAGCGGCAGGCAGCTGGCGCGAAGACAGGCTTCGCGCCGCACCGCTCATTTCTTGACCTGGCAGGAAAGGCCGGCGGCCTTCATGCCCGAACACAGCCTCTTGGCCGCAGCGAGATCGCCGGGCACGGCCTGAAGGCGGAAAACGGTGCCGATGTCGGCCTGTCCCTGCAGCACGCGGTGGTCGATCCCGGCGAGGTCTGCGTACTGGACCTTGAGCGCATTCCAGCCGGCTTCGGCGTCGGCCTTCGAGGTATAGGCGCCGACCTGCACCCCCACGCCGGATACCGCCGGTTCGCTCGGCGCGGGCGCGGGGGCCTCGGCCGAGGTGCTGGGCGACGGTTCAGCGATGCTCTCGAAGCCGGGGCGCGGGCCATCTTCGCCCGGCGCGATGCTCGGTGTGCGCGACTGGCCTTCGGCGACTGCGAAGCTGGTGTCGCCGGTACCGTCGACCACCTCGCCGCCCGGATCCTGCGGACGGGTCTTGTAGGGCTCCGCTGGCGCCTCGATCACGCCGCCATCGGCGACAAGCTCGCTGCCGCCGCGGTCCTGCAGCGCCCAGACGATGCCACCGGCCATAAGGGCGATGGCCAGCAATGCGGAGGCAATCAGGATCGCGGTCTGCGCGTTGAAGCCGCCCTGCTCCTCGTAGTCTTCGTCGTCGCCTTCGAGCCAGGGCAGGCGGATGTCCTCGTCGCCGAGATCGAACTCGCCGCCCTTGCCGTAAGCCGCAGCCTCGTCATTGCCGAAGCGCTGCGAATCGGAGCGCGAGGATGCCAGGGCCTGCCCGGCCGCCGGTTCACGCCCGGGCCAGTTTCCCGAAGATGACGTTCCCGACGACGAAGTTCCCGCACGACCGAAGGTGCCGCCCGCCGGGGCCATCCGGCCCACATCCGCATCCGCGCCCCTGAAAACCATAAGCTACATTTCCTCCACGGCCTCGACGCCCAGAAGGGCCAGACCGTTGCGTACCAGTTGCGCCACTTGCGCGACCAGGAACAGCCTGGCCGATGTAAGGTTAACATCAGACGCGTTAACAATCCGCTTTTCCACGGAGTCGTTGCCGAGGTTGTAGTAGCCGTGGAAAGCTGCGGCGAGATCGTTGAGGAAGAAGGCCACGCGGTGCGGTTCACGCGCGGCAGCCGCCGACTCGACGATGCGCGGGAACTGCGCGGCAAGCTTGGCCAGCGCGAGATCGTCCTCGCCGAGCAGCGAGATATGCTGCGCCGAGGGCTCGACCTGCATCTCGGCCCGCGCCTTGCGCAGCATCGAGCAGATGCGTGCGTGGGCGTACTGGACGTAGAACACCGGGTTGTCCTTGCTCGTCTCCACCACCTTGGCGAAGTCGAAGTCCATCTGCGCGTCAGGCTTGCGGGTGAGCATGGTGAAGCGCACCACGTCCTTGCCAACTTCCTCGACCATGTCGGCGATGGTGATGAAGTTGCCCGAACGCTTGGACATCTTCACCGGCTCGCCGTCGCGCAGCAGCTGGACCATCTGGACGAGCTTGATCTCGAAGGGCGTGGCCTCGCCTTCAGCGCCGGTCATCGCCTTGACCGCGGCCTTGATGCGCTTGACCGTCCCTGCGTGGTCCGCGCCCCATATGTCGACGAGCGCGTCGGCGCTCTGGGCCTTCTGGAAGTGGTAGGCGAGGTCGGCGCCGAAGTAGGTCCAGGTGCCGTCCGACTTCTTGATCGGGCGGTCCTGATCGTCGTCGAACTGGGTCGACTTGAACAGCGGCAGCTCGACCGGCTCCCAGTCCTCGGGCGTCTTGCCCTTTGGCGCTTCCAGCACGCCGTCGTAGACGAGACCGCGATCGCGCAGCCACTTCTCCGCCTCGTCAGGCTTGCCCGAGGCCTGCAGTTCGGCTTCCGAGCTGAAAACGTCGTGGCGGATGCCCAGCTGGGCAAGGTCGGCACGGATCATGTCCATCATAGCGGCGACCGCCTTGACGCGGAACAGGGCGAGCCATTCGGCCTCGGGTGCCTCGGCGTACTGGTCACCGAACTCTTCGGCCAGCTTCGCGCCGACGGGCTTGAGGTAGTCACCCGGGTAGAGTCCCTCGGGGATCACCGCCTCGCCAAGGCCAAGCGCCTCGCGGTAGCGGATGTGCGCCGAGCGCGCGAGGACCTGCACCTGCGCGCCCGCGTCGTTGACGTAGTATTCCTTGATGACCTTGTGGCCCGCGTATTCAAGCAGGGTCGCCAGCGCGTCGCCGACCACCGCGCCGCGGCAGTGGCCCATGTGCATGGGGCCGGTCGGGTTGGCCGAAACGTACTCGACGTTGACCGTGGTGCCGCCGCCCATAGCCGAACGGCCATAGTCCGCGCCAAGCGAGGCGATCGCGTTCAGCTCGGTCAGCCATGCGGCGGGGGCAAGACGCAGGTTGATGAAGCCAGGCCCCGCGATCTCGGCAGAGCTGACCGCGTCGAGCTTCGAAAGCTCGGCGACCAGCGCCTCGGCGAGGTCGCGCGGCTTCATCCCCGCGGGCTTGGCCAGCACCATCGCCGCATTGGTGGCAAGATCGCCATGGCTGGGATCGCGCGGCGGCTCGACCGTGACCGCGGCTCGCTTGAGGCCGCCCGGGAGCGTGCCGGCGGCCTCGAGGGCATCGAGCGCGGCGTTGAGGTGGCCTGCGAAGGCGGCGTAAAGGGTCTGGTTATCGCTCATGACGCGCGCGGATAGCCCAAGTCGCCGCAAAGGGGAACAGGCCCCGCGCCAAGATCGGGCCGCCCGCTCTGCGCCCCTTGGTCCACAAGCCGGAGCCACACGCGAAAAGGGCAGGCCAGCCGCGAGACTGCCTGCCCTCTCGTATCGGGCTAGCTGTGCTCCTTCCGGGCAGAGGCAGTGCCGTTCACGGGCTTTCAGGCTTCGCGCACAGGGGCAGGCGCGAAGCGAGGGGACACGATAGCCCGCGAGCGTTCAGCCGCGACAGCCGATCAGGGATTACCTGCCGCCGCTGCCGTCTGGATGCGCTGCATCAGCGCCGAATCGGTGCGGGAAGCAGCCGCGATCTCGTTGAACTTCTGCGGGGTCAGGCCAGAGCTCTGGACCGCCGAGGCCATTGCGGACTGCTTTTCCTCGGTCGTTGCACTGGTGTCCTTCTGGATGTTCTGGATGCTTACCGCGGCGGTGGCAAATTGCTGCACTTCCTGATCGGAGAAGTCTGCGCTGGCGGCGGCTGCCGGCGGGGCACTCTGCGCCTGGGCGACACCGGCGCCGGCAAGCGTGCCGAATGTTGCGGTGGCCGCGAGGGCGAGTTTCGTCACGTTCATGTCGATCTCCTTTTGTTGCGACACTTTCGGAGACCAAACTCGGCAGCCAGGCCCACGATGCAAGCCGGGCCATGCCGCGGCGTGCCGCTGGAGAGGCGAAGCGAAACGGTTGAGAAGGCACATCATGGACGCCGCTGATGAAGCGTTTCTGCGTGACGACGAGCGACTTGAGGCGACTCGGCCCGACCAATGCCTGCCCCGCTGCAGCGAGATGCGCATTGCGTGACTGCGAACCTGTCCATAAGCGCGAGGCCCAATCCCCCCGGCGCGACTCCACCCTGATCGCGCGCTGCCCCGAGCTTGTTCTCCATGATTGTCCGCAAGTCCCCCTCGATCCGCGACGTGCTCGTCGCAACGCGCGGCTCGATCCTGCCGCAAATACTGCGCCCGCTGCTGGTCGTGTTCCTCGCTTCGCTGATCGCGGTACTGATCGGCGAAACCGCGCCCGGCTGGCTTTCGCCGCTCGGCGCGATGCCCTTCACCCTGATCGGGCTCTCGCTCTCGATCTTCATGAGCTTTCGCAACACCGTGTGCTACAACCGCTGGTGGGAAGGCCGCCAGCTCTGGGGCCGCCTGATCGTCGCCTCGCGCAGTTTCGCACGCCAGAGTGCGACGCTCGATCGCGAACAAGCGGCACCGCTGCTCGAGGCCCTTGCCGGCTTCACTGCAGGACTTGCAGCGCGTCTTCGCGAAAAGGACGAGATTTCCGCGATTGCGCAGCACTGCCCGCGCGACGCTGAGTGGACCAGCGCGCCCAACCCCACCGACGCGATCCTGCGCGCAGTCGGAATGGGTACGCGCTCGCTTGCCGATGCCGGCGCAATCGATGCGATGCATTACAGCGTGCTCGAGACCCAGCTGTCCGAGATCGCCAGCGTGCAGGGCGGCTGCGAGCGGATCAAGGCGACGCCGGTGCCCTTCTCCTACTCGCTGCTGCTGCACCGCACCGCATATGCCTTCTGCCTGTTGCTGCCCTTCGCACTGGTCGCGCAGCTGGGCTGGTGGTCCCCGCTCCCCGCACTGCTCGTCGCCTACGCCTTCTTCGGCCTCGACGCACTCGGCGACGAGCTGGGCGACCCCTTCGGCCAGGACGAGAACGACCTTCCCCTCGACGCCATGGTGCGCACGATCGAACGCGACCTGCTTCACGCCGCCGGACACCGCGACCTGCCACCCGCGCTCGAGCCGAAGGACTTCGTGCTGCTCTGACACGCGGAAACCTCGTGCCTTCTTCTGCTTTGAAAAAGGCAAATGAGGAGGACACCGATGCTGTTCAAGGCAATCAAGACACCCGGACTGGCCCACCTTTCCTATATCGTCGGCGCGGGCGGGCAGGCCGCGGTCATCGACCCGCGGCGCGACTGCGCGATCTATGCCGAGATGGCGCACGCACAGGGTCTCGAGATCACGCACATCTTCGAAACCCACCGCAACGAGGATCTGATCTCGGGCGCTGGCATCCTCTCGCGCATGACTGGCGCGAGCGTCTATCACGGACCAAACCCCGCGGGCGACGTGCGCTATGCCCAGACCGCCTGCGAAGGCGACAGCTTCGATATCGGGCAATTGCGAATCGAGGTCATCGAGACGCCCGGCCACACGTTGGACCACCTCGCCTTCGCACTTTACGACACTGCCTATGGCAAGGGCGCTGTCGGGGTTTTCACCGGTGATGCCCTCTTCGTTGGCGACGTCGGCCGCACCGATTTCTACCCGGACAGGCGCGAAGAGGTCGCAGGGCTACTTTACGATTCGCTGCACAAGTTGCTCGCGCTGGGCGACCAGGCGATGATCTGGCCCGCGCACGGCGCAGGCTCGGTGTGCGGCTCGGGCATGGCCGAGCGCGAGTTCTCGACAATCGGCCACGAACGCGCGAACAACCCGCGCCTTGGCTTGGCTGATCGCGAGGCCTTCATTGCCGCCAAAGTTGCCGAGCACCATTACCAGCCGCCCTATTTCCGGACCATGGAACGGCTCAATCTCGAGGGTGGCGCGCCGGTCGCTCCGGTACTGCGTCCAAAAGCACTCAGTCTGGCCGAACTGCGTGACTGCGGCGCAGATCATCTGATCGACCTGCGCGAGCCGATGGCCTATGCCTCGGGCCATCTCGAGGCCGCGATGTGCCTGCCTACCGGCATGATCAGCGCCTTCGCCGGATGGTTCATCGAAGAAGGCCAGTCGATCGCGCTGATAGCTTCCGAGACCGACCAGCTCGAAACCGCGACCCGACACCTCGCGCGCATCGGCTACGACAAAGTGCTTGGTGGCTATACCGGGGTGGTCCCCGCAGCGGCGCAGGGCCTGAACATGGTCCGAACCCCAATGATAGCCACCGAGGAAGTCGAGGAGCGTCTCGCGGCGGCTGACCCGAACTGGACCCTTCTCGACGTTCGCGACGCCGATGAACGCGAGGCTGGCGCCATCGACGGCTCGCAACATATTTATGTGGGCGAACTGGCAGAACGCTGGCGCGAACTCGACCCCGCGCGACATTACACGTTGATGTGCGCCAGCGGCATGCGCGCCAGCGTTGCCGCCGGCTGGCTGTCCGCGCGCGGGTTCCGGCATCTCGATATCTATCTCGGCTCGATGGGCGCCTGGAAGTCCGTTCAGGCGTGACCCGGGCGCACTCGCGCTTCACGCCTGCGCGCCACCCCTTCAAAACCCGCGCAAAGGCGTGTAACGGCGCGCTATGCCTACATCCGCGAATCCGAAGACCTACAGGGTCAAGAGCTTTGGCTGCCAGATGAACGTCTACGATGGCGAGCGCATGGCCGAACTGCTTGCCGAAGAGGGCATCACGCCCGCGCCCGAGGGCGAGGATGCGGACCTGGTCGTGCTCAACACCTGCCACATCCGCGAGAAGGCGGCGGAAAAGGTCTATTCCGACATCGGCCGCCTGAAGCGCGAGGACGGCACTTCGCCGCTGATCGCGGTCGCTGGCTGCGTCGCGCAGGCCGAGGGCGAGGAGATCATGGCGCGCGCTCCGGCGGTGAAGATGGTGGTCGGCCCGCAGGCTTATCACCGCCTGCCCGAGATGGTGCGTGCCGCTGGCGAAGGGCGTCGCTCGACCGATACCGACATGCCCGCCGAGACCAAGTTCGACGCGCTGCCGCGCCGTCGCCGTTCGGGCCCGACCGCCTTCCTCACCGTGCAGGAAGGCTGCGACAAGTTCTGCACTTATTGCGTGGTGCCCTATACCCGCGGTGCGGAAATCTCGCGCCCCTTCGCCGACCTCGTCGACGAGGCGAAGCGGCTGGTCGAGGCCGGCGCGCGCGAAATCACGCTGCTGGGCCAGAACGTCAATGCCTGGAGCGGCGAGAACGCCAAGGGCCAGCACGTCGGGCTCGACGGACTTGCCCGCGAGCTTGCCGCGATCCCCGAACTCGCGCGCATCCGCTACACCACCAGCCACCCCAACGACATGACGCAAGGGCTGATCGAGGCGCATGGCGAGCTGCCCAAGCTCATGCCCTTCCTTCACCTGCCGGTGCAGGCGGGCAACGACCGCGTGCTCAAGGCGATGAACCGCGCCCACACGGTCGAGAGCTACCTCGCGATCCTCGAGAAGGTACGCGCGGTACGCCCCGACATCGCGCTTTCGGGCGACTTCATCGTCGGCTTCCCCGGCGAGACCGATGCCGAATTCGAGGATACGCTCAGGCTCGTCGACGACGTGCGCTACGCGCAGTGCTTCAGCTTCAAGTATTCGCCGCGCCCGGGCACGCCCGCCGCGACGATGGACGCACAAGTTCCGATGGCGGTGATGGACGAACGCCTGCAGCGCCTCCAGGCGGCGCTCAACCGCGACCAGCATGCCTTCAACAGCGCCACGCTGGGCCGCACCTGCCAGGTGCTGGTCGAGCGCAAGGGGCGCCATGCCGGGCAGTGGCTGGGCAAGTCGCCCTGGCTGCAGTCGGTCCACTTCGAGGGCGACGTGGCGGTCGGCGACCTCGTCGAGGTCGAGATCACCAGTGCCGGACCCAACAGCCTTGGCGCCCGCGTGCTCGACCGCGCCGCGCTCGACGCCTGATCCGCGGCAGAGGCTCGCGATGAATACTGGCGAACGCCAGCCGCTGGTGCTGATCCCGGGGCTCTCGTGCGACGCGCGGCTCTGGCAGGCGCAGGTCGAAGGGCTGGACGGCGTGGCGCGGACAATGGTCGGCGATACGCTGAGCGACGCCTCGATCGCGGCGATGGCGCAGCGTATCCTCGCCGATGCGCCCGAACGCTTCGCGCTCGCGGGTTTTTCCATGGGCGGCTACGTCGCGATGGAGATATCGCGCCGCGCGCCGGAACGCGTCACCCGCCTCGCGCTGCTCGACACCACGGGCGACATCGACACGCCCGAGATGGCGCGCGTGCGGCGTGCGGCGGTGACCACGGCGCAGTCACGCGGCTACGAGGCCGTCCTGCGCGGCAGTCTCAACCGTCTGGTCCATCCCGAGACGGCGAACGAGGTCGGCGAGGAAGTCGTCGCGATGGCGCTCGGTGTCGGGCTCGAAACCTATATCGACCAGCAGAATGCGATCGTTGGCCGCGCCGATTCGCGCGGTGAACTTGCCTCGCTCGACGTGCCCGCGCTCGTGCTGGTCGGCGCCCAGGACCGGCTCACGCCGCCGCGTTATTCGCAGGAACTGGCCGAGATCATCCCCGGTGCTCGCTACGCCGAGATCCAGAGGGCAGGCCACATGACGCCGATGGAGCAGCCCGAAGCGGTCAACCAGGCCCTGCGCGAGTGGCTGGCTGCCTGATCCCTACTCGGGCGTCGGCGCCGCATCGAGCGGTTCGAGCGGTGCCTGCGCGATCAGTTCCTCGCCGATATCTTCGACCGGCTCGGCCGGGCTGACGGTCGGGTTCGAGGCATAGGCCGCTCCGTCAAAGGGCACGCGCATGATACCGCCCGGACGACCACCGCCCGAGACCGAGACCGCGAGGTCGCGCCAGCCGTTGGTGCTGCTCTCGAGCACGCCGACCGGCAACTGCACCACCGAAAGCTCGCCGACCTTGGTGATCTCGCCCTCCACGTCCTTGAGCACGAGCAGGTCGCAGCCACCGCTGCCGCACAGCATCGGCCCGCCGACATAGGCAAGGGTCTCCTTGGTGCCGTCGCCGTCGAGATCGTACTGTGCGCGGGCGTAGAGCAGCGAACTGGTGTCCCCGCCCAGATCCTTGGCGAAATGGTCCGCGATCCAGGTCTTGACCGGATCGGCGACCACGGCCTCGCTCGCCGCGCCGGTGCTGGCGGCGGGAGCAGGTTCCTCGCCCTTGCATCCGGCCAGAGCGGCGGCGAGCAGGAGCGGCGTGGCAAACGCGATGCGAGACGGGGCGATGCGGGACAGGAAAGCCATGTTCATGAAGCGCAGGCTAGCCCGCCCTCTCGCTGCCTGCAATGCAAAGGGCCCCGACCTTGCGGCGGGACCCCGGGGATCGCGGACCGGCCGAAGCCGGTCCGCCTGCATGAAGCACTATCGGCTTACCAGAAGAAGCCGTTGTAGACCCGCAGCACGCGCCCGCTACGCATCGAGATCAGCACGACGTCGTTGTTGTAGCGCACCCAGCGCTGGCCGGCACGCGGTGCGGGCAGGCGATAGCGGCGGTAGTCACGCACCCAGTAACGATCGCCATAGTAGGAGCGCTCGAAACGGTGGCCGACCGCGACCGGGCGATAGCGATAGCCGCGCGGCCCCTGATAGGCGGGACGGTGATAAGTATTGCGGTGCGCGCGGCGATAGTCGCGCCAGTCCTCGCGCGCCTCACGCTTGGCAATGTTCACGTCGCGCTGCGCGCGGCGCACGTCCTGCCGGTCGCCATAGCGACGCGCCTGGCGCAGGTCGCGCTGTTCCTCGCGCACCCGCTGATCACTGCGATGCGCCTCGCGGGCGCTCTGCGCCGAGGCAGTGCCGGGCACTGCCAATGCGGGCACCATCATGCTCGCGGCAACGAGGCCCATGATCAACTTGCGGCCGATATTGGTCTTGCCCATGGATTGTCTCCTTCTTGTCGCACCCTTGCGGGCTTCCTGTTCAGTTAGAGACCCCTTCAGCTGAACAGCCTGGGAATTTTTCGTACAGCTTCGCGCAATATCCGTCGCACACTTGCGACATTCGGCTTTGCCTGCGCCCGAATGCAGGGTTTTCCACCGATCCCGGGCGCACTTGCAGCAAGCTACGACTTGCAAGCAGCGACCGGGCGCGCCATCTTCAAGACAGAGCGAAATATCGTTTCGCCAGAAAGGAGCACATGGCCCGAAAAGCAGCCCGTGCCGAGTTTGACCCGGCTCAGTTGAGGTCCGAAACCCATCGTCGGGCCCGTGTCGAAATAGAATTCGACGAACCTTCGCTGCTGGGGGCCCTGTTCGGGCAATTCGATGCGAACCTGGTACAGGTGGAAAACCGCCTCGGCGTCTATATCGCCGCACGCGGCAACCGCATCCAGATCGAAGGCCCCGAAGATGCTGTCGCCCGCTCGCGCGAGACGCTGACCGGCATGTACAAACGGCTCGAACAGGGACAGGACTTGGATTCCGGCGCCATAGAATCACTCATCTCGATGTCAGCAGAACCCACATTCGACGGGATCATCACCGGCGAGGACGCCAAGAGTCCGCCGATCATGATCCGCACCCGCAAGAAGACCATCGTCCCGCGCTCGGCGGTACAGGTCGACTACATGCGCGCGCTCGCCAAGCACGACGTGATCTTCGCGCTCGGTCCGGCGGGTACCGGCAAGACCTACCTCGCGGTGGCACAGGCGGTTTCGCAGCTCATGACCGGCTCGGTCCAGCGCCTGATCCTCTCGCGCCCGGCGGTCGAGGCCGGTGAAAAGCTCGGCTTCCTGCCCGGGGACATGAAGGACAAGGTCGACCCCTATCTGCGCCCGCTCTACGATGCGCTCTACGACTGCATGCCGCCCGAGCAGGTCGAACGCCGCATCGCCAGCGGCGAGATCGAGATCGCCCCGATCGCCTTCATGCGCGGCCGTACGCTGGCCGATGCCTTCGTCATCCTCGACGAGGCGCAGAACACCACGCGCGAGCAGATGAAGATGTTCCTCACCCGCTTCGGCCAGAACAGCCGGATGGTGGTCTGCGGCGACCCGCGCCAGGTCGACCTGCCCGGCGGCGACCGCAATTCGGGCCTGTCCGACGCGGTGACCAAGCTCGAGGGCGTCGAGGGCATCGCCGTCACCCGCTTCACCGCCGCCGACGTCGTGCGCCACCCGATCGTGGGCCGCATCGTCGAGGCCTACGAAGGCCCGCTCTCGCAGTACGACGAGTAGGGATCAGGAGGCGGGGCTGCGGCCCCGCTTCGCACTGCGCGCGCATGGCTCTCGACCCGGCGTAGATCTGCGCCTATGGGCACGGCCATGCAGCTCGAAATCGACATCGAAGCCCCCTGGCCCGGCGATACCGACTGGGTCGAGCTTGCCGAGCGCGCGCTCGAGGCGCTGGCGCAAGTCGCGCCCGAGCTGGCGAACGAGCGGCTGATCACCAGCGTGCTGTTCACCAGCGACGCGGAGGTGCACGTGCTCAACCGCGAGTGGCGCGCCAAGGACAAGCCGACCAACGTGCTGTCCTTCCCGATGCTGGAGCGCGAGGATCTGCTCGATCTCGAAGCCGAGGGGCCGCCAGAGATGCTTGGCGACATCGCCCTCGCGGCAGAGACCTGCATCCGCGAGGCGGCGGAAAAGAACGTTTCGATTCAAGACCATGCCAGCCACCTTATGATCCATGGGCTGCTCCACCTCGCAGGGCTCGACCACGAGATTTCCGAGGCCGATGCAGTGGCGATGGAAGCATTGGAAACAAAGGCACTTGCGATTCTCGGTATTGCCGACCCATATGGGGACCGCAATTGACACCACAGGGGTAAAGACAAGCGATGGCCGACAATGGCCGCCACACCGAGGCGAGCTCGGGAGACGGAGACAGTACCGGCACGCTCTGGCGTGTTTTCCGCAGGCTGTTTCAGGCTGACGCCGACCAATCTCTGCGCGCGCAGATCGAGGGCGTCATCAACGAACACGAGGGCGACGGCGGCGAAGGCGGCGAAAGCAGCGGCGACCTGTCGCAGCTCGAGCGCCAGATGCTGCGCAACCTGCTTCATTTCAGCGAGCACGATGCCGACGACGTCGCCATCCCGCGCGGCGAGATCATCGCGATCCCCGCCTCTGCAAGCTGGGCCGAGGTGGTCGAGGCCTTCGCCGAGCACGGCCATTCGCGCCTGCCGGTCTACGGCGACTCGCTCGACGAGGTGAAGGGCATGATCCACATCAAGGATGTGTTTCCCATCCTCGCGCGCGGCGAAACCCCGCCTGCCGACTGGACCAGCCTCCTGCGCCGCCCGCTGTTCGTGCCCCAGTCGCGCGGCGCGCTCGACGTTCTCGCCGACATGCGCGCCCAGCGCGTCCACCTCGCGGTGGTGATCGACGAATATACCGGCACCGACGGGATCATCACCATCGAGGACCTCGTCGAGGAAATCGTCGGCGAGATCGAGGACGAGCACGACGATGCCCCCGAGGAATGGCTGGTGCCGCTCGAGAACGGGGTATGGGACGCCGACTCGCGCGCCGAGCTCGACGATGTCGCCGAGCGAATCGATCCACGGCTTGCCGAAATCGAGGAAGCGGTCGATACACTCGGCGGCCTCGCCTTCGTTCTGGCCGAGCAGGTTCCGCAGGTCGGCGCCATTCTCGAGCACGAAAGCGGCTGGCGGATCGAGATTACCGAGGGCAACGAGCGTCATGTGACGAGACTTCGCCTTCATCCGCCGCTAGAGAGCCTCGAAAGAGAGGAAGTCTGAAGCAACCCGCGCTCCGGCGCACCCACGCCCGCCGTACTTCCGCGACGGGCGAACTCGAATGAAAAGACCGGATCTTGCCCGTACGTCGTCTTCCTCCCCTGCGCGCCCTCGAAGCCTTCGTGCGCGTGGTCCGTCTCGGTTCCGCCAAGGCGGCGGCCAACGAACTGGCGCTCAGCCCCTCGGCGCTCTCGCGCCGCGTCGCCGCGCTCGAGGACTTCACCGGCAAGCGTCTGTTCACCCGCCAGCACCAGGCAATGAAGCTGACCGACGAGGGCCAGGCCTTCTACAACGTCGTCGGCCCCAAGCTCGAGGAACTGGCCGAGGCGGTCGAATCGCAGATCGATCGTGGGCAGGTCCTGCGCCTGCACCTGGGCGTGCCCACGCTGTTCGGCGGCCAGCGCCTGTTCCCGCGCCTGCCCGAGCTGCGCAAGCTGCACCCCCGCCTGCACATCGACATCGACACCGGCGCCCACCTCGAGGCGCGCGTGGGCGACACGCTCGACGCCGCGGTGATCCTCGCCAAGGAACCCGACCCGATGTTCTACCGGGTCCAGCTTGACCACAACAAGGTCTACGCCATCACCTCCAAGGACCTTGCCGCGGAGATCGGCACGAGCCCCGATCGCGAGACGCTCTCCAAGCAGACCTTCCTGATTCACCAGGACCTGCCCGACAGCCTCGATGCGTGGAAGAACGCCATCGGCATGTCCGATCTCGAACCGGCCTCGGTCGACAAGTTCGATTCGGGCCAGCTGGTGCTCGAGGCCGCGGCGCAGGGTCTGGGCATCGCGATCATGCACGACGACCACTTCCGCCGCAGCCACGACAACCGTCTGGCGCGGCTCTACGACATCGACGTCGAGAGCCCCTACCGCTACTGGTTCGTGTGCCGCCCCAAGGCGCTCGAATCGCGCCCCGTGCGCATGTTCCACGAGTGGCTGCAGCAAGCCGGGCTCTGACGTCCGGACCGGACCAGCGCGGCTGACGTCGGGCCGGAAAACCAGAAAAAGCGGGCAAGAAAAAGGGGCGCTTCCCGGCATGGGAAGCGCCCCTTTTCTTCGTTTCGGGACTGGTCCGCGAAAAGGCGATCAGCCTTCCGACAGGGTCGCCTTGACGATCTTGCCCGGCTCGCGCGGCGGCTCGCCCTTGGGCAGCGCGTCGACGTGGTCCATGCCTTCGACGACTTCGCCCCACACGGTGTACTGCTTGTCGAGGAAGCGGGCATCGTCGAAGCAGATGAAGAACTGGCTGTTCGCCGAGTGCGGGTAGCTGGTGCGTGCCATCGAGCACACGCCGCGCACGTGCGGCTCTGCGTTGAACTCGGCCTGCAGGTCGGGCTTGTCCGAACCGCCGGTGCCGGTGCCCTGCGGGCAGCCGCCCTGGGCCATGAAGCCGGGGATCACGCGGTGGAACTTGATGCCGTCGTAGAAGCCTTCCGAGGTCAGTTCCTTGATGCGCTCGACGTGGCCGGGGGCGAGGTCGGGGCGCAGCTTGATCTTGACGTCGCCGCCTTCGCCATTGCCGGTGTCGAGCGTGAAAGTCAGAAATTCGTCAGCCATCGAAAACTCCTTGCTGTCCGCATGGCACGGACCGTTTGCGGGCCGGTGGGTCGTATCGAACCCTCTCCCACCGACGCATCGCGCCCGATATAGGGACCGTGGCGCCATTGTCACGCCCTGCCCTGCCCGCGAGCGGGCGCAGGTCCTGCGCCGTTGAGGAAATCGTCCGGTCCGCGCGGCATGTGTTGCAATTGCGAATTTGCTGCGTAGACCCGGCGCAATGAGCGACGCGGACCTCAAGGATACTTCGGAAGAACTCGAGCCGGTCCGCGGCGCGTACGCTGGTGCGCCCGGCGACCCGGACGATCCGGAGACGGACGGGGCGGAAACGGCCAGCGAGCCTGAATCGGAAAGCCTCGACGAGGACAACCGTCTCAAGGCCGAATACGTGCGTGCGGTCAAGGATGCCCTCGACGAGGAGGACTTCGACCGCGTCTACGAGCTGGTCGAGCCGCTCCACCCCGCCGACATCGCCGACTTGTTCGAGCTGGTCGATTCGGACGAGCGCCCCCGCCTTGCCAACGCGATCCGCGACCTCATGGGCGTCGAGGTCATCGCCGAACTCAACGACTGGGTGCGCGAGGCGCTGGTCGAGGCCCTGCCCGCCGACGTCGTCGCGAGCATCGCGGGCGAACTCGACACCGACGACGCGGTCGCCATGCTCGAGGACCTCGACGAGGAGGACCAGCGCGCGGTCCTCGCCGAGATGGAGCCCGAGGACCGCGCCGCGATCGTCTCGGCGCTGTCCTATCCCGAGGAATCCGCCGGCCGCATGATGAGCCGCGAGCTCGTCGCGGTGCCCGAGACGATGACCGTGGGCGACCTCATCGATTACCTGCGCGAGCATCGCGAGCTGCCGACCGAGTTCTGGGAAGTGTTCATCGTCGACCCGATGCACCGCCCGATCGGAACCTGCGCGCTCTCGTGGATCCTGCGCTGCCCGCGCAACATCCCGCTCTACGACGTCATGGCGCGCGAGCAGACGCTGATCCCGGCCGACATGGACCAGGAGGAAGTCGCGCTGCGCTTCCAGAAGTACGCACTGATCTCGGCAGCGGTGGTCGACGATTCGGGCCGCCTCATCGGCCAGGTCACCGTCGACGACGTCGTGCACATCATCTCCGAAGAGGCCGGCGAGGATACCCTGCTGCTCTCGGGCGCGGGTGACGGCGACATCAACGAGCCGATCCGCGATGCCTGGTCGAGCCGCGTGCGCTGGCTCATCGCCAACCTGCTTACCGCATCGCTCGCCTCGGGCGTGATCGCGATGTTCGAGGACACCATCGCGCGCATGGTCGCGCTGGCCACGCTGATGCCGATCGTCGCCGGGCTCGGCGGCAATGCCGGGACGCAGACGCTCGCGGTCACCGTGCGCGCGCTCGCGATGAACCAGCTCACCGCCAGTAACGCCTGGCGCGCGGTCCGGCGCGAGATGTCGATCGCTCTGCTCAACGGCGGTACCGTGGCGCTGGTGATCGGCCTCGCGGTGACGCTGATATTCGGCAACCCCATGCTCGGCGGGGTCATCGCCGCGGCCATGATGACCAATATCGTCATCGCCGGGATGGCGGGCGTGCTGATCCCGCTGACGCTCGAGAGGCTCAATGCCGACCCCGCGATCTCATCCTCGGTCTTCGTCACGATGACCACCGATTCGATGGGCTTCCTCGTCTTCCTCGGCCTCGCGACGGCATCGGGTCTGGTCGGCTGACGCGCCAGCCCCTATCTGGGGTCCATGCCGCTGAACATGACCAAGATCGCCTTCTCCGCCGCCAGCCCGGCGGACCTGCGCGCCTGGCTGGAGAGCCACGAGGCTATCGGCGAGGCCCGCCTCACTACCCGCTACCTGCCCACCCGCCACGCCGAGATGGTCGGCGGATCGCTCTACTGGATACTCGAGCACGCGCTCATCGGCCGCTCCCCGATCCTTGGCTTCGAACAGCGCGAGAGTGACGGGCGCTGGCATATCCGCCTCGCGCCCAAGCTGATCCCGGTGGTGACCAAGCCCAAGCGCGCCCATCAGGGATGGCGCTACCTCAAGGAGGAGGACGCGCCGCGCGATCTCGGCAATGGCGAGAGCAGCGGTGACATCATGCCGCCCAAGCTCGCGCGCGAACTGATGCGGCTCGGGCTGGTCTGAGGCTCGGGCGCGCAGCCCTCACGCAGCGCGCTCCACCGCTTCGCGCGCACCCTCGAAGTAAGCCGTCACGTCGCAGGCCTCGATCGGGCGGCTGTAGAAGTAGCCCTGCAGGTGCGTGCAGCCGGCGCTCGTCGTCGCGCCGATGAGGCCCTCGTCGCTGATCCCCTCGGCGACGACTTCGGCGCCGACGTGGCGCGCCATCGTCACCGCCGCCTCGAACACCGCATGCGAGGCCGGGTCCTGCCCGAGGTCCATGACCAGCGAGCGGTCGAGCTTCATGCGGTCGAACTTGAAGCTCTTGACCATCGAGAGCGAGGAATAGCCGGTCCCGAAATCGTCGAGCGCGATGCGGAAACCGAGATTGCGCAGCAGGTTGAGCATCAGCAGCGCTCGGGTGTTGCGTTCGATCGAAAGCGATTCGGTGACCTCGAGGAACAGCCGCCCGGGGGCAATGTCGTGCTCCTTGCAGCACTCGACGAGGAAGGTCGAGAAGCCCTCGTGCTGGAGCTGGAGCGGCGAGAGGTTGAGGCTCATGTCCATCTCGGGCCACTGTGCGAAGTCGCTCATCGCGCGGCGGATGATCCATTCGCCCAGCCGCACCATCAGCCCCGAACGCTCCGCCGCAGGGATGAAGGTCGAGGGCGGCACCTCGCCCAGTTCGGGGTGCTTCCAGCGCACCAGCGCCTCGACTTCGGGGCGTCCGCTCTGCACCGAGTGGATCGGTTGGTAGACCATGCGCAGCTGGTCGTGCTCGAAGGCCTTCTCGAGATCCTTCTCCAGCGCACGGTCGACCGCGCGTTCCTCGGCCATGTCCTCGGCGAAGGGGGTGGAGCCGTTGCGCCCGTTCTTCTTCGCGGCATAGAGTGCGAGGTCGGCCTTGCGGATCACCGCATCGAGTGCGGGAGCACGCGCTGGCACGACCTCGACAACACCGATCGAGACGGTCACCGCGACCGAATACTCGCCGAGGTTGAAGGGATCGCGCATCGCTGCAACCAGCTCGGATGCAAGACCATTGCCCGAGCGTCCGGCGGCGGGCCGCAGGCACAACGCGAATTCGTCACCCCCGACCCGGGCGACGAGCGCATCGGCCCCGAGGATTTCACGCATGCGCTCGCCGATCAGCCGCACCAGCTCGTCGCCAGCCGCGTGGCCGTAGTCGTCGTTGACGTGCTTGAAGCGGTCGATGTCGACCAGCATGAGCGCGAAAGTCGCATCCGGCTCGGCGGAGAACGCCTTGCTCACCGTATCGAGGAAGGAGCGGCGGTTGGGCAGCCCCGTCGCGACATCGGTGAAGGCGAGGTCGCGCACCGCGCGTGCGTTCTTGCGGAAGGTTTCGAGCGGCCCCGAGAGCGCCTCGAGCTCCTGCAGGCTGAAGCTGCCGATCTCGACCTCGAGCTCGCCGTCGGCAAGGCGCTGGACGCCGCGATGCATGCGCCGCAGCGCGGGCAGGATGTTGCGGATGAGATCGAAGGCGACCAGCGCGATCACCGCGATGGTGACGAGGCCGATGGCAAAGACGATCGACTGCCAGCGCGCAATCGAGGTGTCGAGCCGGGCCTGCGCGGCATCGCGCCGATCAAGCGCTCCCACAAGGATTGTATCGGCAAGCGCCTGCATCTGACCGTTGGTCGCCTTGACCTCGCTCGCCAGAAGCTGCGCGTCCCTGCCCCCGGCCTGTGCCTTGATGATTGTCGCAACGTGCCGGTCGAGCCCGGCGAAGACCCGCGTCGCGGCAGGCAGTTCGTGAGCCGCCAGTCCGCTGGCGCGCAGCTTGCCGAGCCTGTCGCCGATGGCGATGGCGGCATCGGTCAGGCTGTCGTTGGCGCCTGCGTCCTCGCCCGAGAGCAGCCCGCGATTGCTCGCCATGCGCAGCTTGCTCACCGCCTCCTCGAACTGGCGCGCGTTCTCGGCACTCGCAGTGGCCGTACCCAGCGCCTCGCTCTGCGCGCGCACCGCGAAGGATTCGCGCTGCGAGACCACCTGAAGCACTACCGTGAGCAGCACGATGAGCGTCATCGCACCGATCAGTCGTTTTTCCAGCGACCCGAGAAGCCGTGCCGCGATCGTTCTGAAATTCCGCATTCTGCCCCGCTCGATTCGGGGCTTTCGAATACCCCGTTTTCATCACGGGAGAGGGCCCTAACCGCCAAGGCCTGAATAATTTTCTAATGTTTTCAGATTGTTATTGTCATATATCGTCGCAAAAGCGTCACTGAAACGTCATTTTCGGGACAGCCACCAGGCCAGCAGCGCATGGGCCACGGCAGTATGCGGCGGGGCGCCGAACGCGCGGCCGTTCTCGCCCCGCGTGCGCGCCTCGAGCGCTTCGGCAACCTCCTCGCGGGTGAACCAGCGCACGTCCTCCATCTCGGTCTCGTCCATAACGATGGCGGGATCGTCGGCAAAGGCGTGGCAGCCGATCATCAGCGAGGACGGGAACGGCCAGGGCTGGCTGATCACGTAGCGCACGTCGCGCACGCGCACCCCTGCTTCCTCGAAGGTCTCGCGCGCGACCGCCTCCTCGATCGTCTCTCCCGGCTCGACGAAGCCCGCGAGCGCGGAATAGCGCCCTTCGGGAAAGCGCGGCTGGCGTCCGAGCAGCAGGCAGCCTTCGTGCTCGACGGTCATGATCGTGACCGGGTCGACACGCGGAAAATGCGAGGCGCCGCAGTGGTTCGGATCGTCCTGAGCGCTGGCCTCAGTGCGAGAGACGCAGTCGCGCTGCCAGCCGCCCTTGGCGATCACGGTGGCCGCCCCGCACTGGGCGCAGAAGCGATGGCGTGCGTGCCAGCTGACCAGCGCGCGCGCCGCTCCGTAGATCGCAAGTTCGCCCACATCGAGCACCGCCATCGCGTTCCAGCCACCGGGCCCCGCATGCGGGCCGCCAGGCGGAAGGTTCAGCGGCACTTCGGCAAAACAGCCGCGTGCATGCTCACCCTCGCCCTCGAGCCCGAGGAACACGAGCTCGCCGCGCGAGGCCTCGGTCGGCAGGTCCCTCCACACCAGGGCACCATCGTCGCTCAGCACCGGGTCGAGCCCGTCGAGACACAGCACCTTCGCCTTGCGCCCGAGCAGCGCCGCGATTGCCGCGGGATCGGCGCGCACGTGGTCGGCGCGGTCGATCGGAGAGCCGGCGAAGGCAATCGGGGCGGGCAGGCATTCGGACAGGGTGTTCACGCCTTGGTATCTCCAAGCAGGGCGGTGATGTCGGCTTTGAGCGCCGACTGGAACTGGGGCAGCAGTGGCACCGCGTCGGGCGGCATGAACTGCACGAAGAGCTGCGAGCGCAGCGCGTGGCGCATGTCGACCATGCCGAGCGTTCCCGCCGCTCCCGACCAGCCGAACACTCCCGCCTCGGGTCCGGTTCCGACCCGCCCGCCCGCACCGAACCCGGCGCTGCGCCCGCGCCGCGCAGGCCCGGGATCGCCGCTGCCGTCGTCGACTGGTCCCGCAACGCCTGCAGGAAGGAGGTTCGACGTCCCGAGGCGTACCGCCTCCTCGGCGAGGATGCGCCTGCCATCGAGCATGCCGTACTGGGCCAGGATGCGCAGGAAACGGTCGTAGTCGCGCGGCGAGCTGACGAGGCCCGAGCCGCCGAAGGGAAACGGTGGCGGGTCGAGGTAGATCGAACCCGCGCCTGCATCGATCGGCACGAGTACCGGGCCCAGCGCTCCGAAATTGGTGGTGAGACGCGCTGCCTCGCTCGCGGGCACCGCGAAGAATGTCGAGGTCATTCCCGCCGGTTCGAAGATCGTCTCGGCAAGATAGCGGTCGAAGGGGCGTCCAGAGACCACCTCGATCACCCGCCCCATCAGGTCGAGCGCGAGCGAGTAGATCCATCTGGCTCCCGGCTCGGCCACCAGCGGCACTTGCGCCAGACGCTGCGCGAAAGTGTCGAGACCCGAGACCGCCTTGCCGTTGAAGATGCCGGGCATGTCGAGGCGCGAGACCTGCCCGCCGATCAGGCCCTTTTGCTCCATCAGCGCCTTGATCGGCCCGCTCTGCACGAACGTATAGCCAAGCCCTGCGGTATGGGTAAGCAGGTGGCGCATGGTGATAGGACGCGCGGCGGCATGGGTCTTGTCGACCGGGCCGTCGTAGCGGTCCTGCACCTGCATGTGGCGGTACTCGGGCAGGACTTCGTAGACCGGCATGTCGAGCGAGATCTTGCCTTGCGCGATCAGCTGCATGGCGGCCATGCCGGTCACCGGCTTGGTCATCGAGTAGATGCGAAACAGGCTGTCGGGCCCCATCGGCGCGGCATCGGTAAAACCCTGCGTCCCGCGCGAGACGAACTGCGCCTGCTGCCCCGGCAGGCCGAGCGAGGCGACCATCCCGGGAAAGCGCCCCGGCCCGGTCCAGCGTTCGACCACCTCGCGCACGCGCGGCAGCAGGTCGCGCCGATCGGCAGCAAGCGCGATGCGCGAACCCGGCAGCGTGCTCAGCCCGGCAAGCCCCGCCAGCCGCAAGAACAGCCGCCGGTCGAGCGCCGCCGAGAGCCCCTCGCGCGCCGCGCTCATGCCGCGTCTTCCTGCATCGCCACGGCAAGGCGTGCTGCCTTGGCGAAGAGCGTGGGCAATCCGGCATCGTCGAGATGATCGAGCGGCCACCACTCGCCCTCGCCGGGCCCCTGGGCGACATTACCTGCCAGCATCTCGACGTGCAGCTCGAGCGAGAAATGGGTGAAGACGTGGTTGACCCGGCCCGCGGCCTGCCAGGTGCCCGCCAGCGGCGCTTCGCCGTGCCCGTCGGTGCGCGCCTTCCAGCCGTCGTCGGGCAAGGCCCGCATGCCACCGAGCATGCCGCTGCCGGGGCGCTGGACCAGCCAGACGTGCGTGCGGCCGCCGATTGCGCGGGTGATCCAGTACGCCCGCCCCTTGCGCGCGGGCTTGGCCTTCTTCGGCGCCTTCACGGGAAAGCGCGCAGGATCGCCGCCAGCGCGCGCGGCGCAGGGCTCGGAAAGCGGGCACAGCAGACAGCGAGGGTCGCGCGCGGTGCAGACCGTCGCGCCCAAATCCATCATCGCCTGAGCAAAATCGCCCGCGCGCGCATCCGGGGTGATCGTCTCGGCTCCATCGCGTATCTCGGGACGCGCGGCGGGCAGTTCACGCTCAATCGCAAAGAGCCGCGAGACGACGCGCTCGACATTGGCATCGACCACCACCGCGCGCCGGTCGAAGGCGATCGCGGCGACGGCAGCGGCAGTATAGGCGCCAAGCCCGGGGAGCTTGCGCAGCTCCTCCTCGGTATCGGGGAAGGTGCCGCCGCGCGCTGCGACCTCGCGCGCGCAGGCCAAGAGGTTGCGTGCCCGCGCGTAGTACCCGAGGCCCGCCCATGCAGCCATGACGTCCTCGTCGCGCGCCGCGGCAAGCTGCGTGACCTCGGGCCAGGTGCGGGTGAATTTCGCGAAGTACTCCTTCACCGCCGCGACCGTGGTCTGCTGGAGCATGACTTCAGAAAGCCACACCCGGTAGGGCTCGGGCGGCGGGCTACCGGGCGGGGCGCGCCACGGCAGGTCGCGGGCATGCGCGTCGTACCATGCGAGCAAGCGGGCGGAGATCGTTTCGGAACTGGCGTCCATCGGGCCGCTATGGCATTGGAGCGCCGGTAATGGAACGCACTCCCGGCAAGGACAGGGGCAAATCGAAGCCCCGGCAGTACGAAAGGCCGCGCGGCGGTCAGGCGCGCTCGATCTCCGAGCTGATGCCCGACGTCGGGCGCACCGCCTTTCGCCGCTTCGGCTTCGTGCAGTCGAGCGTGGTCACCCGCTGGCCCGAGATTGTGGGCGAGCGCCATGCCCGGGTGTGCTCGCCCGAATCGATCCGCTTCCCGCCGGGCGAGAAGATGGACGGCATCCTCCAGCTGGTCGTGCGCCCCGCCCACGCCCCGCTGATCCAGCACGTCCTTCCCGAGATCATGGAGCGGGTAAACCGCTTCTTCGGCTACAAGGCCGTCGTCAAGGTGAAGATCCGGCAAGGCGAGGTTAAGCCGCCGGCTGCTTCAAAGGCGCAAGCTGCACCCCCTTCGCTCAAGCCGGTGCCGCTCGAACTCGGCGAATCGCTGCGCGACGTCGGCGACCCCGAACTGCGCGCGGTGCTCGAATCGCTGGCGCGCAGCATGGGCACTACGGAAGACCGGAAAGACCACTGAGAATGACCTCTACGATGCGTATCGCCGCCCTCGCGGCATCGGCCCTTCTCGCGGTGAGCGGATCGCTCGCCACGGCCAATGCGGCACCGGCCAAGCCCGCCGCCGCAAAGGTGAACTGGAACGGGCAGGTCCAGGAAACCGCCAACGGCAGCTTCGCACTCGGCAACCCCGAGGCACCGGTCAAGGTGACCGAGTTCATCAGCTATACCTGTCCGCACTGCGCCAAGCTGCATCAGGAATCGGACCCGGTCCTGCGCATGACCGCGATCCCCAAGGGGCAGGTCTCGCTGACCATCAGCAACTTCGTGCGCAACCCGATCGACGTGACCATCGCGATGATCACCGGCTGCGGCGACCCAAAGACCTTCTTCGCCCGCCACAATGCCTTCATGGGCACCCAGGAAACCTGGCTCAAGAAGCTCGAGACGATCACGCCCGCACAGCAGCAGCGCTGGAGCCAGGGTGCCTGGCCCGATCGCATGCGCGCCATCGCCAGCGACTTCGACTTCTACGCCAGGGCCGAGAAGTTCGGCATGACCCGCGCGAAAGTCGACCAGTGCTTCACCGACGAGGCGCGCATTAAGCAGCTCGAGGCACAGCTGCAACAGGCCGCCGCCCTCGGCATCCGCGGCACGCCGAGCTACACCATCAACGGCAAGCTGGATGCCGGGCACACATGGGCCGAGATGTCCAAGGCGATTGCCCAGACCCTCGCCGAGAGCAAGGCGGGCAACGTCTAAGCCGTGCCCGCGCGGCGCAGTTGGGCGGTCACACCGCGCTTTCCTGTGGACACCCGCCCCACGCTGCACCTGCCCGCTTTGAACCTGCCCCTGTCCGGGGTTAGCCCTTATCCGCTATAGCCTTGTCAAATCGCGTAAGATCGCAAAGGATTCGCATCGATGACCCGCGCCACGAAGACCAGTTCCCACCTGCGCAAGATCGCGCTCGGCACGCTCCTCGCCCCGCTCGCGCTCGGCCTCGCGGCCTGCGGTGACAAGGCTGCGGATTCCGCCGAGGTGCCGAGCAGCGAGCCGATCGCCAAGATCGCCGCGCCCGCAGGCCAGTCCTGGGCCGACGTCATCGAGAAGACGCCCGAAGGCGGCTATCGCATGGGCAACCCTGAAGCACCTATCAAGCTCGTCGAGTATGGCGCGCTGTCTTGCTCGCACTGCGCCGAGTTCGCGCACGAAAGCTTCGAGCCGCTGCGCAACGACTACGTCGCCAGCGGCCGGGTGAGCTACGAGCTGCGCTATTTCATGCTCAACGCCTACGACTTCCCCGCGACCATGCTCGCGACCTGCGGATCGACCGAGGCCGTGCTCCCCTTGAGCGAGCAGTTCTGGGCCTGGCAGCCCAACATGTTCCAGAACGCCCAGTCCGCAGGCGAGGACAAGCTCGAAGCAATCGGCCAGCTGCCGCGTGATAAGCAGTTCGCGGCGACTGCCGAAGTTGCGGGCATGACCGAGTTCTTCGCCTCGCGCGGGCTGCCGCGTGACAAGGCGCTGGCCTGCCTCGACAATGCCGCGACCGCCAAGGCGCTGGCCGACCAGACCCAGAAGGCCTCGCAGGAATACCAGATTTCCGGGACGCCGAGCTTCCTCATCAACGGCGTCAAGCTCGACACCCTGCCCTGGGCCGAGCTCGAAGCCAAGCTGCAGCAGGCAGGCGCCCGCTGATGCGATCCCGCGCCCTTTCCATGCCGGCTGCACGGTAGGGCGCGGTGTATTTCCGGCGGCTCAAGCTCAGCGGCTTCAAGAGCTTCGTCGAGCCTGCCGAACTGTATATCGAGCCGGGGCTGACGGGCGTCGTCGGCCCCAACGGCTGCGGCAAGTCCAACCTGCTCGAAGCGCTGCGCTGGGTCATGGGCGAAAGTTCGCCCAAGTCGATGCGCGGCGGGGGCATGGAAGACGTGATCTTCGCAGGCACCGCCAACCGCCCGCCACGCGCCTTTGCCGAAGTGGTGCTCCAGGCGGTGACCTCGGACCGCGAGGAACTCGAGGTCGTGCGCCGGATCGAGCGCGGCGCGGGCTCGGCCTACCGGGTCAACGGGCGCGACGTGCGTGCCAAGGACGTCTCGCTGATCTTCGCCGATGCCGCGACCGGCGCGCATAGCCCGGCGCTGGTCAGCCAGGGCCGCATCGCCGCGGTAATCGCGGCGAAGCCTGCCGAGCGCCGCGCCATGCTCGAGGATGCGGCCGGGATCTCGGGCCTCCACGTGCGCCGCCGCGACGCCGAGCAGAAACTGCGCGCCACCGAGGCCAATCTCGCCCGCCTCGAAGACATCATGGCCGGGCTCGACCGGCAGGTAGCGACCCTGCGGCGACAGGCAAAGGCCGCCGAACGCTATCGTGCGCTCAGCGACCAGATTCGCCTCGCCGAGGCGCGGCTGCTCTATGCGCGCTGGCGCGATGCCGCCGCCGCCGCCGAGGCCGCAAAGAAGGAAGCGCAGGAGACCGACTCCCGCGTCGGTGCGGCCCAGCGCGCCGCTCACGAGGCGCAGCAGGCACAGGCCAGTGCCGCACAGGCGCTGGTCAAGGCGCGCGACGAGCAGGCCGACCGGCGCGACGATGCCTCGGCGCAAGGGCACCGCATGGCCACGCTCACCGGCCAGCTCGAAGCCGCCGAGCAGAAGCTGCGCGATCTCGACCGGCAGAAGCTGCGCCTCGAGGAAGACCGCGGCGATGCCGACCGCATCACCCGCGATGCCGCCGAGGCGCTCGCCCGGCTCGAACGCGAGCTGGCCGAGGGAGAGAAGCGGCTCGCCGAGGACGAGGCCCAGCGCCCGCGCATCGCCAATGCACTCGAGGGGGCGGAACGCGCCGCGCGCCAGGCCGAACTCGACCATGCCCAGGCCACCGCCGCGCAGGCCGGTGTCGAGGCCGAATGGCGCATCGCCCAGTCGGAACTGGCACAGGCGCGCACGCGCCTCGAACGCGTCGCTGCAGACACCACACGTCACGAGGCGCAGCTGGCCGCGCTCGATGCTGCAGGCGATCTCGAAGCAGCGCTCGAGACGGCGCAGGAAAAGGCCGCAGCCGCAAGTGCGGCCCTTGCACAGGCCCGCGCCGCGCTCGAGGCGATCCAGTCGCGCAAGGCCACGCTGCAGGAGGAGCGCGACACCGCCGCCTCCGCGGTCTCGGCAGCGCGCGCCGACCTCACCGGGATCGAGCGCGAGCATGCCGCGCTGCTGCGCGACCGCGAGGCGCGCGCAAAGGGCGCGAAGGCCGCGCACGGGATGCCCGTCGCGATCGAGCAGGTGCGCGCGGCCCCCGGCTACGAACGCGCACTCGCCGCCGTGCTCGGGCGCGATGCCAAGGTGCCGCTCGGCAGCGATCCGGGCGCGGAGGGGCGCTTCTGGACCGGGGCCGAGGCGCCTTCGCCGGTGCGCGACAGCCTCGCAGCGCAGGTGACCGCCTGCCCGGCCGAACTCGCCGCACGCCTCGCGCTGGTCCACGTGGTGCAGGAGGATGACGCACGCAGACTCGGCCCGGGCGAATGGCTGGTGACCCGCGCCGGCGTGCTGCGCCGCTGGGACGGCTTCGTCGCGCGCGGCGAAGGCGCAGCCGAGGCCGCGCGGCTCGAGGCCGAGAACCGTTTCGCCGAACTCGAGGAGCGCCTGCCCCCCTTCCGCGCCGCACTCGCCGAAGCCGAGCAGCGTCAGGGCGCGGTACAGACGGAGCTTGCCGGGCTTCAGGCGCAGGTCGCGGCCGCCGAGCGCGCCATCGCGGATGCCGCCAATGTCGAGCGCACGGCGCTGCGCGGGGTCGACCAGGCGGAGGATGCACGCCAGCGCCACGCTGCGCGCCGCACCGAGCTTGAAAACGCAGCCGCCGAGCTCTCCGAACGGCGCGAGAGTGCCGAGGCCGATGTCACCGAGGCCGAGGCCAAGCGCGCCGCGCTGCCCGATCCGGAGAGCGGGCGCGCCGCGCTCGAAACCGCACGGGCCCGCAACGAAAGCGCCAAGGCGGCGATGCAGTCGGCCACCGCCGCGCTCGCCGGGCACGATCAGGCGCTTGCGGTCGGGCGCGAACGCACGGCCTCGCAGCGCGGCGACATCAAGGGCTGGCAGGCGCGTTCGGGCGATGCCGCCAACCGTCTCGCGCAGATGGCCGGACGGCTCGAGGAGATCGAGACCGAGCGCGCGATCCACGCCGCCAAGCCCGAGGCGCTGATGGCGCAGATCGAACAGGGCGAAGCCGTGCGCACGCGTCTCGCGGGCGAGCTCGAAGAGGCCGAGGCTGCGGTCACCACCGCGATCGAGGCCTCGCGCTCCGCCGATGCCGCACTCGCCGCGGCGCAGGAAGCACTTGCCAGCGCGCGCGAGGCCCGCGCCGGAGCGAGCGCACGCGCCGAGAACGAGGATGCGCGCCGGGTCGAGTTGAGCCGACTTTCGGGCGAGCGTTTCCAGTGCCCGCCCCCGGTCCTGCCCGAGCGCTACGCCTTCGTCTCGGCAGAAGTCGGCAGCGCCGAGGCCGAGAACCGCGCGATGGACGCGCTCTCGAACGAGCGCGAGAAGATCGGCCCGGTCAACCTCGTCGCCGCCGACGAGCTGGCAGAGGCCGAGGAACGCCTCGGTGTGAGCGTGACCGAAAAGGAGGAACTCGCCGAGGCGGTGAACCGGCTGCGCGGCTCGATCGGCAACCTCAACCGCGAGGGCCGCGAGCGGCTGCGCAGCGCCTTCGAGGCTGTCGACGGGCACTTTCGCCGCCTTTTCACCAAACTGTTCATGGGCGGGCAGGCTCATCTCGCGCTCGTCGATTCGGACGATCCGCTCGAAGCCGGGCTCGAGATCTTCGCCCAGCCGCCGGGCAAGCGGCTGCAGTCGCTCACCCTGCTCTCGGGCGGCGAGCAGGCCTTGACCGCGGTCGCGCTGATCTTCGCGCTGTTCCTCACCAACCCTTCGCCGATCTGCGTGCTCGACGAGGTCGACGCCCCGCTCGACGATGCCAATATCGAGCGTTTCTGCGATCTGCTCGAAGCGATGACGCGCGAGACCGAGACGCGCTATCTGATCGTCACCCACAATGCGGTGACGATGAGCCGCATGCACCGCCTGTTCGGCGTCACCATGGTCGAGAAGGGCGTCTCGCGGCTCGTCAGCGTCGATCTCACCGCCGCCGAGGAACTGCTCGCGGCGGAGTGAATTGGAGCCTTGTCATGGATGATCCCGAAGCCAGCCTTCAGCCGCTCCCCGAAGGCGAACAGCGCCGCGTCCTCGATTTCTGGTTTCGCGAGCTGACCCCCGATCACTGGTTCGGCGCCGGCAGCGCGCTCGACCCGCTGGTTCGCAAGCGCTTCGCCGAACTGCACGAGCAGGCGAGCGAAGGCGCGCTCGACGCATGGGCGCAGACTCCGCTCGGCAGGCTCGCCCTCATCATCGTGCTCGACCAGTTCTCGCGCCACATCCACCGCGATACCGCGCGTGCCTTCGCCAACGATGCGCGCGCGCAGCACTGGACGACGCGCGGGATCGCGGCGGGCATGGACGAGCAGCTGTCCTTCGCCCAGCGCCACTTCTTCTACATGCCGCTGATGCATGCCGAGGACCCGTCCTTGCAGGCCCAAAGCATGGAATGCTTCGCGGGCCTGCGCGAATTCGCCGAGAGCCTTTTGAGCTTCGCCCGCACCCACCGCGACGAAATCGCCGCCCACGGCCGCTTCCCCTACCGCAACGCTGCGCTCGGTCGCGAGAACACCGAGGCCGAAAGGCGGTTTCTGGAAGAGCGGGACTAAGCGGGCATCGTGCCCTCAGCCTAGCCCAGCACCAGCCGCGGCCCCGGCCCTTCGCGGCCCTTCACGTCATCCGCATTGTAGAGCTGGCACTTGGCGAGACTGAGGCAGCCGCAGCCGATGCAGCCGTCGAGCCGGTCGCGGGTGCGTTCGAGCATGGCGATACGCGCCTCGATCGCGCCGCGCATCGAGCGGCTGATCCTCTCCCAGTCCGCGAGAGTGGGCGTGCGCCCTTGCGGCAGGCGGGCCAGCTCGGCCTCGATCTCGCCGAGCGCGAGGCCGAGCTTCTGCGCGATCAGGATGAAGCTGATGCGGCGAATGTCGGAGCGCAGGAAGCGGCGCTGGTTGCCCTTGGTGCGCAGCGCCTGGAGCAGGCCCTTGTCCTCGTAGAAGCGGATCGCCGAGGTCGCGACCCCGGTGCGCCTTGCCAGTTCGCCGATGGTGATGAAGCGGTCGCTTGCCATGGTCCAGCCCTCTCGTCCCGCCCGCACGCATGGCCATCAAGAGCCCCTGCGACCGCGGAAATTACACGCAGAAAATCAGCTGCATTTTCTGCTTGATCTCAAGTTAGCTTGAACTTGCATTCTTGCCAAGCCGGACGAATCGCCGGCGACGCAAGAGGAGACAAGCGATGACCACCAACCCCACCCCCGGACGGCTCGAACATGCCAACATCACGGTCACCGACATCGAGCGCTCCGCCCGCCTGATGCAGGACCTGCTCGGCTGGCACGAGCGCTGGCGCGGTCCCGCCATCAATGGTGGAGAGTCAATCCATGTCGGCGGCGACTTCAGCTATCTTGCGATCTACACCGACCGCAAGGCGCACGAGCGCTTCGCCAAGGATGCTCCGCTCAACCACATCGGCCTCGTCGTCGACGATCTCGACGCGGCCGAATCAGTGGTGATCGCCAAGGGGCTCGTGCCCTTCAATCACGGCGACTACGCGCCCGGACGGCGCTTCTATTTCCTCGACTGGGACGGGATCGAATTCGAGGTGGTCAGCTATGAATGAGCCGCTGATCACAAGAGCCGGGGCATGGCATCGTCCGCGCGTGCAGCGTCCCCGCCAGCCTTCCTGCCATTCGCAGCCCCTGACGCCGCCCCTAGTGCTGACTTGCGCGCTGCCCAGGGAACCTGCGTACGATCGACCTGCAGGCGTGCCTCGCTGGTCCGGCACAGTTCGAAGGCTGCTTCGGGCGCTGCATCTGTCCACTGCGCCCATTGCCCGGGGGTGAGCAGCACCGGCATCCGGTCGTGGACGTCCACCATCTGCGCGCAGGCGTCGACCATGACCATGGTGTAGACCCGGCCCCATTCGCCGCTCTCGCGCCACAGGCCCGCCACCGCGAACAGGTCCTCGCCCTCGGGCGCGTACCAGGTGCGGGTCATGTGGCCAGAGCGGCCCTCGGGCTCGGCCCAGGCGCTGACGGGAATGATGCAGCGACGCTGGACGAAGCTGTCCTTCCAGAACGGGGTATGGAGCTTGTCGTCGCGCGCGTTGGTGACCGGCTTGGGCTTGAGCTTGCGCCCCTGCTTGCCCGTGAGCACCAGCGGGAAACCCCAGTTCATGACCTCGACCGCGCCTTGGGCAACGACCATTCCAGGATAGCCGGGATAGACCTCGTCGGCGAGGTTGGCGACGTGCATGGTCTCGGCCGCGAACAGCCTGGCGACCTCGTCGGTGCCCTTAGTCATCCGGTAAAGGTTGCACATCGCCCCCGGCCCCTTTGCCTCAGATCACTCCGGCGTTGCCCACTACCCAGCAGGCCAGCGCCATGACGAGACCGAGGTCACGGTTCGAGCGGAAGCGGGCCAGTGCGTTCTCGCCGTCGTCGGTATCGAGCGTGACCACCTGAAAGGCGAGGTGGCCCGCCACCGGAAGGAGCGCGACGAGGCCGACCCAGTCGGGCCGCATGGTCCAGAAGGCAATGGCCCAGAGCGCCACGGCCAGCGCATAGAAGGCACCGACGCCCGCGCGCACGTTCTCGCCGAGGCGCAGCGCGGAGGAGCGGATGCCCACGATCATGTCGTCCTCGCGGTCCTGCAGCGCGTAGATCGTGTCGTAACCGATGCACCACACGATGCACCCGCCATAGAGCGCGGCGAGCGTGACGAGGTGGTCCGAACGCATCTCGACCCAGCCGACCAGCGCGCCCCAGGTAAAGACCATGCCGAGCCAGGCCTGCGGCCACCAGGTGATGCGCTTCATGAAGGGATAGGCCGCGACCAGCGCCACCGAGCCCAGCGCGACGAGCTGCGCCTCGATGCGAAGCTGGAACAGGACGACGAGCCCGACGAGGCACAACAGGCCCAGCCAGATCGCCGCTGCCTGTCGGCTCACCCGCCCGCTCGCGACCGGGCGCTGCGCGGTGCGCGCGACGCTGCGGTCGAGATCGGCATCGACGATGTCGTTGAGCACGCAGCCCGCGCCGCGCATCGCGACCGAACCGAGCAGCAGCCAGGCGATCAGGCCCCAGCGATCCTCACCCCCTGCCAGCAGCACGCTCCAGGCGCAGGGCCAGAACAGCAGCCACCAGCCGATGGGTCGGTCGAATCGCGCCAGCATCGCATAGTCGCGCGCGGTGGGCGGCAACAAGGCGACCAGCCCGCGTTGCTGGCTGTCGGGAACGAAGGTCGGGTCACTCACGCGGCGGACACTAGTCCAGAGTGGACACGATGTCATGACAGAACGTTCATAGTGCACACATGTGCGCACAACCCGTGCGCCATGTGTGACGAGACGTTGCGCGGAGCGTTGAGACGGGCAATGAAGGAGCCTCTCGAGACCCTGGCCTAGCATCCGGGTCGCTCCAGCCAGGAAAGTGGTCGCAGATGCGCATGAACCCGATTTGCCGTAGCTTCGTGATCCCCGCAGTGCTGCTCGCCGCATTGCCGGCAGCCGCCCAGGCCGCCCCCGCCGAGGCCCCTGCGACACCCGCCGGTCGCGAGGCGCTCGCCATTCTCGAGGAAGCGGTCGCGGTACCGACCGTCGCGGGGCGCGGGCAGGTCCCGGTGCTCGCGGGCAAGATCCGCGAGCGACTGCTGTCGGCCGGGTTCAAGGCAGACGAGGTCAGCTTCACGCCGCTCGGCGAGACCGGCTACCTCGTCGCGCGCTACCCGGGCCGCGACCGCAAGGCCAAGCCCACGCTGATCATCGCGCACATGGACGTGGTCGAGGCCAAGCCCGAGGACTGGGAGCGCGATCCCTTCACCCCGGTGATCGAGGATGGCTACCTGTTCGGGCGCGGCTCGCTCGACAACAAGGCGGGCCTGTCGATGTCGCTCGCGGCGGTGATGGACCTGCGCCGCAAGGGCTGGGTGCCCGCGCACGATCTCGTCCTCGCCTTCTCGGGCGACGAGGAGACGCAGATGGCGACCACCGCGGCGATGGCCGATGCGCTTTCGAATGCAGACCTCGTGCTCAATGCGGATGCGGGCGGCGGCGAACTCGACGCGGCAGGCAAGCCCTTCGCCTACAGCGTGCAGGCCGGCGAAAAGACTTACGCCGACTACCGCTTCACCGTCACCGATCCGGGTGGCCACTCGAGCCGCCCCGGCGCGACCAATGCCATCGATGCGATGAGCAAGGCGATGGAGAAGGTCTGGGCCTACCATTTCCCGGTAAAGCTCAGCCCGCTGACCAAGGCCTATCTCGAGGGCAGCGCGCCCAGCGCGCCCGCCGAAGTCGCAGGCGCGATGCGCGCCTTCGCCAGCAACCCGGATGACGCACAGGCCATCGCCACGCTTACCGCGCGCCCCGACTATGTCGGCATCATCCGCACGACCTGCGTACCGACGATGATCGAGGGCGGGCATGCGCCCAATGCCCTGCCCCAGTCGGTCACCGCCAACGTCAACTGCCGCATCTTCCCGGGCACGACGCGCGAGCAGGTGCGCAAGCAGCTCGCCACGGTCATCGCCAATCCCGAAATCACCATCGAGTTCATCGACAACGGCACGCTCGATTCGATCGAATCGCCGCTGCGCGAGGACGTGATGGGCGCGATCGACAAGGCCGTCCACGAACGCGCACCGGGTCTCGCCATCGTTCCCGGGATGAGCGCAGGCGCGACGGATTCCATGCACTTTCGCGCCAAGGGCATCCCCGCCTTCGGCGTCGGCTCGGTGTTCATGCGCGCCGACGACGAATTCGCCCACGGCCTCAACGAGCGCCTGCCGCTCGCAACGCTCGACCCGGGCGTCAAGCAGTGGCAGACGCTGCTCAAGACGCTCCTCAACTAGGCGCGAGAGCCCAACTCCTGCTGCAACGGTACCACGACGCATGACCGCTACCCCCGCCTGGCCGCCCCGCTCGGCCCCGCGCCTGTTCCTCGAAGGGCCGCTGGCCGAAGGACGGACAGTGGCCATCGAGGGCAATCAGGCGCATTACCTGACGCGGGTCATGCGCGTGGCGGTGGGCGACGTGGTCATCGCCTGCGACGATGCCACCGGCGAATGGGCAGGCGAGGTTTCTGCGGTCTCGAAGCGCAGCGTCGAGCTGACCATGCGCCAGCACATGCGCGAGCGCGAGGCAGTGCCCGACGTGTGGCTGTGCGCAGCGCTGCTCAAGAAGCCCAACTTCGACCTCGTGCTGGAAAAGGCGACCGAACTGGGCGTCGCGCGCATCCAGCCGGTCGTCACGCGCCGCTGCGTCGCGGACAAGCTCAACGCCGAGCGCGCCGCGACGATCGTCACCGAGGCGGCGGAACAGTGCGCACGCACCGCGCTGCCTGCCATCGCCGAGCCGCTGAAACTCGAGGCACTGCTGCGCGACTGGCCCGAGGAGCGCGCGCTGTTCTTCGCCGACGAACAGGGCGGCGAACCCGCGCTCGAACGCTTTGCTGCTCACGCCGGTCCCGCCGCGCTGCTGGTCGGGCCCGAAGGCGGCTTCGACGATGAGGAGCGCGCCGCGATCCGCGCCCATCGCGCGGCGCAGGCAATCACGCTCGGACCGCGCATCCTGCGCGGCGAAACCGCCTCGATTTCCGCGCTTGCGCTGTGGATGGCAGCGGCGGGTGACTGGTCACCATCCGGAGAGTAGACCGCCCGGTACAAAAAAGATGTGGCGTCGCGCAGCTTAGGCCACTAACTCGGGCGCCATGAGTACCCGCGAGGCTTCGGATCGCAACGATCCAGTGATCGAGACCCTGGACCAACTTGCCGCGCCGATGGCCGCGGGCGAGAAGCCGCGCGATGCCTGGGGCATCGGCACGGAACACGAGAAGTTCGTCTACGACCGGGGCGATCATCACGCGCCTTCGTACGACGAGGAAGGCGGCATCCGCGACCTGCTCGATGCTCTGGGCGAATTCGGCTGGGAGCCGATCGTCGAGGGCGGCAAGGTCATCGCAATGAAAGGCGCCGACGGCACCGTCAGTCTCGAGCCCGCAGGCCAGCTCGAACTCTCGGGCGCCCCGCTCGAGAACCTGCACGAGACATGCGCCGAGACCGGACGTCACCTCGCACAGGTCAAGACCATCGGCGACCGCATCGGCAAGAGCTTCCTCGGCCTCGGCATGTGGCCCGACAAGACCCGCGAAGAACTGCCGATCATGCCCAAGGGCCGCTACGAGATCATGCTGCGGCACATGCCGCGCGTAGGCTCGATGGGGCTCGACATGATGCTGCGCACCTGCACCATCCAGGTCAATCTCGACTACGCGAGCGAGGCCGACATGGTGCAGAAGTTCCGCACCTCGCTGGCGCTCCAGCCGCTCGCGACCGCGCTCTTCGCCAATTCGCCCTTCACCGAAGGCAAGCCCAACGGCATGCTCTCGTACCGCAGTCATATCTGGTCGGACACCGACCCGGCCCGCACCGGCATGCTGCCCTTCGTCTTCGAGGACGGCTTCGGCTACGAGCGCTACGTCGACTACATGCTCGACGTGCCGATGTACTTCGTCTTCCGGGAGGGCAAGTATATCGATGCCGCGGGCCTCTCGTTCCGCGACTTCCTCGAGGGCAAACTCTCGGTGCTTCCCGGCGAGAAGCCGCGCCTCTCGGACTGGAACGACCATCTCTCGACCGCCTTCCCCGAAGTGCGCCTGAAAAGCTTCCTCGAGATGCGCGGCGCCGATGGCGGGCCATGGGGCCGGATCTGCGCGCTGCCCGCGCTATGGGTCGGCCTGCTCTACGACCAGGGCGCGCTCGATGCGGCCTGGGACCTGGTGAAAGACTGGGACATGGCGGGCCGCGAGGAACTGCGCAACTCGGTTCCGAAGCTCGGCCTCGATGCGCCGATACCGGGCGGCGGCACGCTTCGCGACATCGCGGGACAGGTGATCGACATCGCCCGTTCCGGCCTTGCCGCCCGCGCGCGCCTCAACGCCAGCGGCGACAACGAGACCGGCTATCTCGAGCCGCTCACCGAGATCGTCGCCTCCGGCAAGGTGCCTGCACAGCGCCTGCTCGATCTCTACCATGGCGAATGGCAGGGCGATCTCTCGCAGGTCTACAAGGTCAAGAGCTTCTGACGAGGCAGGTCTGAAGTTAGCGCTCTGAGGTCAGCGGCGTGAGGCGTGTGCCCCGGGCCGCGAACCTCAGCGTCCGGCGGTGACGAGGTTGACCTCGGTGATGCCGTTCTTGAGCCTATGCGCATAGACGACGTAGGCCGCCTTCCCCTTGCTGCCGCCCAGTACGTGTTCTTCGCCATCGCGGGCGTAACGCGCGCTGTAGCCGTTCTTGCCCGCCATTCCGCGATAGAACACGAGAACGTCCTCGGGCTCGACCGGCGTCGCGTAGTTGACCACCGTCATCGCGCAATCCTCGCCCGCGACTCCGGCAGCCTCCTGGACCGCGCCGCGCGGATAGACCGGCAGTGCGGCGGGCAGCTTGGCCGCCCAGGTGTTCGAGTATTCGAGACGGGTGGTGCAGTCGGTCTTGGCAAGGCGGCTGGCCTGCGCGACCTGCGCCGCAGTGGCGGCATTCGTGGTCAGGGCCGCAACCTCACCCTTCGCCTTGGGCTCGGGCAGCGGTTCGGGCAGGCCTGCAAGGCTCATCGCCTTCTGCATCGCATCGGCCATTGCTTCGGTCGAGCGGTCCTGCGGCGGCAACGTGATCTCGCCCTCGTCGGCAGCAAGCGCGGAACCCTGGCCACCGGCGAGATCGGGATCGACGACGATGTCGTCTCCAAGCGCGCCCGAGACGGCCGGGTCAGACTGTGCCGGAGCCGGTTCCTTCTCGCCGCTGCAGCCTGGGAGCGCGATCAGGGACAGACAAAGCGCAGCGCCTGCCAGCCAGCGACCCGGGCCACCTGCCTCGCGGGCGCCCTGGAAAACCGAAATGCTCATCGTCATCGTCCTTTTCGCGACCCCGCTCCCGGCATGGATGGGCCGAATCACCGGCGCGCACATGCCTCCCGGTTGAACCCGGATAGTGTCGAGGCCTTTAAAAGGCGATAAAGCGGCACAATTCCAGCCGGTTCAAGGCCAGCGTCCCAATTCGGGATAGCCGTCCGTCACAGTACGGTGAGACGAAGCAACCAAGCCCGGCCCCGGCGCGATGCAAGCCCGCCATCCGATGGACCAGACACGTTGAGGGCGCCCGCAGATGCTGCGCGAGCGCCCTCCCGTACGGAACCTGTGGGTGACGGATGCTCGCCCACAGGTTCCGGCGGATTCCCCGCGCGTCGCCGTCCGCGGGGGAAACCTGCCGTCAGTTCAGTGGATCAGCGGCAGCGCGAGCCGCCACGGTCGACCTCGCGGCCGAGCAGCGCACCGGCTGCGGCGCCGAGTACGGTACCGGCGGTACGGTCACGGCCACCGTCGATCTCGCGGCCAAGCAGGGCACCGGCAGCGCCGCCGATCAGCAGGCCCGTAGTGCCGTTGCTCTTCTTGCAGTAGTAGCGCCCGTTGCTGCCGCGCCACACGCGGTTGGGACGGTAGTCGCGACGACCGTAGCCACGGCGACGATCCTCACGCGAATAGCGATCGCGGCGGCCATGGTCGTAAGTCTGCTCACCGGGCGCCTGGAAACTGTCAGCCGGACCCCATGCCTGGACGGCAGCCGTGGCGGGCATGGCAGTGGCGATGCTTGCGGCTGCGGCGGCCAGGGCCGAGGCCTTCAGGAATGCGTTCATAGTCGGTCTCCTCGATGTCGACGCCCTGTGAACTTGTCTCGGGCGATCCGCGTTACCCATTCAGGTTTACAGACCCGAACCTGAACCCAGTGCAACATCTCCGTCAGATTCAAGGATTTCGACGAGGCGAAGTTGTGCGTGCGACGAGTCGAGCTCTCGGCTAGTTCGAGGCATACCTTCCCCCCGATTCGCGGAGCCGGCGAGTGATCCAGACCAGTGCCAAGCCCAGGGGCGGCCTGCCCTACGCGTTGGCCACCTATCTGTTCTGGGGCCTTTTTCCGCTCTATTTCGCGCTCCTGCGTGATGTCCCCGCTTTCGAGATGGTGGGCTGGCGCATCGTCTTCACCATCCCGTTCTGCGCGCTGGTGGTCAGCGCGCGCCGCCAGTGGCCCGCAGTCGGGCGCGCACTGCGCGAACGGCGCACGCTCGGCACCCTCTTCGCCAGCTCGCTGTTCATCGGCGCCAACTGGACGATCTACGTCTGGGCGGTCCAGCAGGGCCACGTCCTTGCGGCAAGTCTGGGTTACTACATCAACCCGCTGCTCAACGTGCTCGCGGGCACCATCTTCCTGCGCGAAAAGCTCAGCCGCCTGCAATGGGCTGCGGTCGCGCTGGCGGCGGTCGGAGTGTCGGTTCTCGCCTGGGGCGCGCTCGACATGCTGTGGATCAGCCTCGGCCTCGCCGCGTCCTTCTGCTCCTATGGCCTGTTGCGCAAGCTGGCCCCGGTCGACGCCCTGCCCGGGCTCACCATCGAATCGCTGGTGCTGCTGATACCCGGCCTTGTCGCCGTCGGACTGCCTGCACTCGGCTCTGGCGGCAGCGCGCTTGCCGGTCCCGCAGGTCAGGTCGCGCTGCTCACGCTTGCGGGCGTGTTTACCGGACTGCCGCTGCTGCTCTTTTCCGAAGCGGCGCGGCGCATGGACTATTCGACGCTCGGCTTCGTCCAGTATCTCACCCCGACCCTCGTGTTCCTGCTCGGCCTGTTCGTCTTTCACGAGCCGATCAAGCCGACGCAACTGGCCTGCTTCGTGCTGATCTGGACAGCAATCGGGATATTCACATTCGACCTGCTCAAGCGCCGCAGCAAGGCGCGCCGACAGGTCGCCTGACCCGGCCTCGCGCCGTCTTCGCGCCACAATCGGGCGTCAGCATCCGTGCTCTGCCGCAAGGGAGCGCGATGCCATGCCCGCCGATTCCCCGCCCGAACCGCCCGCATTCGTCACAAGGGCCGACGCCCCCGCCTTCGATCTGGCGCAGACCTTGAAGTCCGACGAGGCGATGGACTTGCGCGCCCTTCGCCCCCGCTGCCAATCCACGTCCGAAACCGGGGGCGAGATCCTCGTATGTGCACCCGACCCGGAGAGCGAGCGCATCCGGCCTCTCGCCGGAGCAGAAGACTATGCGGCCAAGGCGGGTCTGCCGCAGGCACGCTGGTCGATAGCCGAAGGTGTCGATCTCGACGTTCATGCCGATGCCGCGACCATGGGTAATGGCGTCGTCAGCAATCGCCTGATGGTCGGGCTCAAGCTCGGATTCTAGTCCGCCCCGAAACCAACGACCCTCATCCAGTCGACGAACTGTTCCGCGAAACGGTCGGTGGTATTGCCCGAAGGCCTGATCGAAAATCCATGCCCGCCGCGCTGGTACAGATGCAGTTCGGGGCGATATCCAGCGGCATAGAGCCGATCGTAGTAGGCGCGAAAGCCGATCTCGGCAGCCTTGTCGTCCTGCGCCATGGCCATGAAGGTCGGCGGCAGATGGCCCGGCGCAGGCGTGAGCGGCGGTGCGGTGAAGGGCGAGGCCAACGCTTCGAGCGTCGGCGGCAGAGTGGCGGGCGGCAGTTCGATCAGATCGCCCTCATAGGGCATGCCGTAGATCAGCCCGGCGAAATCGGGACGGGTCGCCGGGTCGCTGGCGGCGGCCATCATGCCGGCGACGTGGCCGCCTGCGGAAAATCCGATGACGCCGATGCGATCAGGCGCAATTGCGTAGTCTGACGCCCGGGCCCGGATCTGGCGCAAGGCCTCCATGCCGTCCGCCACCCCGGCCTTGCCCGGCACGTTGCGGCGCAGTTCCCACAAGAGCGCCTGCATCGTCTTGCGATCGCCGATGGTTGGCTCGAGCCGGTACTTGAGGACGAAGGCGGCAATGCCGCGCTCGGCGAACCAGGCCGCCAGTTCCCGGCACGGCGCAATGTCGAGCAAGCGGAAACCGCCGCCCGGTGCAATGATCACCGCGCTCCCGGTCCCGCGCCCCGTAGCAGGCAGGTAAGGCTCGTAAGTGGGATCGGTGACGTTGATGATGACCCCGTCGTCGCCCCGGATCTGCTCGCGCACCGGCGGGTGCTCGTAGCCCGGCCAGCCCGCGATGGCAGGCGCGCCATTTGGCCAGATCGCGACCGGGGGCAACGTGCGTACGGCCTTGCGCGAAATCTCGAGGCCTTGTTGTCCGGCGCTATCGGCCCCGAATGCGGCTTGCGGCGCGAGAACACCGAGCGCCAGTGCGAGAAGCGGCAGTGCGGCAGGCTTCATCCTTCAATCCCCCTCTGGCCATGAAAGCCGCCGGAAGGTTCGCGGTGAGCGGCTTGCGCGGCCAGTAACGCGCGCCAGCCTGCCCACCTGTCGGGCACACGCCCAACCCGCAAAGCAAAAACCCGTCCTGCCAGCCGCAACGCGAGGGGGCGTGCCGCAGGGCAGGACGGGCAGTTGGCCGCGCGCCACGAGGGAGGGGGGAGTGCGTGGCGCGCGGGCTGTTCCCCTTGGTGCGACCCTCAGGGCAAACGGGATGTATCGGGCGAAGTGCTCAGGCGAACTTGCCGGCGCGCGCGATCTCTGCGAGCGGCTTGCGCCCGACCGGGGCCTCGCGCTCCTGCAGGTAGTCGGGCAGGATTTCCTTGTCGCCCTTGCGGCCGATCACGAAGGCAGCCTCGAGGCGATGATCCTCGGGAATGCCGAGCGCGGCCTCGGCCTCGCCGAACTTGATCCCGGTCATGCCGTGGGTGTGATAGCCCAGCGCCTGTGCCTGCAGCGCGGCGAGAGCCCAGGCCGCTCCGGCATCGAAGCTGTGGCTGTGGTTGTCCGAATTGCCCTTGTCCGAGCGCATCAGCTTGTCCGAGACGACGTAGACCAGCACCGAGCCGCTCTGCGCCCAGCCCTGGTTGAACTCGACCAGCTGCGAGAGGAACAGGTCCCAGTTGGCGTCGCCCTTCTTTGCATAGAGGAAAGTCCAGGGCTGCACGTTGTAGGCGCTCGGCGCCCAGCCTGCCGCCTCGAGGATCGCGTCGAGGTCTTCCTGCGGGACCTCGCTGCCGTCGAAAGCGCGCGGCGACCAGCGCTCGACGATGAGCTTCTCGATCTTGGGGCTGGCAGTACGGCCAAGAGTGGTTGCAGTCATCCGGGTATCCTTGATCGGGGTGTCGGGAAAGAGGGGACCGGCAGCGGAATGACCCGCCGCCGATCGTGTTCAGGCTGCGTCGACGAGCACCAGTTCGGCGTCCTCGAGCGCGGTGACCGAGATAGTGTCGAGCCCGGTAATGGCAACGCCGTCGCGCGCAGCGGCCTCGACGGCCTCGCTGGCACCATCGGCAACGCGGATGCGGCCCCGGGTCGAGACGAGATAGGCATGGCGGCCCGCAAGCGTCTCGTAGGTAACCGTCTCACCGGCCCTTACCGTGGCACCCAGCACGCGGGCATCGGCGCGGATCGGCAAGGCGTCGCCATCGTCGTTGGCACCGCTCGCCAGAGTGACGAAGCGGCCTGCGCGGTCGTCCTTGGGGAACGGGCGCGTACCCCAGCTGGGCTCGCCGCCGCGTTGCTCGGGCATGATCCAGATCTGGAAGATCGTCGTGTCTTCCTTCTCGAGATTGTACTCGGAATGCTGGATGCCGCTGCCTGCGCTCATCACCTGGACATCGCCCGCGACCGTACGGCCCTTGTTGCCGAGGTTGTCCTGATGGCTGATCGCGCCTTGCCGGACATAAGTGACGATTTCCATGTCGCGGTGCGGGTGCGGCGGAAAACCGGTACCCGCGGCGATGGTATCGTCGTTCCAGACCCGCAGGCGGCCCCAGTTGGTGCGCTCGGGATCGTGATAGCTTGCAAAGGAAAAGTGGTGATGGGCATCGAGCCAGCCGTGGTTTGCAGCGCCAAGGCTTTCGAAGGGACGCAGTTCGATCATGGCACGCTACTCCTTTCCTGAGAGGACCGGCAAAATGCTCGCCCTCGTCTTGAAGGTAGAGATAGCGCTTTGCATTCATCCAAGGAATTGCGATAAAATCGACATAAATGTTCGGAAAACTTGAATGCCTAATCTCGTCGCTCCCAGTCTCGATCACTTGCGCATCTTCCTCGCCGTTGTCGAGGAAGGCAGCTTCGGCGGCGCTGCGCGCAAGCTGGGGCGCGCCGTCTCGGTCGTCAGCTACGCCATCGCACAGGTCGAGCAGCAGCTCGACACCAGCCTGTTCGAACGCGAGGGTTCGCGCCGCCCGGTGCTGACCGAGGCGGGCCAGGCGCTGCTTGCAGAAGCCGGGGCGGTCTGCGCGGACATGGACAGCCTGCTCGCCAAGGTACGCTCGCTGCGACAGGGGCTCGAGGCCGAACTCTCCCTCGCGGTCGACGTGATGGTGCCGGGCGACGTCCTCGCGCGGCTGTTGCGCGATTTTCAGGAGCGCTTTCCCACGGTGCCGCTGCGCCTCCACGTCGAGGCGCTCGGCGCGGTCGCCGCGCTGCTGCTCGAAGAGCGTGCGACACTCGCCATTGCCGGCCCCGACATCCCCGACCTGCCCGGACTCGAACGCGAGACCATCGGCGCCATCGCCATGGTCCCGGTCGCCGCACCCGACCATCCGCTTGCGCGCGCCGGAAAGGTTGCGCCGGGCGAGGCACGGCGTCACGTCCAGCTCGTTCTCACCGACCGCTCGCCCCTCACCGAAGGGCGCGACTTCGCCGTGCTCAGCCCGCGTTCCTGGCGCCTCGCCGATCTGGGCGCGAAACATGCACTGCTGCGCGAGGGCATCGGCTGGGGCGCAATGCCGCGACACGCCGTCGCGCAGGATCTGGAGCAAGGCAGGCTGGTCGAGCTGCACCTGCCCGAGCAGCCGCAGATGGCCTACGATCTCGTCGCCTTGTGGCGGCGCGACACGCGTCCCGGACCCGCCGCAACCTGGGTACTCGACGAGATTCGCCAGCGCCTCTCACAACGCACCTGATCGTGCATTCGCGCGGGCAAGCCCTTGCACGCGCAAGGCCCGTCCCCATCTGGAAAAAATGACCGCAACCCGACTTTTCGACCGTGCCGTGATCCGGCTTTCCCCCCGCAAGTCCGACGATGCCGCGAGCGCGCCCGAGAACGTCGCCGACTTCCTGCAGGGGCTTGTCACCGTCGACGTCAAGCAGAGCCTGCCCGCATGGGGCGGACTGCTCAGCGCACAGGGCAAGGCCCTGTTCGACTTCGTGATCTGGCCTGCGGGCGATGACCTGCTGATCGACTGCGAGGCGACCGCCGCCGACGCGCTGGTCAAGCGCCTCTCGATGTACCGTCTGCGCCGCGCCATCGACATCGCCCTCGACGAAGGCATCGGGGTTCACTGGCGCCCCCATCTCGGCGACGGCGCTGCCGCCGATCCGCGCCTCGCCGCACTGGGCGAACGCTGGATCGCGCCGATCGACGTCAGCGATCCGGCCGACATGCTCGGCGGTGCCGACGCTGCATGGCGCGCCCATCGTCTTTCGCAGGGCGTGTGCGAGGGTCGCGCCGAACTGGGCGACGGCGAGACGCTCTGGCTCGAATGCAACGCTGCGGAACTGCATGGGGTCAGCTTCACCAAGGGCTGCTACATCGGTCAGGAGAACACCGCGCGGATGAACTGGCGCCAGAAGGTCAACCGGCGCCTGATCGTGGTCCCGCTCGAGGCTTCGGACGAGAAGCGCCGGCGCGCCGCCTATCCGGAACTGGGCCTCGCGGTCGATCACTTGCGCAGCGAGGCGATCGCACCCGAGTTCATGCCCGCCTGGCTCGCTCCCGTCGGGGAGTAACCCTCCACCCCTCGCCGCCGCCCGAAACGATCGCGGGGCCGCCCCCGAAGGAACGGCCCCGCTCTGGCATGTCCGCCCGAGGGTGGTGCACCGGCAGGAGCAGGGGAACTCCGCATTCCGGCGCAAGGCGAACTGCCACGGTAAGCTATCCGATGGCCTCGTGGCCGATCACGCCGTCAGGCTGTGAACCATCGGTTCGGCGTGGCCGAGGACAAGGTCCGAATGTTCGAGGTCGGCCTCGAAACGGCGCACCGGAAGAAAACCGCCTTGCGCCTCGCAGTAGCGCTCCTCGACCCTGTAGGTGTCCTCGAAGCCGGCTGCCATCAGCACCCGGGCATCGGCCTCGTTGGCAAGCGGTTCGTAGGCGGTGATTCGCCGATGTCCGAGCGCACGCGCCTGATCGAGCATGGCCCGCACCGACTCCCCGGCGAAGCCACGGCCCGCAAATCGCGCCTTGATCCAGTACACCAGTTCCGTGTCGCCGTCCTCGCCGCGCACGAGCGCGGCTCCACCCACCAGCACTGCGCCTTCGGGCGAGCGCAAGTACATGAGAAACTGAGGATACCTCAGGTTCCGGGGACGTCTAAGGAGCCTCTGCACTTCCGCATTGGTCCGCGGGAGCCCAGGGGCGGCAATCGTTCTTTGCACGGCATCATCATTCAGGGCCTCGAAGACTTCTTCGAGATCCTCAGGCCAGCCCGGCCTTAGAAACAGCCTCTCCGTGCGGATAAACATATCACGGTTCTCCGTCGTCTTTGTTCCGCAAGCCGTCCCATGCAACATTCTCGGGGAAAATGCACGGAAATTGCGCTCTGGCGGGGTTTTTCGCTGATAAAATACCACCGCAATGAAGCTGCCTGTCGCGGCTTAACGACTCTTTTGCGCACGCCATGCGGGAAACTGCGCATGCGATGCACGCGCCGCGCTCAGGCGGCGCGGCGTCGTCCTGCACGAAGCGCATCGTCGTCGCAGCCGCCGCTGCCTTGCGGCCCACCCGCGACAAGCGACACGGCGTATTCGAGAGCGCTGCACAAGACCCCGCTGGCAAGGCAGCGCCTTTCGGCGATCCGGCCCGTCCGCGCGAAGCCCGCTTCATGCAGGACCTGGGCAGCGCCCGGGTTCTCGAGGAAATGGCTGGCAACGACCCTGGCATGCCCGAGCGTCCGGGCGAGCGAGACAACGGCGCGCGCCGCTTCGGCGCCATAACCGTTGCCCCATAGCTCGCGCTCGATCCAGTAACCCAGTTCCGCCTCGCCGCGATGGTGCGAGAGACCGATGCAGCCGATGATCGGTGCACCGCCCTGCCCCGGCAGGGTGATCAGGAAACGGGGCAGCAATGCCTCGCCTGTCGCCTGCAGGAAACGCCGGGCGTCATCTTCGGTATAGGGAACGCAATCGGCGGTCAGGCGCGGGCCATGACTGCGGCCTGCGACCAGTGCCAGCAATTCGGACCGGTCCTCGGACCAGCCCGGCCGCAGGAACAGGCGCTCGCTGCGAATGAACATCGGGTTCTCTCCACTCTCGCCCCCGGGCGCGCCGATACTATGCGCCCGTGACAGTGCAATTACGCGAGGCCCGCCCCAGTTGCGGTGCGGGATCGCGGCGAAGAGAGGGAGAAACGCAAAGAGGGAGACGGCCGTGGCCCTCTCCCTCTTCAAGCCGGACTACGAGGTCCGGCAGGGCCATCCCGTCAGGATGGCCCGTTTATCGACCATCCGATTACTCGGCGGCTTCCGCCATGGCGTCGACCGACACGTACTTGCGGCCGAGTTTGCCATCGTGAAAGCGCACGCGACCTTCGGTCAGCGCGAACAGGGTGTGATCCTTGCCCATGCCAACGTTCGAGCCCGGGTACACCTTGGTACCGCGCTGACGGATGATGATGTTGCCGCCGATCACTTCCTGACCGCCGAACTTCTTGACGCCAAGGCGGCGGCCTGCCGAATCGCGACCGTTGCGCGACGAGCCGCCTGCTTTCTTATGTGCCATCTCGTTTTCCTTCCGAGTTTGGGGCTCAGCCGACCGACACGATGCGCAGCAGCGTCAGCTGCTGGCGGTGGCCGTTCTTGCGACGGTAGTTGTGGCGGCGGCGCTTCTTGAACACCACGACCTTCTCGCTCTTCGCCTGCGCGATGATCTCGGCCGAAACCGAAACCTTCGAAGCGTCGACGACGTCGCCGTCGTTGCCAGCGAGCAGGATGTCGCCCAGGGTGATGGTCTCACCGGCTTCACCAGCCAGCTTCTCGACCGCGATCTTGTCTCCGGCGGCAACCCGGTACTGCTTGCCGCCCGTGCGCACTACTGCGAACATGGTGCCCTTACCTAATCTCTATAATGTGCCCGTGAGGGCCGAAACACAAACTGCCCCGGCCGCTGTGGTCCGACGAAGAACCGAGGGAGCCTTGCGGGCGACGCGCCGATGACCCACGCCTTCGACGCGAGCTACCGGAAAGAGTGGGTGCCGTTAGTGCACCACCCGATTCGTGTCAACCAAGGAGTGACGCGAAACTGCCATGAAGCAGCCCGCCACCCGGCCCGGGACACGCCCCCGTCACCTTGACGATGCAGCACGACAGATTGAATCTCGCCTGCTGCGCGGGTCATGCTATGGCACGGCCATGACACGCTTTCCACCCCTCACCGCTGCCATTGCCACGCTTGCCCTGCCGCTCGCGCTCGCCGCCTGCTCGAGTGCCGGCCAGTTCCCCTCGCTCGCGATGCGCGATTTCGAGCGGACCGGCCAGTTCGAGCCGGTAAGAGGCGAGGATGAGGCTACGTCCGGCGGCGAAGACGCAACGGGCTCGCCGCTGGACAACACGGCATTTGCAGACGGCGAACTCGATGCCCGCCTCGAAGCGCTGCTCGCCAGTGCGCGCAAGGCCAATGCCCGCTTCGAAGCGGACCGACCTTCCGCCGAGCGTGCGGTCGCGCGGGCCGGCAGCGTGAGCAGCGATTCCTGGGCCGCTGCACAGATCGCGGTTTCCGACCTCGAGACCAGCCGCTCGACGGCGATGACGGCCCTTGCTGACCTCGATCGCCTCTACGCCGATTCGCGCGATGCCGCCCCGCTGGAAATCTCGCCGCAGACCGAAGCCATCGCCGAGGCGCGCGGGCAGGTGGCGAACTGGGTCTCTGCGCAGGATGCGGTACTGGTCGCCCTAGCGGCGAAACTTCGCGGCTGATCGCAAGCCCGGTCAGATCAAGGCGAGAACGCCAAGGCATCTTGGAAAGCCCCTCCCCCTTGCGAGGGAGGAGCCCTCCGAAGAGCCGACATCCTGCCGAAAGCCCCCCGGCCCGGCAGCATGTGACGAGCCCGGACCAAGGCTTGCGTGCCCGACCTAGCACCACGCGAGGTTCAGCATGCCCGATGCGGCGCAAGGCCTGTGCGGACACGGGCCCCGATCCGGCCCTCCGGATGTCGCCATGCGTCGTCGCGGACAGTTCTGGCGTGCTTTGCAGCTTGCGAAATTGACGGTGGTCAAACCCGCGAAATCAGTGCGGGATATCGGCAATGGCTCCGATCAGGCCCAGCGCGCGATATCGGCGTAGTCCTGTTCGCGCGGTTCGATCCAGCGCCAGGCACCATCCGCCTTCTCACGCTTCCAGAACCAGGACTCGCTCTTGAGGTGATCCATCGCGAAATCGGCCGCAGCAAAGGCGTCGCGGCGGTGACGCGCTGCGGCGGCCACGAGCACGATCGGATCGCCCGGCTCCATCACCCCGGCACGGTGGAGGATGAGCAGTCCCTCCAGGGACCAGCGCTCGAGCACGCTCTCGCCAAGCGCGCGCATCGCCGGCTCGGTCAGCGGGCCGTAGTGACGCAGCTCAAGCGCCTCGACGCCATCACCCTCGCGCACCTGACCAAGGAAGCTGACGACGCCCCCCGCCGCGCGGTGCGCGGCAGTGAAGGCGGCCAGTTCGCCCGATGCATCGAGCGGTGACTGAAGCAGGCGAACGTCTGCGTTCATGCGGTAGCGGCCCGGATCAGCCGCCTGAGACCGGGGGCAGGAAGGCGATCTCGTCGCCGTCCTTGAGTACGGGGGCATCGCGATCCTGCAGCAGGATGCCATTGACCGCCAGCTTCACGCGCGGCGCACGCAGCGCCTCGGCAAGCTCGGGTTCGAGCCCCGCGAATATCTCGTCGATGCACTTGGCACCTGTAACCTGGCGCTCTCCCGCACCGGCGACGTCCTCGAGGCGACCGAGGAAAACCAGCTTGATCGTCATGTTCTTTCGTCATCCTCCCGTCATCGACATGTGACGGGAAAGCGCCGGGGCCGCGCCCGGTTCCGTGATGGCGAAGTGATGGCGCTCGGGCTTGATCCGCATCGCGGTATCGAGCGCCTCGGCGAGGCGCGCCTGCGGATCGTCGCTGCGCAGCGCTTCACGCAGGTCGACCCGCTCGTTGCCACCAAGGCAGGCATAGAGCTGCCCGGTGGTGGTGACGCGGATGCGGTTGCAACCCTCGCAGAAATTCTGGGTCAGCGGCGTGATCAGACCCAGCCGCCCGCCGGTCTCGGCGACGTCGAAATAGCGTGCAGGGCCGCCGGTGCGGTGCTCGCTCGGCGTCAGCGTCCAGCGCTGCTCGAGCGTCTCGCGCACGCCGGTCAGCGGCAGGTAGTGGTCGATGCGATCCTCCTCGACCTCGCCCAGCGGCATGACCTCGATCAGCGTGGCATCGAAGCCCTGCCCGTGCGCCCAGCCGACGAGATCCGCGATCTCGTGCTCGTTCACGCCCTTGAGCGCGACGGTGTTGAGCTTGACCTTGAGCCCGGCTTCGCGCGCGGCGCGCAGGCCCTCGAGTACCTGCGGCAGCGAATCGCGGCGCGACAGTTTGGCGAAGGTCTCGCGATCGAGCGTGTCGAGCGAGACATTGATGCGCCGCATCCCGGCCGCGAACAGGTCGTCGGCGAATTCGGCAAGACGCGTGCCATTGGTGGTGAGCGTCAGCTCGCGCAAGCCGCCCTGCGGCCCCTCGGCGCCGATGGTGCGGCCAAGCGCGCGCACCAGTTCGATCATGTCGCGCCTGACCAGCGGTTCGCCGCCGGTCAGGCGGATGCGGGTCACGCCGCGTGCGATGAAACCGAGCGCGAGCTTGTGCAGTTCCTCGAGGCTGAGCACCTCGCGGCGCGGCAGGAACGTCATGCGCTCGGGCATGCAATAGGTGCAGCGCAAGTCACACCGGTCGGTCACCGAAAGCCGCACGTAACTGATGCGGCGCTGGAACTGGTCGACCAAGGGCGTGGGGCTTGTCATCACCTGCCCTATACCATTGGCGGCGCTTGGGTTCCATCCACCGCGAAAAGCTGGCCGGTAACCCCCGGCGATGCATCGAGCCATTCCCGGGTCGCGGCGATCGCGCCGCGCTGTGCCGGATCGGCTCCGGGCGCGGCGAGCGCGTTGACCCGCGTGGGTGCAAAACGGCGTGCAAGCCCCTGCACGACGGCAAGACGCCAGCCGCGATGCTCGACCGATGCGGGTTCGAAAACCAGGGTCAGCGGGCCTGCGCCAGTGCTCAGCGCCATTTCGACAGCAGGCAGAATGCGCGCATGGAAGTCCGCCGCTGCATCGAGCGGGTCATCGGCGAGCGGGCCCACGTAAAGCAGTTCGCTCGGCATCGCGTGCCTACCGACGTTCGCGCGTGAGGGTGATGCCGATGCTCTCGCCGGCTTCGGCGATGGCGAGCTTGACGATCTTGACGGTCACCGCCTCGACCCGCTCGTCCTGCAGGAACAGCGTCTCGCAGACATGGTCGGCAACCGCCTCGATCAGCGTGAAGTGCACGCCCTCGGGCAGCGCGCCCGAGGCCGCGAACTTGAGGTCCATGTAGTTCTTGCTGGCCGAGAGCGGGGTGTCGGGCTCGTAGCGATCATAAGGCTTGAGCCTCACCGAGATGGTAAAGCGCAGCGGCTGCGGCTTGCCGGTCTCTTCCGAATAGATGCCGGTGAGGACGTCGTGTTCGAAATCGGCGACTTCTAGAATGAGCGAATCGGCCATGGCGCCCCTTAGTGCCTTTTGCCCGCCCAGGGAAAGGGCGCAGGCATCAGCCGGGCAGGGTCCCGGTCTGGCGCAGCGCCTCGCCGAGGACCAGCCCCGCCGACATGGCAAGGTTCATCGAGCGCACCTGCGCGCGCATCGGGATGCGCAAACGCGCGTCGCTCGCCTGCGCCACGCTATCGGGCACGCCCGCGCTCTCCTTGCCGAACAGCAGGATGTCGTCGGCAGCGAAGGCGAAGTCGTAGGGCGAGGTGCTCGCCTTGGTGGTAAAGAGCACCAGCCGCCCGGGCCGCGCGGCGCGGAAGGCCTCGAACCCTGCATGCCGGGTCACGCTGACATGGTCGATATAGTCCATCGCCGTGCGCCGCACGCGCCTGTCGTCCCATTCGAAACCCATCGGCTCGATCAGGTCGACGCCAGCGCCCATGCAGGCACACAGGCGCATGACGGCGCCGACATTGCCCGCGATCTCGGGCTCGAACAGGGCAATCCGCATGAGCTGACTTTCAGCGCTTCTTCTTGGTGATCGGCGCGTTGAAGTCGGGTTCCTTCTTCGCGACCCAGGCGACGAACTTGGCGATGGTGGGATCGTCGAGCAGGCCTTGCGCATCCATGCCGAAGCGCTCGAGCTGCGAATTGGTGAAATGCGTGATGATCGTGCGCTGGCAGATCGGGTGCATCGGCACCGTGTCCTTGCCGCCCCTGCTCTTGGGGATCGGGTGATGCCAGACGGTCTCGCTCCCGCAAGGCCGACCGCAGAGCCAGCAATCGGGCGGCGGCGCGGCCTCTTGCTCGGCCTCGTCGTCGATTTCCCAGTCATTGCGGCGTTTTCGGGCCATGGTCTGCTTTCGATAGGACTTGCGTGGGCCGCCTGTTGGCATAGAGCGCGGCTCTGTAACAGGACTTATTGCAATGACCGATCCCCAGCCTTCCCCTCAGCCGAGCGAGGGACCCGAAGCCCTCGCCCGCCCCCAGCGCCGCCTGCTCGCGCGCCTGTTCAACGCACGCAGCGCACCGGTCCTGGTGGAAGGACGCGAATTCCTGACCTTCCAGCAGGCCAAGCGCTACCTCATGTCCCTCGAAGGCGAGGCGCGCGAGGCGGCCTATCTGGCGATGAAGGCGCAGGCGGACCGCGACAGGTCCACCGAAGGCTGAGCCACTTCGCGCTCAGTCGCGCGCCGCCATGCGCGCGAGCACCCGGTCGCGCCGCCAGAAATGGTGGTAGAGCGCCGCGCCGATATGCACGCTCAGCAGCACTGCGCCGGTATAGACGGCATAGACGTGGAACTTCGCGAAGGTCGAATAGACCAGCAGGCCGGGCGCATCCCAGGGCCTGGGCGTGACGATGTGCGGGATCATGCCGCCCGGCGCGAAACCGTCGTGGGTGAAGAACCAGATCGAGGGCGCTTCGTAGCCGGCCCCCGCACCGAGCGCAGAGAGCGCCGCCCAGCCCGACAGCGGCAGTAGCAGCATGAGCAGATAGAGCAGGCCTTGCACGGCGCGTGCCGCGATGCGCGCCCCAACGCCCAGATCGGGATCGGCAGGCGCTGCATGGCGCAGTCGCACGACCAGCCGCCAGACTACCGCCGCAAGAAGGAAGAAACCAAGCGTGTGATGCACCTGCCCTGCGCGCAAGTGAAGCTGCGCCACCTTGCCCCCCTGCATCGCCCCCAGGAAAGTCAGCGCCATGGTAAAGCCGACGACGACCTCTGCGGCGATAGCGATGGCCATGCCCCAGTGCAGCATGCGCAGCGTGGCAGGCCAGGATTTTACGGCTTTGCGGTCTCTCTCCATTCCCGCAGACTGCCTGCACAACGGCAGCGATCACGCCGCATGCACGCCATGGCCGCAGGCCGGATAAGTCAGGCCGGGTTGGACCAGCGCGCGAAGATCGCGGTGGGCAGGATGCGCCCCTCGCCGTTCACGCCACCGTCCTCGCGCACCGCGAGATCGCCGTGCTCGATGGTGCCGGGAAGTTCAGCGAAGAGTTCGTCCATCAGGCCTGCGAGCGCGAGCGAGGACATGCGCACGGCATAGACGGTGAGGAACAGGAAGCGGCTGTCGCCGTCGAGCAGCTTGCGGCAGTCGGCGAGGAGGCCGGGGAGGTTCTCCTCCAGTCGCCAGGTCTCGCCGGTGGGGCCGCGCCCGAACTTGGGCGGATCGAGGATGATGCCGTCGTAGCGGCGGCCGCGGCGCACTTCGCGTGCGGCGAACTTGGCGGCATCGTCGATCATCCAGCGCACCGGGCGATCTTCGAGCCCGGCAAGCGCCGCGTTCTCGCGTGCCTGCGCAACCGACTTCTTCGAGGCATCGACGTGAGTCACGCGGCCATGCGCGGAGAGCGCGAGCGTGCCGACGCCGGTATAGCCGAAAAGGTTCATCGTCTCGGCATCGTCGCGCCCCGCAAGCTGGCCGCGCATCCAGTCCCACACCGGCGCCATGTCGGGGAAGAAGCCGAGATGGCGGAACGGCGTGCAGCTGGCGGTGAAGGCGACCTCGTTCCAGGCGAGCGGCCAGCCCTCGCGTGGCACCGGGCTCTCGAACACCCAGCGTCCGCCGCCATCCTCGTCCGAGCCGGGGACGAATTCGCCGTTCGCGGCCCAGTCGGCCTCGCGCGGGGTCCACATCGCCTGCGGTTCGGGGCGCACGAAGCGGTAGTCGCCGTAGCGCTCGAGCTTGCGACCGTGGCCCGAATCGACGAGCCCGTAGTCGTCCCAGCCTTCGCCGATCAGGACCTGCGGTTGCGTTTCGAGACGGGCCATCGCTCCTGCCTCAGGCCTTGGGGCTGGCGTGCTCGGCGACGAACGCGGCGATCGCGTCGTAGTCGCCGGGCAGCTTCACGCACTTTTCCTCGCGGTCGAACAGGTCGCCGACACGTGCGGGCAGGCTCGGGCGGTGGCCGGTCGAACGCTCGACCGCCTCGGGGAACTTGGCCGGGTGCGCGGTCGCCAGCGTGACCACCGGAACCGAGGCGTCGATCCCTGCGGTGCGCGCGGCGAAGAGGCCGCAAGCAGTGTGCGGGTCGATCAGCTCGCCGCAGTTCTCCCAGGCCCAGCGGATCGTCGAGGCCATCTCGTCGGCATCGGTGCGCGCCGACTGGAACAGCGCCGCCGCGCCCTCGCGCTGCGCATTGCTGAGCTGCATCGCCTTGTCGGCCTCGAAGCCCTTCATCTGCGCCGCCATCGCCGCGCCGTCACGCCCGCCGAGGTCGAACAGCAGGCGCTCGAAGTTGGACGAGACCTGGATGTCCATCGAGGGTGCCGCGGTCGGGGTGACCGTGCCCTGCGAGTAGTCGCCGCTCGAGAGTGCGCGGTGGAGGATGTCGTTGACGTTGGTCGCGACGATCAGCTTCTCGATGGGCAGGCCCATCTTCGCGGCGACGTATCCGGCGAAGACGTCGCCGAAGTTGCCGGTCGGCACCGAGAAGGCGACCTTGCGCTGCGGTGCGCCCAGCTGCACGGCAGCGGCGAAGTAGTAGACGACCTGGGCCATCAGTCGCGCCCAGTTGATCGAATTGACCGCGCCGATGGCGAAGCGATCGGTCATGTCCTTGTCGTTGAACATGCGCTTCACCATCGCCTGGGCATCGTCGAACGAGCCGTTGATCGCGATGTTGTGGACGTTGGGCGCGAGCACCGTCGTCATCTGGCGACGCTGCACGTCCGAGACGCGGCCCTCGGGGTGGAGCATGAACACGTCGACCTTGGCGCGTCCGGCAACCGCGTCGATAGCGGCAGAGCCGGTGTCGCCGCTGGTCGCGCCGACGATCGTCAGGTTGCGCTCCGAACGCGAGAGGAATTCCTCGAAGAACAGGCCGAGCAGCTGGAGTGCGACGTCCTTGAAGGCAAGCGTGGGGCCGTGGAACAGTTCGAGCACCCAGTGCTGCTCATCTAGCTGCACCATCGGGGTCACCGCCTTGTGGGCGAAGCGGCCATAGGCCTGGGTGGTCAGCTCGAGCAGGCGTTCGTAAGTCAGGCTGGTGCCGACGAAGGGCGCCATGACGCGCGCTGCGAGCTCGGCGTAAGGCAGCCCGGCCATGCCGGCGATCTCGCTCTCGGAGAAGCGCGGCCATTCAGCCGGCACGTAGAGGCCGCCGTCCGAGGCGAGCCCGGCGAGGGTCGCGCCTTCGAAGTCGAGAACCGGAGCATTGCCGCGCGTGCTGATGTAGTCCATGGCCATCCCTGTCGTTTCGGGCGCGGTTAGCGCCCCTGCGCGGGCAAGGCAATGCTTCTGCGCGATCAAGCGCGCCTTGTCAGGCCGGTGCGCGCAATCTCTTGCGTAGCAACAAGGCGTAGATGACCAGTGCGGTCAGCGCGAAGGCGAACCACTGGATCGCGTAGGACAGGTGATTGTTCGCAAGGTCCGAGGGGTCGGGCATGGCGTTCGGGGCGAGCCCGCCGAGCGGCGGCGCGGCAACGAGGCGTGGGCCCGGCGCGATCACGCCCTGGGCCTCGCCCCCGTTCCACCAGCTGCCCCCCTGCGTACCGGGCGCCGCGTTCTCGTCCCCATAGGGCCCGCGCGTCCAGCCCAGCACGACCGGGACCGTGCCACCGCCGGCAAGCACGCAGTCCTGCACCTGCGCCCAGCCCACCTCCTGCTGTGCGTTGCGCCCGGCGGCCGGCTTGGCCTTGCCCGAACGCAGGCAGGTGAGGCGCGCCTTGCGGTAGAGCAGGTCCTCGCCCGGATCGCGCCCATCCCAGTTGACCACCGCCGGATTGCCACTGGCGGCTGCAAAGCGCGCAAGCAGCGCCTCCTTCTCACCGCGCCGTTCGAGCTGCCAGACGCCGAGGCCGATCATCACGGCGACAGCGGCGAGCACGACCAGCGTCGAGAAGATCGGAATGCGGGCCATGGTCAGTCTCTCGGTTCGAATGCGGCGCCGTGCGCGTGGCGCACTGCGCTCAAAAGCGAAGGGCAGCCGACGCGTGGTCTGGCTGCCCCTGGCGATGGTATGTGTCGATGGCCGCTGGCGGACCGGGTCAGTGGGTGGGATAGCCCCAGCCGCCCCAGACGTAGACGGCGACAAAGAGGAACAGCCACACGACGTCGACGAAGTGCCAGTACCACGCAGCGGCCTCGAAGCCGAAATGCTGGCGCGGGGTGAAGTCGCCCTGGTAGGTGCGCACCAGGCAGACCGCGAGGAAGATCGTGCCGACGATGACGTGGAAGCCGTGGAAGCCGGTCGCCATGTAGAAGGCCGAGCCGTAGGTGTTCTCGCCGAAGGCGAAGGGGGCATGGAGATACTCGTAGCCCTGAATGAACGAGAACAGCACGCCGAGCAGGATCGTCGCCCAGAGGCCCTTCTTCACGCTCTCACGGTCGCCGTGGATCAGCGAATGGTGCGCCCAGGTCACGGTGGTGCCCGAGCACAGCAGGATCAGCGTGTTGAGCAGCGGCAGCGCGAAGGGGTCCATGACCGCCTCGATCGCCTTGGGCGGCCACTGCCCGTCGACCACCTCGGTGAGCGTGGTCGGGAACAGCGAGAAGTCGAAGAAAGCCCAGAACCAGCCGACGAAGAACATCACCTCGGAGGCGATGAACAGGATCATGCCGTAGCGCTGGTGAAGCTGCACGACCGGGGTGTGATCGCCTGCGCGCGCCTCGTGGACGATCTTGGTGAACCAGGTCCACATCGAAGCGATCAGCAGGGCAAGGCCGAGCCAGGGCACGAAGGTCCCGCCGGGCATGTCGTGCATGAACAGCACCATGCCCGAAGTGAAGATCAGCGCGCCGAGCGTAGTCGCCAGCGGGACGATGTCCGGCGGCAGAATGTGATATTCATGGTTCTTGGTACCGGCCATCGTGCCATCATCCCCGTTATTCGAAACTGTTATCGTGTCCCGCTTGCCCCCGAGGCCAGCGAAAAGTTCCTTGCTACCGGCCTTAACCGCCCGCTTGATCGTGGTCCAGACCCTTTGCGACCTGATCGGCAGGATCGCGCACCGAACTTACATGGAAGGTGTAGCTCAAGGTGATCTGCTCGACATCCTTGTTGTCCTCGTCGTCGAGGATGGCAGGGTCGACGTAGTAGAGCACCGGCATCTTCACCGCCTCGTCCGGCTGGAGCGTCTGCTCGGTGAAGCAGAAGCACTGGATCTTGTTGAAGTAGCGCGCGGCCTGCTCGGGCTCGACGTTGAAGCTGGCGGTGCCGGTGACGATCTTGTCCGACGTGTTGTGCGCGTAGAACAGCGCCATGTCGCGCTCGCCGATGGTCACCGTGTCGGTGCGCTGGAGCGGACGGAATTCCCAGGGCATGCCGCGCTCGACGTTGGCGTCGAAACGGATCGACATCGTGCGCGCGACCGACTGCACGCCAGCCGCCTGCGCGGCATCGACGCGCTGGGTCGTGCCGCCATAGCCGGTCACCTGGCAGAAGATGCGGTAAAGCGGGACTGCGGCGAAACCCATGCCCAGCATGGCGAGCGCCATCGCCAGCCCGATCAGGCCGACCCTGCGGTTCGCACTCGCGCGCTTCGCCTGCTGGATCGTCGCTGCCATCGCCTCAGCTCAGCTTGGCGATGGAGATGAAGAAAACGAGAATCACGAAGGCCGCAAGGCTGAGCCCCAGCACCTTGTTGCGATCGCGGCGGATCTGCTCGAACGAGCGGGTCTCGGGCGGCTGTTCCTCGGTGTTCTTTTCGCGGCGCATGGCAGTTTCCTCAGATCACGACGAAGCGGTCGAGCACCAGGGCGGCGAAGAGCGCGAACAGGTAGAGCACGGAATAAGCGAAGAGCTGCTTCTCGGGCTTCATCGTGTCCTCCTCGCCGCGCGTGCGCAGGCCGACGCGGATCGAGAGCAGGAGGAACAGGCTCGAGAGAACCAATGCGGAAATACCGTAGACAGCGCCGGTACCACCGATCCACCAGGGGACCATGGTCAGCGGCAGGAGCAGCACGGCGTAGATCAGGATCTGGCGGCGGGTGGATTTCTCGCCCGCGACCACCGGCATCATCGGAATGCCGACCTTGGCGTAATCGCTCTTCACGAAGAGCGCGAGCGCCCAGAAGTGCGGCGGGGTCCACATGAAGATGATCGCGAAGAGCAGGATCGGCATCGTCGTGATCTCGCCGGTCGCCGCGACCCAGCCGATCAGCGGCGGGAAGGCGCCAGCGCCGCCACCAATGACGATGTTCTGCGGGGTGCGCGGCTTGAGCCAGACGGTATAGATCAGCGCGTAGTAGACGATCGAGATAGCGAGGATCGCGGCGGGCAGCCAGCCGACCGCGAAGCCCATCAGGAACACCGAGACCGCGCAGAGCACGCCCGCGAAGTCGCGCGCGGTGGTGCGGTCGAGCCGCCCTTGCGGAAGCGGCCGCTTGGCGGTGCGCTTCATGCCCGCATCGATGTCCGCTTCCCACCACTGGTTGAGCGCTGCGGCGCCGCCCGCACCCATCGCGATGCACAGGATCGCGGTGAAGGCGAGCACCGGGTGGATGCGCTCGGGCGCGGCGATCAGGCCGCACAACCCGGTGAAGATCACCAGGCTCATCACCCGCGGCTTGGTGAGCGCGAACAGGTCGCGCCAGTCAGCGGGCAGCGGGCCGCTTGCCGGCTGGGTCGAGGGAATCGTGGTCGAAGGCGTCATCGTCATGCGCGGGCCCTTACACCCGAATGCCCCGCCGAGGCGAGCCCGGAGCATCCGGGACCCGCCCTGGGGCTTGGCGCCACACTCAATGGTGGGCGGTTTCCTCGATGACCGGCAGGGTCTCGAACTGGTGGAACGGCGGCGGGCTGCTCAGCGTCCACTCGAGCGTCGTCGCGCCTTCGCCCCAGTAGTTGTCCTCGACACGGCGGCCGGCGGAAAACGCGTAGACGATGTTGGCGAACCAGATCGCGATGCTGGCGGCCATGACCATGTAGCCCCAGGTCGCGAACTGGTTCCAGTAGGTATAGGCCTCTGCATAGTCGGGGTAGCGACGCGGCATGCCCTGCAGCCCGAGGAAGTGCATCGGGAAGAAGATCATGTTCACGCCGACGAAGAACACCGCGAAGTGCAGGTACGACAGCGCTTCGGAGTGCATGCGCCCGCTCATCTTGGGGAACCAGTAGTAGAACCCTGCGAAGAGCGAGGTCACCGCGCCGAGCGAGAGCACGTAGTGGAAGTGCGCGACGACGTAGTAGGTGTCGTGGAGGTTGTCGTCGACGCCGCCGTTGGCAAGCACGACGCCGGTCACGCCGCCCACGGTGAACAGGAAGATGAAGCCGATCGCCCAGACCATCGGCGACTTGAACTCGATCGAGCCGCCCCACATCGTGGCGATCCACGAGAAGATCTTCACGCCGGTGGGCACCGCGATGACCATGGTGGCAGCGGTGAAGTACATCTTGGTGTTCACCGAAAGGCCGGTCGAATACATGTGGTGCGCCCACACGATGAAGCCGACGACGCCGATCGCGACCATGGCGTAGGCCATGCCGAGGTAGCCGAAGACGGGCTTCTTCGAGAAGGTCGAGATGATCTGCGAGATGATGCCGAAGCCGGGCAGGATCATGATGTAGACTTCGGGGTGGCCGAAGAACCAGAACAGGTGCTGGTACAGGACCGGATCGCCGCCACCGGCGGGATCGAAGAAGGTCGTGCCGAAGTTACGGTCGGTCAGCAGCATGGTGATCGCGGCGGCGAGCACCGGCAGCGAGAGCAGCAGCAGGAACGCGGTGACCAGCACCGACCACACGAACAGCGGCATCTTGTGCAGGGTCATGCCCGGCGCGCGCATGTTGAAGATGGTGGTGATGAAGTTGATCGCGCCCATGATCGAGCCCGCACCCGAAAGGTGCAGCGCGAAGATGCCGAAATCGACAGCCGGGCCGACCGAGCCCGAAGTCGAGAGCGGGGCATAGACCGTCCAGCCGGTACCCGCGCCAAGCCCGGTGCCGCCCGGGACGAAGGCCGAGCACAGCAGCGAGACGAAGCCCGCGACCGTCAGCCAGAACGAGATGTTGTTCATGCGCGGGAAGGCCATGTCGGGCGCGCCGATCATGATCGGCACGAACCAGTTGCCGAAGCCGCCGATGATCGCGGGCATGACCATGAAGAAGACCATGATCAGGCCGTGCGCGGTGATCAGCACGTTCCAGGTGTGCAGCGTCTGCGTGAAGTCGGGGTTCTCGGCGCCGAACCAGCGCGAGAACATGTCGAGGTACTGGATACCCGGCTCGGCGAGCTCGACGCGCATCATGCCCGAGAAAGCACCGCCGATGATCCCCGCGAAGATCGCGAAGATCAGGTACATCGTGCCGATGTCCTTGTGGTTGGTCGACATGAACCAGCGGGCGAAGAAGCCCGGGTGGTCATGCCCGTGATCGTGGTGGCCGTGGTCGTCGACGTGGCCCTGGAACTGGTCTGCGGTGGTTGCCATCTTGGTGAACCTTATCCTTGCCTGCGCTGGGCTTACTCGACGGGAGCTTCGGTGGCCTCGGCCACGCCAGCATCCACGGGCACGGTATCGACCGCGGGCTGTTCGGCGGGTGCGGCCTCGGCGGCGGCAGGCGCCTCCTGGCCGTCGATCACGCCGCCGGCGTGGGTCATGACCCACGCGTTGTACTTGTCACGCGGGAGCGCCTCGACCGCGATCGGCATGTAGCCGTGCTTCGCGCCGCAAAGCTCGGAGCACTGGCCGTAGTACACGCCCGGCTTCTCGACCATGAGCACGCGCTCGTTGATGCGTCCGGGCACCGCGTCGAGCTTGAACCACAGCGAGGGTACGGCGAACGAGTGGATCACGTCGGCGGCGGTGATCTGCAGGCGGATCGGCTCGCCCACCGGCACGACCATGCGGTTGTCGACCTCGAGGTGCGAGGGACCGTCCCAGGGCTCGGAGCCGACTTCGCGGATGCCGTTGTTGACGACCGGCTGGCCCGGCAGGTTGAGCATGTTCGAGATTACCTCGAAGTCGCCATTGTCGGGGTAGCCGTAAGTCCAGAACCACTGGTTGCCGGTGACCTTGATGGTGAGCGCGCTCTTGGGGGCGGGCTTGTACTGCTTGGCGATGAGGTCGATCGAGGGGACCGCGATGCCGAGCAGGATGAACACCGGCAGGATCGTCCAGACGATCTCGATCGCGGTGTTGTGGCTGGTCTTGGAGGCGACCGGGTTGGCGCGGCGATTGTAGCGCACAGCGACCCAGACGAGCAGCGCGAGCACGAAGACGCAGATCACGGTGATGATCGGCATGAGCACGATATTGTGGATCCAGGCGCCGTATTCACCGATCTTGGAATACTGGTCCTGGAAGCCCAGCCCCGCCTCGCTCGGCATGCCGACGCCCTGCGTCGGCTTCATCGGCGTATAGCCCGCAGCGGCGTCCTGCGCGAAGGCAGGCGCAGCAGCGAAAAGCGAAACGCTGGTGGCGGAGAGTGCGAGAGCCTTTGCGCCAAGGCTCACGGAACGGGCGATCTGACCGGATATCATGTTCTAGCGTTTCCGTCTTTTTATCGAACGTACACGCGAATCGCCCCGCCTGCACGCACCCCAAATGCGGAGGCTTTTGCCCCCCTTCCCTCTTTGCCTATACGCGCGCTTGCCGCCTGCCTCAAGCGCCTCTAGGGGAAAATTCACGAAACGGCGCAGTAACAAGGCGCCAGCCCTATCGAAATGACACGAAGGAATTGACCGAAATGCAGGAAGAAGAGGTCCTCGCCGAGTTCCGGGCCAGCAAGGCCTTGCTGGAAGGACATTTTCTCTTGTCCTCCGGACGTCACAGCGCGCACTACCTTCAGTGCGCCCGGGTCCTGATGAACCCCGACCGCGCCGGCAGACTCGCCGTGGCGCTGGCGGCCAAGCTGCCCCACGACGTGCGCAAGCAGATCCAGAAGGTGGTCTCGCCCGCGATGGGCGGCGTGATCATCGGCCAGGAAATGGGCCGCGCACTGCAGGTCGATGCGATGTTCGTCGAGCGCCCCGAGGGTACTTTCGAGCTGCGCCGCGGCTTCAGCCTCGAGCCGGGCGACAAGGTGCTGATGGTCGAGGACGTGGTCACCACCGGCAAGTCGAGCCGCGAGGCGATCAAGGCGATCGAGGCGGCTGGCGGCGAAGTCATCGCCGCGGCCTCGCTGGTCGACCGCTCGGCGGGCGAAGTGGACCTTGGCGTCCCCTATTTCCCGCTCGTCGCGCTCAGCTTCCCGACTTATGCCCCCGACGAGCTGCCCCCCGAACTGGCGGGCACCCAGGCCGTCAAGCCGGGCAGCCGCGTCCAGTCCTGATCGCGTCTCGCCGGGCACTGGCCGGGGCTTGCCCTCGTCCGGTTCCCGGCGCGATGCCGACCCGCTCACAACCACGCGAGATGCATCGTGACCAGCGTCCATAACCCCGCCCGCCTGCGCCTTGGCGTCAACATCGACCACGTCGCCACGATCCGCAACGCACGCGGCGGCGCGCATCCCGATCCGGCGCGCGCCGCCGAGATCGTCGCGCGCGCGGGCGGCGACGGGATCACCGTGCACTTGCGCGAGGATCGCCGCCACATCCGCGACGAGGACCTCGCGCGCGTCGCCGATGCGACCGGCCTGCCGATCAACCTCGAGATGGCCGCGACCGAGGAAATGCTCGAGATCGCACTCCGGCATCGCCCGCATGCGGCCTGCATCGTGCCCGAGCGGCGCGAGGAGCGCACCACCGAGGGCGGTCTCGATGCAGCAGGCCAGCACAACCGCCTCGCCCCGCTGGTCGCGCGGTTGAGCGATGCGGGCATCCGCGTCAGCCTGTTCATCGCTCCCGAACCGCACCAGATCGAGGCGGCGATGAAGCTGGGCGCGCCCGTCGTCGAACTGCACACCGGCGAATATGCGCACGCCACCGGCGCCGACGTCGCCATCGAGGTGAAGCGCATCGCCGACATGGCCGCGCTGGCCGCCAAGAACGGGATCGAGCCGCACGCCGGGCATGGCCTCACTTACGACAACGTCCAGCCGATCGCGGCCATCCCGCAGATCGCCGAGCTCAACATCGGTCACTACCTCATCGGCGAGGCGATCTTCACCGGGCTCGAGGCGAGCATCCTGCGCATGCGCACGCTGATGGACGAAGTGCGGTGAACCGCCCGCGCGCCGACTTCGACCGCCTGCGGCGCCGGATTCGGCTGGTCTGCCTCTTCGTCGTGCCCGTCATCGCCTGCACGATCACCGGTCTTGCCTTGTGGAGCGATGCGCGCGCGAACCGTCCCTTCGAGGTTCACCCGATCTTCTCGGGTCTCGGCATGATCGGCTGGGGGTTCGTCGTCTTCGTGCTCTCGGGACCGACGCTGACAGCCATCGAGCGCCTGCGCGCCCGGCTCGACGAACACCGCGCGCGGCGCCGGAGCCGGCGATGATCATCGGCCTTGGCTCGGACCTGTGCAGCATCGAGCGCATCGCGAATTCGCTCGAGCGTTTCGGCGAACGCTTCGAGCGCCGGATCTTCACCGAGGCAGAGCGTGCCCGTGCGGCCCTGCGCCCGCACACCCGCGCAGGAACGCTGGCCAAGCGCTTCGCCGCCAAGGAGGCTTTTTCCAAGGCGCTTGGCACCGGATTCACCGCGGGCGTGTTCATGCACGACATCGGCGTGATCAACGACGACGCTGGCGCTCCCACCCTTGCCCTGACCGGTGGCGCGCACGATCGCCTTGCCGCCATGACACCTGCGGGTCACAAGGCGGTGGTTCACCTCACGCTCACCGACGACCACCCATGGGCGCAGGCCTTCGTCATCATCGAAGCGCGCCCGCTTACCCCTGTTGCCGAGTAGATCGATTGCCCTCCCAAATGACCGAAAACCGCCCCGAGACCAGCAAAGACGAAGGTTCGGCCAGCCCCACCGGAGGCCACGAGGAGAAGGTCAAGTGGTGGCACGAGGTTCGCGGCCTCGTGCTGATGCTGCTGGGCGTGCTGGCGTTTCATTCGTTCGTCGCCAAGCCGTTCTACATCCCCTCGATCTCGATGATGCCCAATCTGCTGGTCGGTGACCGGCTGGTGGTTTCCAAGTATGCCTATGGCTGGAACTGGTCCTCGATCAGCTTCCACTTGCTCCCGCGCGGCGACTGGCGGCTTTTCGGCAAGACCCCCGAATACGGCGACATCGTCATCGTCGTTCCGGGCAACCGCAAGGCCGACCTGATCAAGCGCGTCGTCGCCCTTCCCGGAGACCGCATTGCCGTCGTCGACGGCCGCATTCGTCTCAACGGCAAGTTCATCAGGCGCGAGGTCGTCCCCGCAGTGCAGATCGATGCCGATCCCAAGCTCCAGTGCGAGGGACAGGAGCCGGGCGAGTGCTACCGCGGCTTCGAGCAGTACCTCACGCGCCTGCCCAGCGGCCGCATGGTCTACGAGTTGCCGACCTACCGTGAAACATTGCCCAACGGAGCGAGTTACCGGGTGATCGACTATATCGATCAGCGTCTGGACAACTATGCCGAGATCACCGTGCCCGAAGGTCACGTCTTCCTGATGGGCGACGACCGCGACCGCTCCGCCGACAGCCGTGCCCCGTTCGAGGACTGGGGCGGGATGCATGGCGGCGGCCTCGGCGGGCCGGTACCGCTCTCGGACATCGGCGGACGTGCCGAATTCATCACCTTCTCGCTCGACGGCAGCCAGAGCTGGAACCCGCTGTCCTGGTGGGGCGCACTGCGCGACGGACGCGCCTTCACCAGCCTGCGCCCGCCGATCGACGCAGCCGCGGCGGCGCGATGAACGCCTCGGGCGACATCGATCCCGCGCCCGAAAGCGCTGGCGGTTCCACGCACGAGCACGCCGCAAGGGTGCGCCGGGTGGGCCCGACCGACATCACCGATCCCGTAGTCCGGCAGGAGGCGCGCAAGGCCTTCGTGTGGATCGGCGTGCTGCTGCTCTTCGCACTCGCAATCTTGCTCTCGCGCCCGCTGCTGGTGGTCTTCGGCGGCATCGTCTTCGGCGCCCTGCTCGACGGCGGCGCGCGGCTGCTGCGCCGCGTCCTGCCGATCGGGCGGACCTGGTGCGTGCTGCTCGTGATCATCGCAGCGCTGCTCGCGGCCATCTGGCTCGCACGCTTTGCCGGTAGCCAGATCGCGGTGCAGGCCGCCGAACTGCCCGCCACGATCGAAGGACAGTACATCCGCGCGATTGCTTGGCTGCGCGGCCACGGCATCAACGTCACCGAAGTCGACCTGCGCACCATGGCGCGCGAGGCGATGGGCGGTATCGGCCAGGTGACCGCGGTCGTGGGCGGCCTCATCGGCGCGATGACGACGCTGTTCCTGATCCTCGTTCTGGGCATCTATTTCGCGCTCGAGCCGCGCCTCTATCGCCGCGGCGTGGGCTGGATGCTGCCGGTCGACCGGCGCGATCACTTCGAAGTCACCGCGCAGACCATGGGCGCTGCACTGCGCCGCCTGCTCATGGGCCGGGTGATCGGCATGGCGGTAGAGGGCGTGTTCACATACGCCATGCTCGATGCCTACGGCGTGCCGATGGCCGCCTTGCTCGGCCTGATCACCGCACTGCTGGCCTTCCTGCCCAACATCGGCGCGCCGATCTCCGGCGCGGTGATGGTCCTCGTGGGCTTTTCCGGCGGTGTCGAGATGGGGCTCTACACGATCTTCGTCTATCTCGTGGTCCATCTCATCGACGGCTACCTGATCGTGCCGATCATCGCGCGCAAGACGGTCGACCTGCCGCCCGCTCTCGTCCTCGCGGCGCAGCTAATCATGGGCGTCCTGTTCGGCCTCATCGGCCTCGCCCTTGCCGATCCGCTTGTCGCGATGATCAAGATCTGGCTCGAACGCGAAGCCGCGCGCAACATCGCCCCGACCCGGGAGATCGGCGAGGACGAGGTCGACGAGGCGCTCCTCGACCGGGCGCGCGAAACCGCTACACCGCAGGGCGACGCTTGACCCGCGCGGCCCAAGCGGCAAGACGCTGAACCATGGCTCGCAAGTTCCTCTATGTCGTCGCGGTTCTCCTCGTGCTCTTCGTCGCAGGGCGTCTGGCGCTGACCTTCTTCGCCGAGGACCTCACCGAGCTGACCTTCGTGCCCGGGGGCGACTTCGAGGCGCTGGAACCGCTCCCCGGCAATGTCTGGGACAAGCCGGCGATGTGGATTTCGGGACCGCTCGCCGCACAAGGACACGGCACGGACTGGAGCGACCCTGCTGCCTGGCTCCCCACCGGCGCGAGCGAGCCGCCCCGCGGCACCCAGCGCGCGGCCGTGTTTTTCATCCACCCCACCAGCTTTCTCGAAAAGTCCGCCTGGAACGCGCCGCTCGAGAACAGCGAGGCCAACGATCGTGCGGCACTGTTCGTGCAGGCCATGGGCAGCGCCTTCACTTCCGCAGGAACGGTCTGGAGCCCGCGCTATCGTCAGGCGACGATCGGCGCCTTCTTCACGGACCGCCCCGATGCGCAAGAGGCCCTCGACCTCGCCTATCGTGACATCGAGAGCGCCTTTGCCGTATTCGCGGCCAGAAACCCGCGCGGCCCGATCGTGCTCGTCGGGCACAGCCAGGGCGCGCTGCTGCTGCGCCGCCTGCTGCGCGACCATGTCGCGAACACGCCGCTCGCCCCGCGCATCGCTGCGGCCTATCTCGCAGGCTGGCCGGTGTCGCTCGAACACGACCTGCCCGCGATGGGGCTGCCCGCCTGCACCAGCGACGATCAGTCGAACTGCGTGCTCTCATGGCTCTCGGTCGCCGACCCTGCCGATACCCAGATGCTGCTCAAGGGCTATGCCCGCCGTCCCGGCCTCGATGGCAAGCCTCTCGCGGGCAGTGCCTTCCTGTGCACCAATCCGCTGACCGGCTCGCAGGACGGGCAGAGCGGTGCCGCCGCGAACCTGGGAACGCTGGTGCCCGACTTCGCCAAGCGCACCGGCACGCTCGAACCGCAAGTGGTCCCGGCAGGCTGCGGCATGGACGGCTTCCTCCACATCGGGGCGCCGCCCAAGCTCGACATGGGTGAGTACGTGATGCCGGGCAATAACTACCACGTCTACGACATCACCCTGTTCTGGGAGAACCTGCGCGGCGACGTGCGCAAGCGCCTCACCGCCTGGACCGCCGAACAGGACCGTGCCCCGCCCGAGCTGTCTGGCCGCCTGCCGCGCAGCCCGCAGGAGCCTTCGGAGACCTTACCGTGATCACCACCGGCACCCTCGACTTTCGCGATGCCCTGCCCGAGGGCGGCGCGCTGATGGCTCTCGACCTCGGCACGCAGACCATCGGCACCGCGTTCTGCGATGCAGGCTGGAACTTCGCCACGCCCGGAAAGACCCTCAAGCGCGGCAAGTTCGGCGCCGACAAGGCCCTGCTCGAGACGCTCGTGCACGACCGTTCTGTCCGCGGCATCGTGATCGGTCTACCCCTCAACATGGACGGTTCCGAAGGCCCGCGCTCGCAATCGAGCCGCGCCTATGCCCGCAACCTCGCCGCGCTTGGCCTGCCGATCCTGCTGTGGGACGAACGCTGGTCGACGATGGGGGCCGAACGCGGGCTGCTCGATCAGGACATGAGCCGCGCCAAGCGCAAGGAGCGCATCGATTCCGCTGCCGCTACGGTGATCCTGCAGGCTGCGATCGACGCCCTTGCCGGCGGGATGTTCTAGCGCCCGCTCCGGCGCATGGCCTGCGCATGGCGCGCGACGAGCCGACTGCCGCCGCGTTCCGCCTGAGCCCAGAGCGCATCGCGCGCGGCATCGTCGGGAGCCTGTGCGACGAGCGCACGCCACGCCGCAAGCCGCATGCGATCACTGGGATGGTGGCGCGCGAACCGCTCCGCAAGATCGAGTGCCTCTTCGCCGCCCAGCCCGACCGCGATGCGCAGGAATGCCTCGCTCGGCCCCCCGCCGTGGCGCGCGGCGATGATCGCGCTCGACCCGTCGGCGATCTCGAACTGATAATGCTCCAGCCAGCCATGCACCGCGTGGTTGTGGGCCAGCGCCAGCGTGACCGCCAGCGAGCGGGGAGGCTGCACCCGGTGAATGTCGCGGCCTGCGCGGTAGCGCACCATCATGCCCGGTTCGAGCACGAGGTTTTCCGCCGGCGTGATCGCAACCCGCTCACCGACATGGCCCTCGACCTGCGCAGCCTCGTAAGTCCAAGCCTCCATTTCCAGGCCGGGTCCGAAGTAACCCAGCTGGAGGAAATCGAACGTGTGGTCGTGCGCCCTGTCGTAATCGAACGGTGCGGGGCCACTGACACGATAGGCATGGTCCTCGATGCCCGGCCATATCTGCGCGACGATGAAGAAGTTGCCCTCGCCGGGCGGACAGATCATCACCGCGTTGCCGCCAAGCCCGGCCAGCGCGTCCGAGGTCCCCGCCCCGGTTCCGGCCAGAGCATCGACGAGGATGTCGCCGAGGAAATCGCGGTTGTTGCCCAGCCGTGCCAGCCAGCGCGCGGCATTCTCGAGGCTGCCCGATTCCTCCGGATCAAAGCCCGGACCGCTCATCCCGGACCGGCATTGCTCGGGCGTGGCGACGCCGCTCTCGCCAAGAGTGATCAGCTCGGCCATGAGCCACCTTGCGTTTCGTCGCCGTTCTGTCTCTCGACCGCTTCGCGCAATGTGCCGACATGCGCGCACAGGGGATCGTCGCTCGCAGCAGCGATCGCATCGATGGCATCGAGGCCCGCATCGAGGTCGAGCACGAGCAGTTCACGCAAAGCCTGCCAGCGCAGCGAGACCTCGCCCCGGCCCAAGGCGATCGCGCGCATGCCAGGCACCGCGTCGCGACGCTCCATCGCGCGCAGGGTCGCCATCGCCAGTTCACGCCGGCTGTCGTCGGCGGCAGCTGCCGCACGATGCACCAGGCGACCATCCGCCAGCGCATGTTCGCGCACCACCGCCTCGCCCGGAAGTGCGCGTTGGAGACGCAGGACCAGCATGGCTCCGGAAGCGGAACGCACGTGCAGTTTCTCGCGGGCACCAATGCGATGGTGGATCGAATCGGATGCGAGTTCGAGCTCCCGGCGTTGCAGGACGAGCGTGTCGCTTGCCGCAGTCGGCTCGCCAATGATCAGCTCCCCCGTCCCCGAGCCCGCGATCACGCGCGACCAGCTTTCCACCGGCTCGAACACGACGCTCGCTCGCGGCTCAGCGCGCGCCAGCTCGCAGCCATCGAAACAGCTCAGCGTCAGACTGGCCGTACCGCAACGCGCCAGTACCAGCATGGCAACCACGTCGCCCGGGGCGTAGGCCAGCGGCATCTGTCCGAGCGGATGCGCATCCAGCGCGAGAAGGGTCCCCGATACGAAACGCTCGACGAGCAGGCTCGCCGCCTCGTTGCCACTCTGGAACAGCGCAGCCAGCGGCCGACATCCGGCGAGCGTTTCGCCCGCAGCGAAACGCTCCATTGCCTCGAGCACCGATGCCATCGACGGGTCGGAACGCCAGGCCGCAAGCGCCTGCTCGAGCGCGGCCTGCCCGGCCCGCCACTCGCCATCGTCGCGGCGCAGGGCCGCGAGGGGTTCGCGCAATGACATGGTCCGGTTCGCCCCGTCAGTTACCGCGCTCAAGCGGGAACAGACAGCCCAGCGCCACGGCGCGATCTGCCTCGCCGCGACTGATCACGCGCGGGTCGGCACGGGTACCGAAAAAGGCGGTGGGACTGGCGAGGTCAGGCAAGAGGCTCGGACTGATCCGGGCTGGACCATGTTGTTTTTCCTGAGACACCTCGGACTGCTCCTTAGCACGCGACAGCGCAGCACTCACCATCGCCCGGCCACGCCGGACATACACTTTCAAGTATTAGCTATTCATGAAAGCGACCTAGCGAATACCAGAATGACTAGCGCTCGCAAGAGTTGCAATGGGTTAAACTGACGCAACGCCCGTACGAGATGCATCGCAAGACCGATTTTCTGCCTATGCAGCCAAGTGCACGGAACTAGTTCTCGACGACAATCATCAAGTTATCACTTGCTCAATTTACCCGCACCCGTCACGACACCGGCGAAATAGGGCAACAGGCAGGTCAGGCCGATAAGGCACGGCGCAAAACGACCACCAATCCCGAAGCCGGCACTTCGGGCGAGGTATCCGGCAAGAGCTCGCCACGCACCGCATCGGCGCGCACGCGGGCGAGGATCGCGGCGGGGATTGCGGGCGCGGCCAGCACCGTATCGGCGGTCCCGAGCAGGCGGGCCTCGCGCAAGGTGAGGTCTTCGGGATCGTCGGAGCGCAAGGTGATTTCGGCAAGTCCGCCCTCGCCCGCATCGGGCGCGGCAATCCAGCGGGAAAAGCGCGCATCGCCCTCGCCGTCGACCAGCGGGTCAAGCGCGCCACCGGCAGCCAGGGCCGCGTCCAGCGCGCGACGGCGCTCACCGCTATCGGGAAAGCGCTTGCGCAAGGCTCCGCGCCCGACCTTGAGGGCGAGTGCCAGCCCGCCCAGCGTCTGCGGCAGCAGGGCCTCGAGGCGCAGACGCAGCTGCTTGGCAAGACCAGCCGAAGCCCCGCCGGTGCCGACCGCGACGAGGACCGGCGAGCGCTCGAGGATCGAGGGGACGGTGAAATCGCATAGCGCAGGGCGGTCCATCGCATTGACCAGCATACCCGCCGCGCGCGCACGCGCCGCATCGGCCTGCGCGCGCGCCTCTTCCTCGTGCGCGATGAAGGCCAGGCGCGCACCCTGCCCGGCCGCCGCATCGAGGTCATCGACGACCACGCCGCCCGCCCGCTCCACCAGCCGCCGCTTGGCATCGGCCCCGTCACCTTCGCCAAGGACGAGGACGGGGGCGTTGGAAATGCGGTGGAACAGCGGGAGCGTCTCGATCATGGACGCGAGGTTAGCGCGGCACCGCGGCGGCGTCGAGCGGGCCGCCGCGTGCAGACCTTCGTGCCGTCGCGCTCAGTCGAGCCAGTCGGGAACCTGCTCGGCAGCGAGGATCGTCGCGGGCTCGATACGCTCGGCAACGATCGCCCACTTGTCGCCATCGACCATGACCTCGGGCACCAGCGCGCGGCTGTTGTAGGTATTGGCCATCGTCGCGCCATAGGCGCCAGCAGTGCGGAACACTGCTAGGTCGCCTGCTTTGACCACGTCGATCTCGCGGTTCTTGGCAAAAGTGTCCGAGCTCTCGCAGATCGGCCCGACGACGTTGGCGAGCATGGTCTCGCCGGTCGGCTGGACCGCGGAAAAGTCGTGCCAGGCATCGTACATGGCGGGACGCGCGAGATCGTTCATCGCCGCATCGACCACGACCCACGGCGCGCTGGCACCTTCCTTGACGCGGATCACCTCGGTAACCAGCACACCGGCATTGCCGGTGATGACGCGGCCCGGCTCGAACATCACGGTCACACCCCAGTCGCCCGCGACTTCGGCCACCATCGCGCCGTATTCGGCAGGCGTGGGCAGGCTCTCGCCGGGCTTGTAGGGGACGCCAAGCCCCCCGCCGAGGTCCATGTGGCTGACGGTGAGGCCCTGCTCGCGCAGCTCGCGCATCAGCGCGCCCATCTTGACGAAGGCCTTGCGCGAGGGTTCGAGGTCCGAGATCTGGCTGCCGATGTGAACGGCGAGGCCATGCATCTCGAGCCCCTCGAGCGCAGAGAGACGCGCGTAGATCGCAGCGGCACGGTCGTAGGGCACGCCGAACTTGTTCTCGGCCTTGCCGGTCGAGATCTTGGCGTGAGTCCCGGCATCGACATCGGGATTTACGCGAAGCGCACAGGTCGCGCGCAGGCCCAGGCTCGCCGCGATCCCGGCAAGCTCGACGCCCTCTTCCTCGCTCTCGAGGTTGAACTGGCCGATCCCGGCCCTGACCGCCGCGGTCAGCTCGCGCTTCGACTTGCCGACGCCCGAGAAGACGATGTCGCCTGCGGGCATGCCTGCCGCCAGCGCGCGGTTCATCTCGCCCTCGGAGACGACGTCGGCGCCGTAGCCTTCACGCGCGAGGACGCGCAGCACCGCGAGGTTGGGGTTGGACTTCACCGCGAAGGCGATGTGCACCTTGGGCAGGGAGGACAGAGCCTCGCGGAAGACGCGGGCGTGGCGCTCGAGCGTGGCGCGCGAATAGACGTAGACCGGCGTGCCGACCTCGCAGCCGATCTCGGCCAGCGCCACCTGTTCGGCGTGAAGCGCGCCGTCACGAATTTCGAAATGGTCCATGGGATAATCCTGTCAGGGAATGTTTTCGGGAGGCGGCAGATCGAACGGATCGTCGTCGCGCTCCTCGGATCGCGTGCGCAGCTCGACGCTGCGTTTGGGGATCGCCAGCGTCGGCGTCTCGAGCAATTCCGCGCTCTTGGGCCGGTCCGCCCGGCCATAAGGCGGCGGCGGCATTTCCTTACCGGCGCGCGGCTTGAGGTCGGCGCGCTGGCCACACCCGGCCAATGCCCCGAGCGCAGTCACCAGAAGAGCGGCACGCATTGCCGCCCCCAGCCCCGAGCCCGACCTGGCCGGGGTGCCGTTCACAGACCCGGAAACTGCTGCGACGTCGATCACCTGCGCCTTACTCCATTCCAAGCGCGGCGCGGGCATCGGCCACACGCGCGCGCACCTGATCGGGCGCCGTCCCGCCGTGCGACTTGCGCGCGGCGACGGAGGCCTCGACCGAGAGCGCCTTGAATACGCGCTCGTCGATGCGGCTGTCGATCTCTTTCAGGTCCGCCAGCGGCAGCTGGTCGAGCGCGACACCGCGTGCCTCTGCGAGCTTCACCGCAGCGCCGGTGATGTGGTGCGCCTCGCGGAAGGGAATGTCGCCTTCGCGCACCAGCCAGTCGGCAAGGTCGGTCGCGGTGGCAAAGCCCATTTCGGCGGCCTGGCGCATACGATCGGTCTTGAAATCGCTTTCGGCGACCATGCCTGTCATCGCCGCGATCGAAAGCGCGAGCAGGCCGTGCGCCTCGAACACGGGCGGCTTGTCGTCCTGCATGTCCTTCGAATAGGCGAGCGGCAGACCCTTCATGGTCATCATCAGGCCGGTGAGGCAGCCCGCGATGCGGCCCGCGTGGCCGCGCACCAGCTCGGCGGCGTCCGGGTTCTTCTTCTGCGGCATGATCGAGCTGCCGGTCGAGAGCGAATCGGCCATGCGCACGAAGCCGAAGGGCTGGCTCGCCCAGATGATGAATTCCTCGGCGAGGCGCGAGAGGTGCAGCGAGCACTGGCTTGCCGCCATCAGGTAGTCGAGCGCGAAGTCGCGGTCCGAGACGGTATCGAGGCTGTTGGCTGTCGGCCCGTCGAAGCCCAGCGCTTTCGCGGTCATCTCACGGTCGATGGGAAAGCCGGTGCCGGCGAGCGCCGCGCTGCCGAGCGGCGAGCGGTTCATGCGCTCGCGGTTGTCGGCCAGGCGCGAGCGGTCGCGCGCGATCATCTCGTAATAGGCCATGAGATGATGGCCGAGCGTGACGGGCTGCGCGGTCTGCAGGTGAGTGAAGCCGGGCATGATCGAGGCCGCGTGGGTTCCGGCCTGCGCGACCAGCGCCTTCTGCAGCGCCTCGAGGCCTGCATCGACCTCGTCGATCGCCTCGCGCACCCAGAGCTTGAAGTCGGTCGCCACCTGATCGTTGCGGCTGCGCGCGGTATGCAGGCGCCCCGCGACCGGGCCGATCAGTTCGGCCAGCCGCGATTCGGTGGTCATGTGGATGTCCTCGAGGTCCCAGTTCTCGGGAACGCCACCGGCTTCGTACTCGGCGGCGACCTTGTCGAGCCCCTCGGTGATCGTCTGCGCGTCTGCCGCGGTGACGATGCCTTGCGCGCCGAGCATCGCGACATGCGCCTTGCTCGCCGCGATGTCCTGACGCCACAGTGCCTTGTCGAAGGGAATCGAGGCGTTTATCTCCCGCATGATCGCAGACGGTCCTTCGGCAAACCGTCCGCCCCACATCTGGTTGGAGCCCCCCGCCTTGTTGTCCAAAGCGCTGTCTTCCCGTTCGCTCAAGTCGCTCGTCCTATCTTCGCTAGCCGGGGCCATGGCCCTTGCGGTCGGCGGCTGCGATAGAAAAAGCGAGGAGACTGCGCAACCACAGGCTTCGCAAGCCTCGCCAGACGGCACCGGGGCGGCGGTCGCGCCCGCCGACGCCAAGCTCGACCGCAGCCACAAGGGCGAGCCGATGCCGGTGATCACGCTGGTCGACAATACCGGCGAGAGCCTCGATCTCGCCTCGCTCAAGGGCAAGCCGCTGCTGATCAACCTGTGGGCGAGCTGGTGCGCGCCGTGCATCGAGGAAATGCCCACGCTCGACGCGCTGATCGAGCGCGAGGACGAACTGGGGGTAACCGTGCTGCCGATCTCGCAGGACATGGGCCAACCCGACAAGGTCATCGACATCCTGCACCGCCGCAAGCTCGACAACGTCCAGCCCTGGCTCGACGAGCAGGGCGACCTCGGCTTCCAGTACGGCGGCAACCTGCCGATCACCGTCCTGTTCGACAGCAATGGCAAGGAGGTCTGGCGCTTCACCGGGGCCAACGACTGGTCGAGCCCAGAAGCGCTCAAGCTGATCGCCGAGGCCAGCTAACGCAGTTCGAACCGTCGGCGCGCTTGGGTTCGGTATCTCAGAATTCGGACCAGTCCGTGTCGACGGCGGCGCTGCCGACCGATAGCGCCGGACGCATGGGCGGAGCCGGTGACACCGCGCGGGCCGGCATCGGGCGAACGTTGCCTTCGCGGGCCGCCCCCCGACCACCGCCGAGATCGAAGCGGCGCACCAGCTGTCCCATGCGTTCGGCCTCCTCGGCCAGCCCGCGCGAGGCAGCGGTCGATTGCTCGACCAGCGCCGCGTTCTGCTGGGTCGCGGTGTCCATCTGACCGACAACCTCGTCGACCTGCCGGATGGTGTCGGTCTGCGCGCTCGCCGATTCGGCGATCTGGCGAATGAGGCCCGAGAGCGTGCCGGTCCGACTGACGATCTTGTCGAGCGCCTCGCGGGTGCGGCCCATCATCTCCTCGCCATTGCTGACGTCGGCGCCGCTCGCCTGGATGATGCCTGAAATCTCGCGCGCCGCCTCGGCCGAGCGTTCGGCAAGCGCGCGAACCTCTGTGGCGACGACCGCGAAGCCCTTGCCCGCCTCGCCCGCGCGGGCCGCCTCGACACCCGCATTGAGCGCAAGCAGATTGGTCTGGAAGGCGATGCCGTCGATCAGGGTGACGATTTCGGCCATGCGCTGGCTCGACTTCGAGATGGCCTCCATCGCCGTGACGGCGCGCTGCACGACCTCACCGCCCTGCACGGCCTCGTGCTCGGTTTCCGAGGCATTCTGGCGCGCGCTGTCGGCGACGTTGGCGGTTTCGGTCACCGCATCGCGCAACTCGCGAACTGCCGCCGCGGATTCCTCCAGCGCCGCAGCCTGGCTCGAGGTGCGGTTGGCAAGGTCATCGGCCGCGCTGGCGATCTCGCTCGAACCGTTGCCGACGTTGTCGGAGGCCTCCGCCACCTGGCTGAGCAGGCTGGCGAGGGTCTCGAGCGTCGCGTTGAAATCGACCCGCAGGCTTTCGTATTCGCCGGGGAAGCTACGCGAGATCGCACAGTCGAGCCGTCCGGCCTTGAGCGCGCCCAGCCCATGCCCGAGCTGCTCGACAACGACTTCCTGCGCGCGCGCCTGTTCGCGGGCCTGGGCCTCGGCACGCGCGGCGACGCCCTGCTTGATCGCCTCGAGCGCGCGAGCGATAGCGCCGATCTCGTCGGACTTCTCACCGCCGGGGACTTGCCGGTCGAGATTGCCGCCTGCCATCTCCTCCATGGCCCGCGTCAGCGCGGCGAGCGGTCGGTTGAGACGCATCTGCATCACCACCATGACGCCCACGCAGACCACGCCGATCGCCACCAGCAGGCCCGCGATCCAGTTGAACGAACTCGCGGTATCTGCCTGTCCGCGCACACCGGCCTCGTCGGCAATCTCGACGTTGTAGGCGAACTGCTTGTCGATCACCGTATCGAAGGCCGCGCCCAGCGGCTTGAGCTGGCGGTTGTAGCGCGCGGTCGCCTCGACGGTGCGGATCGCCAGCGATTCGCTTCGGACCGGCTCGACCGCGGCCTTCCAGCGCTCCCAGTTGTCGCGCAACTGGGAGAACATCTTGGCCTCCGTTTCATCCGAGACCAACGGCGCATAGCGTTCGAAACCGGCATCGGTGCGCGCGATCGCGGCGAGCAGCTCCTTGTCGATCTGCCGCGTCACCGATGGCGTCGGGGCGAGAATGTGCTGGGTGGTGAGCACGCGCGCCTGCCCGGCGCTCTGCGAAATATCGCCCAGGACCGAGAGGCTGGGGACAGTGTTTTCGGAGGAATAGGCCAGCGAATCGCCAAGCGTATCGATGAAACGCAGCGCCATCGTCCCGCTGAGCAACGCCAGCAGCGCCACCAGTGACGCCGCGACCATGGTGATGGTACGGATTTTCAAACTCGCCAGAATTTGCATGCGTCTCGCCGCCTCGCCTCGATCAGGAAATGCAGCGGGCATTAGGCCAGCCAGGCAAAGGAAGACCTCGCACGGACCTAGGCAAACCTACCGGGCCAGTCGCAAGGCTAACGCGCACAAGACACACTTTGTAACACTTTTGCCCGCGCCCCCGCCCGAACAAAGCGCGCGATCGAACGTTTCGCACGAGACAATGACCCGGGGCAAAGGGGCCAATCCTTGCGACGCACGTTACCGTTCGGCTGCCTGCTGCTGGCCGGATGCAACCACCACCAGAGCGCGGTGGCCCCGTTCGGGCGCGAGGCGAACGAGACGCTGACCCTGACCATGGTGCTTGTGGCAGGCGCGATAATCGTCGCGCTCGTCACCGCCGCCTTGTACGTCCGTGCCGTGCGCGCCCGCGAAGGCAGTCTCGACCACCGCGGCGGAATGCGGCTGGTCCTGTGGATGGGCGCGATAGTGCCGACCGTGCTGCTCACCGTGCTGCTGCTCTTCGCGCTGCCCGCCATGCGGCCGATGGAGACCGGTCCCGAGGACCTCGTGATCCGCGTCGAGGGCGAACAGTTCTGGTGGCGCGTCGCCTACCGGCCACCGGGCGAGGAGCCCCTTTTGTCTGCGAACGAAATCCGCGTGCCGACAGGGCGGCGGGTCCACCTCGTCCTTGCCGCGGGCGATGTCATTCACAGCTTCTGGATTCCGGGCCTTGCCGGCAAGATGGACATGATCCCGGGACGCGACAACGATCTCGTCGTCGAGGCCGAAAAGCCCGGCCGCTACCGGGGCGTGTGCGCAGAGTTCTGCGGGTTGAGCCATGCGCTCATGGCCTTCGAGGTGGTGGCGATGGAGCCCGAAGCCTTCGACGCGTGGCTCCTGGCGCAGCGCGGCGCATCGACCGGTGCCAGCGAGGGGCGCGGCGCGGCGCTGTTCACGCAAAACGGCTGCGGCGCGTGCCACGCGGTGCGCGGGACCGCGCACGATGCCGCGATCGGCCCGGACCTCTCGCGCTTCGGTGCGCGCACGAGCCTTGGCGCAGGCATCCTCGAGCCCACCCGAGCCAACATCGCCGCCTTCATCCGCGATCCGCAAGGTGCCAAGCCCGGCGCGCGCATGCCTGCCTACAAGACGATGAGCGAGGCCGACGCCAAGGCCATCGCCGCTTACCTCAAGGGACTGCAATGAGCCTGCACGAACAGGACGATCCGCGACTGCGCGCAGCCCAGGAAGAACGCCTGCGCGCGGTCTGGGCACCACCCAAGGGTCTGTTCCTCAAGTGGACCGACACCAACAACGACGCGGTCGGAGCCTGGTACGTGCTGACCGGCTTCGTGTTCATGCTCTTTGCGGGCGTGCTCGGCCTGATCATGCGCACGCAGCTGGCGGTGCCCGACAACGACCTCGTCGACGCGGGGACCTTCAACCAGCTATTCACGCTGCACGGCTCGATGATGATGTTCCTCTTCGCCGTGCCGATGTTCGAGGCGGTCTCGATCATCCTCCTGCCCCAGCTTCTGGGCGCGCGCGACCTGCCCTTCCCCCGGCTTTCCGCCTTCGGCTACTGGTCGTTCCTGATCGGCGGCGTCTTCGTCGGTGGCTCGATCCTGTTCAACGCCGCCCCCGACGGCGGCTGGTTCATGTACCCGCCACTGACGACGCGCACCGACCTCTCCGGGATCGGCGCGGACATCTGGATGCTGGGCCTCTCGTTCATCGAGGTCTCCTCGATCGCGGCGGCGGTCGAGCTGATCGTCGGCGTGCTTAAGTGCCGCCCGCCGGGCATGCGGCTCAACCTCATGCCGCTCTATGCCTGGTACATCCTCGTCGTCGCGGTGATGATCCTGTTCGCCTTCCCGCCGCTGATCGCGGGCGACGTTCTGTTCGAGATGGAGCGCCTGCTCGACTGGCCCTTCTTCGATGCCAGCCGGGGCGGCGACCCGCTGCTGTGGCAGCACCTGTTCTGGATCTTCGGCCACCCCGAGGTCTACATCGTGTTCCTGCCCTCGATCGCGCTTTTCGCGATGCTCGTGCCGACCTTCGCGCGGCGCCACCTGCTCGGCTACCCGTGGATCGTGCTCGCCGCCGTCGGGACCGCGTTCCTGTCCTTCGGGCTCTGGGTCCATCACATGTTCACTACCGGGCTGCCCAAGATCAGCCTTGGCTTCTTCTCGGCGGCTTCCGAGGCCGTGGCGATTCCGACCGCGGTGCAGATCTTCGTGTTCATCGCCACCTTGTGGGCGGGACGGGTCAAGTGGTCGACGCCGATGCTCTATGCCAGCGGCAGCCTCGCGGTCTTCGTCGTGGGCGGGCTGACCGGGGTCATGGTCGCGGTCGCCCCGTTCGACTGGCAGGCGCACGACACCTACTTCGTCGTCGCCCACCTGCACTACGTGCTGATCGGGGGGACGCTGCTGCCGCTCTTCGCCGGGCTCTACTACTACTGGCCGCTGATCACCGGTAAGAAGCTCTCCGACAGGCTGGGCCGCGTGGCCTTCTGGATGTGCTTTGCCGGGGTGAACCTTTGCTTCTTCCCGATGCATTTCTCTGGCCTCATGGGCATGCCGCGCCGCGTCTTCACCTATCCCGAGGCGCTGGGCATCGGCGGGCTCAACATGACCTCCACCATCGGCGCGTTCCTCTTCGCGGCGGGCGTCGCGGTAATCTGCGTGGACTTGTGCCTCTCGCCGCGCCGTCCCTTCGCGCCGCGCAACCCGTGGAACGCGGGCACGCTGGAATGGCTGGCCCATCCCCAGGACGAGCACTGGGGCATCCGCTCGATCCCGCTGATCGAGAGCCGCTACCCGATCTGGGACCAGAGCGACTTCATGAAGAAGGTCGACGAAGGCCGCTACTTCCTGCCCGATGCCGAGGAAGGACGCCGCGAGACGATCATCACCTCGGTGCTCGATGCGCGCCCGCTCGCGGTCGTGCGGCTGGGCACGCCGAGCTGGATCCCGATGGCGACCGCAGTGGCCCTGGGCGCGGTCTTCATCCTCACCACCTATCACCTCTACTGGCCCGCGCTTGTATGCGGTTTCGCGACGCTTGCCTGCGTGCTGGCCTGGCTGTGGACCGGCACCGCCGAAATTCCCGAAAAGCCCTCCAAGCCGATCGGCCACGGGATCGAGCTGCCGCTCTATCTCTCGGGCCGCAGCGCGCCGGGCTGGTGGGCGATGTTCATCACCATGATGGCCGATGCCACCGCCTTCTCCGGGCTCGTCTTCGGCTACTACTTCTTCTGGACCCGCCACCCCGACTTCCCGCCGCCCGAACTCGCCGGAGCGCCGGGCGTGCTGTGGCCGATGGTCGCGCTTGCAAGCGGGCTCGCCAGCTGGATCGCGACGCTCGCCGCGCGCAGCGCCAACCGGCGCGGCGCACTGCTCCCTGCAAGACTGCTGCTCGTCTTCGCCATTGGCGCCGCGCTCGTGAGTGCGGGAACGGGACTTGCAGGCCCTTGGCTCGGCGGCATGGACCCGACGCTCCATTCCTACCCCGCCATCGTGTGGACCATCGCCATCTGGACCTCGGCGCACGGCGCGATCGCCGCGATCATGCTCGCCTACGTCATCGCCCGTAGCCTTGCCGGCAGGATGACCGCGCAGCATGACGCGGACCTGCGCAACGTGACGGTCTACATGCATTTCTTCGCGCTGACGGTGGTCGTCGCCTACGCCACCCTCGGCCTGTTCCCGGAGGTCGCGTGATGGCAGACGAGATGAACAGCGAAGTGAAGCGCAAGTGGCACCAGCGCCTCGTCATCACCTTGTGGGTGCTGATCGTACCGCCCACGGCCTGGGCGGTGCACTTCCTGTTCTCCTACCTGTGGGCCGCGATCTCCTGCGCCAAGACCGGCAGCTTCGCGAGCGTGCCCTGGCTCTACGTCGCCGGAAGCGTGCTGGCGCTGGTCGTGATCGCGCTTTCGGGCTGGCTGGGCTGGAAGCAGTCGCGTACCCCGGGCGATCCCCCGCCCCACGAGGAAAGCACCGAGATCGACCGCCTGCGCTTCCTCGCGACCGCGACCTTGCTGCTGGCAGCGCTCAGCTTCGTGGGCGTGGTGTTCACCGCGCTCCCCGTCGTCTTCCTGAGGCAGTGCACGTGACCACCGCCCTCGCGCCCCGCCTGCGCCGCGCCACGCTCCTCGCCGGGATCGTGCTCGTCCCGCTCGGCTGGGCGCTGGCGGGGCTCGGCATGACCGGGCACATGGCCGGCCACATGATCGCGGTCGCGCTCGCAGCGCCCCTGCTTGCGGCTGGCCTTGCCGGCACCCGGCTCGATGCCGCCGCGCGCTTCCCCCGGCGCGTCACCCCGATGGCGATGATGCCGCTCGAGGCCGCGGTCGTGTGGGGCTGGCACCTGCCCTTGCTGCGCGACCTCGCCGATGCATCCTTGCTCGCCATGCTCGCCGAACAGGCCATGTTCCTCGCCAGTGGCTACCTGCTGTGGAACGCAGTGATCCACGCCCCGCAGCGTGCGGCAGGCGTGGGCGCTCTGCTCCTGACCTCGATGCACATGACCCTGCTCGGCGTGCTGATCGGCCTTGCGCCCCGCGCGCTCTACTGCGGCAGCCCCGCCTTCGGGCTCGACGCGCTCGCCGACCAGCAACTCGGCGCGGTCATCATGCTGCTGGTGGGCGCTGCCAGCTACCTCGTCGGCGGCCTTGCCCTGCTTGCCCTCATCCTCAAGTCGCCCGCGGAGAACCCGGCATGACCCTTCGCCTGACCTGGAAGCGCGTGATCGTGACGCTCGTCGGCCTCGCCCTTGCCGGGCTCCTCTTCGCCTGGTCGGGGCTGATGCAGATCTCGGCGAGCTCGGGCCACTGGGCGGTGACCGACTGGTTCCTGCACTGGACCATGCAGAACTCGGTGCGCACCTACAGCACCTTCCAGACGCCCGCGAAGGTACGCGACGACACTGCCCTCGTCAGCGCGGCAGGACACTTTCGCCAGGCCTGCCAGGTCTGCCACGGCGCGCCCGGCCATCGCCCTTCGCCAGTGATGCAGTCCGCCACTCCGCCCGCACCCGATCTTGCGAAGGTCGCAGGCCACTACACCGACCGCGAGCTGTTCTGGATCGTCAAGCACGGGGTCAAGTTCACCGGCATGCCCGCCTGGCCGACGCCCGAGCGCCCCGACGAGATCCGCCGCATGGTCGGCTTCCTGCGCGCCCTGCCCGCCATGAGCCCGCAGCGCTACGAGGAGCTGACCGCGCCGCGCCCCTCCAGCGCCCCGGAGAGCGCTCCGCCGCTCGCGCGCAGTCTCGCCGCCTGCACCGGCTGCCACGGCAGCGACGGCATGGGCCGCGAGCAGAGTGACATCCCCATCATCGCCGGACAGAAGGCCGACCACCTCTACCACACCCTGCGTGCCTATGCCGCGGGCAGCCGCCAGAGCGGCGCGATGCAGGTCGCCGCCGCCGCGCTCGACGAGGCGCAGATGCGCGCCCTTGCCGACCACTTCGCCGCCCTGCCGGGCCTTCGCGACGTCCCGCTTGCCGCCACGCATCCGCTCCTAGTCGGGGGAGACCGCCGCAAGCAGCTTCCCGCCTGCGCCTCGTGCCACGCGCCGGGACGCAAGGCTCCCTACATCGCCGGCCAGCATGCCGCCTACCTCACCGGCCGCCTCGAAGCCTGGCAGGGCGAAGAGACGACGATCGACGCGCACAAGCCCCAGGTCCCGATGCCCGTCATCGCCCGGCGTATCCCGGCAGACCAGATCGCCCCCCTCGCCCGCGCCCTCTCGCAGCAGCAGACCGCCCCCAAGCGCGAGCCCCATTGACGCGGCCCGCGTTTCGGTGCAATCGGCGCTCCTTCGCGCTACGAGACGCGGGTGTAGCTCAATGGTAGAGCAGCAGCTTCCCAAGCTGACGACGAGGGTTCGATTCCCTTCACCCGCTCCAGCGCCGCGTTTTCCGAAATATTCCGAAGATCGCAAAACGGCCCGCGAAGTCCGGCTCCGGGGCCTTGGCTTGTCTGGATATCACCCGTCGCGCGCTTCAGGTATCAAGCGGGGGCGAGGTCCATCTGGCGCCCATCGCGTACGATCACGTGATGCTACGTCGTGCGATCAGGACTGAAGCCAGCGCTTTAGATCGTCTTCCTTCGGCAACCCGCCGGAATGCACGAGCTTGCCATCGATCACGATGCCCGGTGTCGACACGATACCGTACCTCGCCATTTCGGCGTAGTCGGTGACCTTATCGATCGCGATGTCGCACCCGAGCTCCTTCGCGGCGGCCTCGACCATTTCCTGCGTGGCCTGACACCGTTTGCAACCGGGGCCGAGCACCTTGATGTCTTTCATCCCAAGCATCCTCTTCTTCAGGAATAGAGCGCGTTGAAAAGGTAACCCACGGCAAGGATACCTGAGCCTACGACGGCAATGAACACGCCGATCAGCTTGATGCTGAGGACCTTGCGCAAGATGATCATTTCGGGAAGCGACAGAGCGATCACCGACATCATGAAGGCCAGGACGGTGCCCAGCGCAGCCCCCTTGCCGAGCAGTGCCTCGATCACGGGAATGATCCCGGCTGCGTTGGAGTACATGGGAATACCCAGCAGGATGGCAGCCGGAACGGACCACCAGGCGTCAGCGCCCATGATTCCGGAAAGCAGGGCTGCCGGCACATAGCCATGGATAAACGCTCCGGCGGCAATTCCGGCGATCAACCAGTACCAGATCTTGCCGACGATCTCCTTCACGGCTTCCCAACCGGCCTCGAACCTGTCGCTCCAGCGAATATGTTCATCCACGAAATTCACGTCCGCGGCCTGAACTTCGCGCACCCAGGGCTCGAGCCAGCCTTCAAGGTGCAGCCGGCCGATCACCCAGCCCGAGACGATGGCCACGCCAAGGCCAAAGGCGAGATAGGTAAGGGCGACCTGCCAGCCCACGAGCGCAAACAACAGTCCCAGTGCGATCTCGTTGACCATGGGAGCCGCAATCAGGAACGAAAACGTCACACCGAGCGGAACGCCTGCCGACACGAAGCCGACGAACAGGGGCACAGCCGAGCAGGAACAAAACGGCGTCACGATGCCCAGATGCGCAGCTGCGATGTTGCCAAGCCCCTCGCGTTTGCCCGCGAGCAGAGCGCGGGTCCGTTCGGGTGAAAAGAAGCTGCGCACCACGCCCATGGCGAAGACCACCAGTGTCAGGAGCATCAGGACCTTGGGCGTATCGTAGAAGAAGAATTCGACCGAAGCGGCAAGATGACTGTCCGGCCTGATCGGCATCCGGGCCACGAGCCACCGGGACAACGGCTGCAACTGCGCATAGACCGCGAACCACGCAGCGAGCGCGAGGGCAATGCCGACGAACCACACGGACTGAGACTTCCGGGCCTGGCCAAGGGATGCAGAAAGCGTGTTCATGTCATGCAGCCTTCTTGTGGTCGAGGGCTTCGGAGCAAGTCGGCAGTGTATCGAGGACACGTTCGATAATGGCCACCCACCCGTCGGGGAGCGCGGTGCACTTGCGATACCGGACCCATTGCCCATCCCGGCGATCGACCACCAGTCCTGCCTTCTTCAGGCGCTGCATGTGCCGCGACATGCGCGATTGCGTCACGTCGAGGCGGCCCATGAGGTCGCACACACTGTGTTCATCGCCAACCCAGACGATCTGAAGCGCACGCAGTCGCGTGAGCTCTGCCAGGACGGCGAGGAGTTCGTCGACGTGCTGTGCCATGGCTGCACCATATGCGATGGAGCGCATATGCGCCTTGATGCGGATCAAGGCGCACCGGTCTGGATCGCGCAATACGCCAATCGCCGCGAACAATTCCAAATGGACCGATAGTCGAGCGGCTCTCTTGCCTCTTGCACATCTCGCGCAGTTTCAATCCAGCTCAGGAAGCAGGACCCGTCAGGCTTTCCCCGGCCCTGCCGACATTCAGGCCAGGGCCACGCTCTCGCTGCCCGCAGCCTTGCCCGAGAAACGCCCTGTGCCCTTCTGGCCCTTGTCGGCCGGCTTCTCCTCGATCAGCGCGCGCAGCGATTTCGCGGCGGCAATCGTCCCGCTCTCGTTGAGCGCGAAGCTGTTGGCCTCGATATAGTCGAGGTCGTAGAGGTAGTTGACCATGATGCCGTGGCTCTGGCGAAGGCCATTGGGCGAGAGATCGGCATTGGCGTGGATTGCCTCGAGCCGCGCCCCGTTGCCAAGGTGAAAGCGCGCGACCGGATCGCGCGGCTGCAGCCCGCGCCCCTTGGCTGTGAGCAGATAGCGCGCGGCGAGCGTGCGCAGCTCGGACGCGCCCGGCAGCACCGCCTTGCCCTCCTGTTCGGCAGCAAGCCACTTGGCAAAACCGGGCACCGGGCTGAGCGTCGCGAAAGTCTTGAGCTGGGGCAGGTCCTCCTTGAGCAGGCTGACCACGCGCTTGATGAGGTGGTTGCCGAATGGGATGCCCTTCAATCCCTTCTGGCAATTGCTGATCGAGTAGAAGATCGCGCAATTCGCCTCGCGCGCAGGCACTTCCTTGCGGGTCTCGGCGATGACCTGGTGGATCGCGCCGGGCAGCGTCTCGGTCAGCGCCACCTCAACGAAGATGAGCGGGTCCTCGGGCATCTGCGGGTGGAAGAAGCCGTAGCAGCGCCTGTCGGCAGGCTCGACCCGGCGGCGCAGGTCATCCCAGCCCTGGATCGTGTGCACCGCCTCGTAGCGAATGATGCGCTCGAGCAGCACGGCGGGCGAATCCCAGCCAATCCGGCGCAGCTCGAGGAAGCCCGCGTTGAACCACGAGGTAAAGGCGCTTTCCAGCTCGCGGTCGAGGGCAGCAAGGCCGCCCTTGGGCTTGCCGCCTGCGGCATCGAGCAGATCCTCGCGCATGGCGATCAGCTTGCGCGTCCCTTGCGGGGCGAGGTTGAGCTGATTGATGAGCGCACGGCTGGGCGCCTCGCTCGCGGCATGGAGTGCGCGCGCCGCCGCCTCGTCGCGGTGCGCATTCCAGCGCTCGATCGCCGCGTCGATCGCGCCGCTGTCGGCGGGGTGCAGACCGTGGATCGCGCCGAGGAATTCCTTTCGTGCAGCCTTGGAGCATCCCTCGTAGTGATCGAAGAAGCCGGCAGCGAGCGCAGGCCCCGAAGCCCGCCCGCGCACCGAGAGCAGAGCATCGGCGAGTTCGAGCAGCCCATCGCCCGAAGTCTTGGGGGCGCTGCCGCCGATACGGCGCAGCAACTTGCCAAGGCTCGACTTCATCAGCAGGTCGAGCGCCCCGCGCCGCTGGCTCCCTGTCGCTGACGCCGTCGCCGTGCCGCTGGTGGCAGATGATCCGGTTCGTGTCGTTGCCATGCCTGCTCGATCCTCCTGTTCCGGGAGCGCAGGGTAACATCCGCAAGCGCGAGACGACAGGGAGGCGATCAGGCGCTCACCGCGCTTTCAGCCCGACAAACCCTGCCGAACCCGCGCAAATGCGGGCCTGCAGGCATTTACCGTCGCGCGTCGTGAAAAGAGGCGTTGACGCAAGTGCGCTTCGCGTGGCAATCCGCGAGCGAATCGCAGGCGGGTCATCCCGACCGCGAGGACATGGTTGCCACATCTGGCCGAACGGCTCGATCAAGCGGGTATAGCTTAGTGGTAAAGCCCTAGCCTTCCAAGCTAGTTATGCGGGTTCGATTCCCGCTACCCGCTCCAGCCTCACTTCCCATTACATCAGGCCTGGCGCTCGCCCACAGCGGCGTCGTGCCCGCGCTCCATTGCGGAGCACGGGCAAAGGCAGTCAGGCATTTTCGAGTGCGTAATCCAGGCCGGCACAGACTGCCGCGACTTGCGCTGCATTGCATTGCTCGGGTGTCGCACGGGGACTGTCGGGGTAGACCTCGGTGGTGGTCTTGAAGCGCGCAGCGGTGACCGAAGCGCACATCGCGGCCTTGCTCGCGGGATACTCGATCACGCCGGGAGCCACGACCGGCGAGCCGATGATGTTGCCCTGCGCGTCGGCAGGTGCAATGTGCGTGACGCGCGCAACCGCGGCGATGATCGCCTGCTGGAAGGCGGGCTGCGGCGCCTCGCCGTCATCGACGAGGTAGAAGCCGTCGGGGATGGTGTCGGGCTCGTAGTTCTCGCCGTCGCGTGCGCTGAGCGCGGGGCGGAACTCGCTCTCGTCGCTGTCGGTGGTCTCGTGCAGGTCGATATGCATGAGAAACGGACCGGGTTGCCCCGCGACGAGCGCGATCAGCGCGCGGCACTCCGCGGCCGGACTGTCCGCCCGGAAATTGCGGTTGGGATCGATCGCGTCGTAGTTCCAGCGGTTGATCCGCTCGTAGCCCCAGGGGCTGACGCAAGGCACGACGACGAGGTTGGCGCGGCCCGCATAGTCGGCAGCGCGGGTTTCGAGGAATTCGAGCGCGCCCATCACGCCGCTGGTCTCGTAGCCATGCACCCCGCCGGTCACGAGCGCGGTCGGCAGGGCCGGATCGTGAGGCGTGCTGCGCAGTGCGAAGAGCGGGTATTGCTCGCCAGCATAGTCGAGCGCGCCGTAGGGCACGACCTCGAAGCGATTGGCCAGCGCCTCGACGCGCGGCAGGACGTCGGTGGCATAGGAGCGCCGCTGCGGCTGGGTCGCGCGCCACTCGTCGCGCTCCTTCTCGCCCCAGGGCTCGCCGGGGGTGCCGATCGGGTAGAAGCGGGTCTGGGTCATCGTCGTTCTCGCTGAAGGATGGGCATGGCCTCGTTGGGCCCTCGCGCAGGGATTAGCGAGGGCGCGCGCGAAATGACAGGTCTGCGTCCTGTCAGTGGCCGGGAAAGTCGATCAGGGCCTCGACCGCGATGCCCGCCTCGCGCAGCCGCGCGGCCCCGCCCAGTTCGGGCAGGTCGACAAGGAAAAGCGCCTCGCGCACGTCGCCCCCGGCACGGCGCAGCAGTTCGGCGGCGGCGAGCGCGGTGCCGCCGGTGGCGAGCAGATCGTCCATCAGCACCACCCGGCGCCCTTCGCCCACCGCGTCCGGATCGACCTCAAGCGTGTCGGTGCCGTATTCGAGCGCGTAGTCGATGGCGAGGACCGGAACCGGCAGCTTGCCGGGCTTGCGCACCGGGATGAAACCAAGCCCCAGCCGGGCGGCGACGGCGGCGCCGAAGATGAAGCCGCGCGCCTCGATCCCGGCAATCGCCTCGCCGCCGCAGGCGCTGACCTTCTCGGCGAGCAGCTCGACCGCACCCGCGAAGCCGCGCGCATCGCCCATCAAGGTGGTCACGTCGCGGAACAGGATGCCCGGCTTGGGGAAATCGGGGATCGTGCGGATCAGCGGCTTGAGGTCTTCGGGGGTCACCTTGGAGGTCCTTGCATCGGCGTCTGGGAAGTTTGCACGCCCCCTAGCACGAAAAAGGCCCCTGTCGTCCGCTTGGATGACAGGGGCCTTCTCGATCAAGGTCGGGACGGGGAAGCTCAGTGCTTCTTGCCGGCCCAGATGTTGCGGTAGGACATGTAGCCCAGGATCGTCGCGAAGAGCAGGAAGCCGAGGATCGGCCAGCCGGTCTGGCGGCGCTTTTCCAGCGTGGGCTCCGCGCTCCAGATGAGGAACGCCGATACGTCCTTGGACATCTGGTCGACGGTGGCCTTGGTGCCATCCGAATAGGTGACCATATCGGGCATCAGCGGCGGCGGCATCGCCAGGTTGAGGTTGGCGAAGTACGGGTTGTAGTAAAGCCCGTCCGGCGTCTTGGAGTCCGGGAAGTGCTCGAGCAGTTCGGCGGGCTGATCCTGATAGCCGGTCAGCAGCGAGTAGACGTAAGGTCCACCGTCATGACGCGCCTTGGTGATCAGCGAGAGATCCGGCGGCGAGCCCTGGCCACCATAGGCGACCGGCGGGAAGTAGTCGGTCGGGGTGCCCTCTGCGGTGGTCACCTCGCCGGTCATCTCGTCGTACTTGGGGATCTGGAACTGCGCGGCGATCGCCTTAACCTCGGCCTCGTTGTAGCCGATGTGCTCGAGGTCGCGGAAAGCGACGTGCTTGAGCGCGTGGCAGGCCGCACAGACCTGCTGGTAGACCTGGAAGCCGCGCTGCAGCTGCTGGCGGTCGAACGTGCCGAAGGGGCCGTCGCTCGAGAAGCTGACGTGCTTGGGGTGTTCGTGGAACTCGTGCTCGGCCGTCGGCTGCGCCGGCTCGGTCGCCCAGGTGTAGAAGCCCACACCGAAGGACCATGCCAGGGCCACCGTGAAGAACAGCCCGACGAGGATCGAGAGAATGCGTGCCATGTCTTTCGTCTCTTTCGTGTCTGCTGTTGATCAGGCCGAGGGCTCAAGCGCCGCGTCTTCGTCCTTGCCGAGTACGGACTCGGTGATGGAGAAAGGCAGGGCCTTGGGCTTCTCGATGGCCGAAACGATCGGCAGGATGATCAGGAAGTGCGCGAAGTAGTAGAACGACGCGAGCTGGCTGATCATGACGAAGGGCTCTTCAGCCGGCGCACCGCCGCAGTAGAACAGCACCAGCATGTCGACCACGAGGATCGCGAAGAACCACTTGAACACCGGGCGGAAGGCGCCCGAGCGCACCGGCGACTTGTCGAGCCAGGGCAGGAAGAACCACACCAGGATCGCCCCGAACATCGCCAGCACGCCCATCAGCTTTGCCGGGATGAAGAAGAAGTCCTGGGTAAAGGCGCGCAGGATCGCGTAGAACGGCCAGAAGTACCATTCGGGCACGATGTGTGCGGGCGTCGACATCGGGTTGGCCGGAATGTAGTTGTCCGGGTGCCCGAGGTAGTTCGGCGCGAAGAACACCATCGCGCAGTACAGGATCGCGAAGACGCCGATCGCCCAGCCATCCTTGGCGACGTAATAGGGGTAAAACGGAACCGTGTCGCTCTCGCTCTTGACCTCGATGCCGGTCGGGTTCGACGAGCCCGGGATATGCAGCGCCCAGATATGCAGGATCACCACGCCCAGAATGACGAAGGGCAGCAGGTAGTGCAGCGAGAAGAAGCGGTTCAGAGCGGCATTGTCCGGCGCGAAACCGCCGAGCAGCCACTGCTGCAGCGGCTCACCCACGAAGGGGATCGCGCTGAACAGGCCGGTGATGACCTTGGCGCCCCAGAAGCTCATCTGGCCCCAGGGAAGCACGTAGCCCATGAAGGCGGTGGCCATCATCAGCAGGAAGATGACGACGCCGAGCAGCCACACCATCTCGCGCGGGGCCTTGTACGAGCCGTAGAAGAAGCCGCGGAAGATGTGGATGTAGATGACGACGAAGAAGGCCGAGGCGCCGTTGGCGTGCGCGTAGCGCATCAGCCAGCCCCAGTTCACGTCGCGCACCGTATGCTCGATCGTATCGAAGGCGACTTCGGTATTCGCGGCATAGTGCATGGCCATGACGATACCCGTCACGATCTGCAGCACGAGGCACAGCCCCGCCAGGAACCCGAAGTTCCAGAAGTAGTTGAGGTTGCGAGGCACCTCGTAGCCGCTGCCGACCGCGTTGTAGACCAGACGCGGGAGGGGAAGCCGCTCGTCCATCCACTTCATGAAGGGATGCGACGGGGTGTACTGCTTGGCCCAGGGAAAGCTCATGTTCGTGATCCTCTCTCTTGGCCTCAGCCGATCGTCACGACGGTGTCGGACGTGAATTCGTATTCCGGAACCTGCAGGTTCAGGGGCGCGGGGCCCTTACGGATACGGGCGGCGGTGTCGTAGTGCGAGCCGTGGCAGGGGCAGAAGTAGCCGCCGAATTCGCCACGCGGTTCACCCTCGCCGGCGCCGAGCGGCACGCAGCCAAGGTGCGTGCACACACCCATGGTGATGAGCCAGTTGGCCTTGCCTTCCTTGGTACGCTCTTCCAGCGACTGCGGATCGCGCAGCGAGGAGACGTCGACCTTGTTGGCCTCGTCGATCTCGCGCTGCGTCAGATTGCGGATGAAGACCGGCTGCTTGCGAAAGATCGCCTTGATCGCCTGGCCCTGCTGGATCGCGGAAATATCGACTTCGGTCGATGACGCGGCCAGCACGTCGGCCGATGCCGACATCTGGCTGACCAGCGGAATGACAACCCCAATTCCGGCGACCCCTGCCGCGCTAACCGCCGCGACATTTATGAAATCGCGCCGCCGCACGCCCTCTTGTTCTGCCATGTCTGCCCTTGCCTTGCTTTAGACAACCCCCTGCCGTCTCCGACAGGAGGCCAGGATGCCAACCAAAGGTTCGCGGTATCCCCCCAATGACGGCACTTAACCGGATTCCGGCCCGATTATTACCGACTTTGCGGGTCTGATATACACGAAACTGTACCGTGCCAACCGCGTTTTTTGGGAGCGGGCTGGCAGACGGGCACCTCTGGGGGCTTCTACGAAAGCAATGACTAGAGTGGTTTGACTTAGGTCAAGCCGATCAAGGAGATCTGTCTCCCGTAACTGGCCTCGCCCTTGTGGGTGGCCCGGCGGAACGAATAATAGCGCTCGGGCGCAGTGTAAGTATCGAGGCCGAGTGCCTCGACCCGCCCCAGCCCGGCGCGTGCCAGACGTGCAGCCACATAGGCCTCGAGGTCGAACTGGTGATGGCCCGCACGCCCCCCTGCAAAGAAATCGGCGTTGGCGAGATCCTCGGCCTGGAAGCGCTGGAAAAAGGCCTCGTCGACCTCGTAAGAGCGACGCGCGATGCACGGCCCCACGGCGGCCACGATATCGCCTCGGCGCGAGCCGAGTGCTTCCATCGCGGCGATGGTGCTGTCGGTCACCCCGCCGATCGCGCCCTTCCAGCCGGCATGCGCGGCGCCCACGACACCGGCGACGGGGTCGGCGAAGAGCACGGGCGCACAATCGGCGGTGAGAATGCCGAGCAGGACACCCGCCCGCCTGGTCACCAGTGCATCGGCGTGAGGGCGCTCGGCCTCGGGCCAGAGATCGTCGCCCAGCGTGACGCAGGCCGCCGAATGGACCTGGTAGACACTGGCGAGCGGCGCACCGGGCAATACCGCGGCGGCGGCGCGGGCCCGGTTCTCGTCGATCAGCTCGCGCGCATCGCCAGAACCGTAGCCCACGTTGAGCCCGGCCACCTCGCCGGTACTGACCCCGCCCGAGCGTCCGAGGAAACCGTGGGCGACGCCCGCAAGGTCGAGCACGCCCGCGCGCGCGACGTCGACTTCGCGTGCGATGCCCTCAGGCGCTTCCATGTCAGCCAAGGCTCTTGGTGACCTGCTCGCGCACATCGCGCGAGAGCGAGGGCACGGCAGCGATCTTCTCGAGTTCGGCCCGCATCATCGCGGCACGGCCCGGCTCAACCCGGCGCCAGCGCCCGAGCGCGGGCACGAAGCGCGCGGCGGTCTGCGGATTGATCGGATCGAGCTTGCGGATCAGCTCGCCGATCATCGCATAGCCCGCTCCGCTGGCATCGTGGAAGGCTTGCGGATTGACCGCCGCTGCCATGTAGAGCGAGCGCACGCGGTTGGGGTTCGACATGCGGAACTCGTCGTGCTGGGCGAGCGCGTGGATCTGCTCGAGCACGCGCGGGTGGAAAGAGCCCGCCTGGAGCGAGAACCACTTGTCGATGACCAGCGCGTTGCCCTCGTAGCGCGCGAGGAAATCGGCCAGTGCCTCCTCGCGTTCGGGACAGTCCAGCCCGGCGAGCACCATGACCGCGCCCTGGCGGTCGGTCATGTTATCGGCCTTGCGGTATTGCGCGATGGCACGGGCCGCGCCTTCCCCGGCATCGCCGCTCGCGATCAGGACCAGCGCCTGGGTCTTGAGCTTGCGCGCGCCGCGCGCGGCGGCATCGCGCGAATAGGGCACCGCGCTGATCCGGTCGTGGAGCGCCTTGAGCTCGTCGGCGAGCTCGAGCCCGAGCCAGGCCTTGAGCGCCTCGCGCTCGGCGTGGATCACGCCCGGGTCGGAAACCAGCAGCTGCTCGGCGAGGTAACTCTCGGCGGGCAGGATCATCAGCTCGCCGCGCATCAGGTCGTCGAGCTCGGGATCGGTGACGATCGCCTTCATCGCCCGGCCGATAGCCGCGCGGCCACTGGCGCGACGCGCCTCGTCGAGGCCGCCGCCGACCGCCGCGACGAGATGCTGGAGCACGAGGCTCTGCATCGCCTCGTAGCGGGCGAAGGGATCGTCGTCGTTGGCGGCGAGGAACACGAGGTCCTCGTCCTCGCGCTCCATCTCGATCGCGACCGGGGCCGAGAAGCCGCGGTTGATCGAGAGGACCGGGGGCTTGTCGAAGCCCTCGAAAGCGAACGAGCCTTCGTCGCCGTCGAGGATCACGAGGTGCTCGCCCGCATGCGTGCCGGTATCGCGGTCGAACAGGGCAATGCGCAGCGGGATCGGCATCGGCGCCTTCTCGGGCTGCCCCGGGGTCGCGGGGACGGTCTGGGTCAGCGCCAGCCGGGCGATGCGCCCGTCATGCTCGAGCCTTGCGCTGACCTGCGGGGTCCCGGCCTGCGAATACCACAGGCGGAAGCGCGCGAGATCGAGCCCGGTGCCGTCTTCGATTGCCTTGACGAAGTCCTCGCAGGTCGCGGCCGTGCCGTCGTGGCGCTCGAAGTAGAGGTCGGTCCCCTTCCGGAAGGCCTCCTCGCCCGCCATGGTGCGCATCATGCGGATCACCTCGGCGCCCTTATTGTAGACGGTCGCTGTGTAGAAGTTGCTGATTTCCTGATAGGAATCCGGACGGATCGGATGGGCGAGCGGGCCAGAGTCCTCGGGGAACTGGGCAATGCGCAGCACCCGCACGTCCTCGATGCGCTTGACCGGTTCGGAGCCCATGTCGGCGCTGAACAGCTGATCGCGCAGCACGGTGAAGCCTTCCTTGAGCGAAAGCTGGAACCAGTCGCGGCAGGTCACGCGGTTGCCCGACCAGTTGTGGAAGTATTCGTGCCCGATCACGCCTTCGACCGCGTCGTAGTCGGCATCGGTCGCGGTGTCGGGGTCGGCCAGCACATAGCGGGTATTGAAGACGTTGAGCCCCTTGTTCTCCATCGCGCCCATGTTGAAGTCGGACACGGCAACGATGTTGAACAGGTCGAGGTCGTATTCGCGCCCGAAGGTCTCCTCGTCCCACTTCATCGAGGCGATCAGCGAATCCATCGCGTGCTGGGTGCGGCCCTCGTCGCCCGGGCGCACCCAGACGTTGAGGTCGACGCGGCGCCCGCTCATCGTGGTGAAAGTCGCATGGTTGGCGACCAGTTCGCCCGCGACGAGCGCGAAGAGGTAGCTCGGCTTGGGCCAGGGATCGTGCCACTCGGCCCAGTGCGTCCCGTCCTCGCCCTCACCCTCGGCCGTGCAGTTGCCGTTGGCGAGCAGGATCGGGAAGGTAGCCTTGTCGCCGCTCATGCGCACGGAATAGGTGGAAAGCACGTCGGGGCGGTCGGGGAAGAAGGTGATGCGGCGGAAGCCCTCGGCCTCGCACTGGGTGCACAGCATGCCGTTCGAGGCATAGAGGCCCATGAGCTGGCTGTTGGCCGCCGGGTTGAGCACGGTCTCGATGGCGACCTCGTGCGCATCGCCCGCCAGTTCGATCAGCAGGTCAGGGCCGTCGAGCTTCCAGTCATTGAGCGCGGTTCCATCAACAGTGACCGCGCGCGGCGCGATCTGGTCGCCGTTGAGGCGCAGGGTCGCGGTGCCGTTGCCATCCGGATTGCGCCGCACCGAGAGCTTCGAGACGACCACCGTCTCGTCGAGGCCCAGCGCGAAGTCGAGCGCGATCTCGGGAATCAGCCAGGCCGGGGGCAGGTAATCCTCTCGGCGGATCACCGGCGGCGCGGCAGGCGGCGGCGCGGCGTCGGCGATCTGGGTGTTCTCTGCGGGTTCGGCGGGTCTGCTGGCGATATCCATGCACGCCAACTTAAGCGCTCGCCTTGCGATTGCCAGCAGTTGCGATACGAATTGCGCAACAATGCGCCGAGGCGCGGGGAGAAGACCTTGAACACAGCGAATTTCCAGCGCCCTGTCGCGCGCCTCGCTAGCGGCCTGCTGCTGGCTCTGGGCGGCCTCGCCCTGACCGTGGCGAGCGCGCATGCGGCGAGCCCGGCAAACCCCGGCTTCGACGTCGAGGCCGCGACGCGGCTCTGGCTCGATACCTTGCAGGGCCCCGCCCGTGCGCGCTCCGATGCCTATTTCGAGGGCGGTTACTGGCTGCCCTTGTGGGGCACGCTCATCGCGCTGGCGATAGACCTGGTGATCCTGCGCCTGCGCATCTCCGCCGCGATCCGCGATCTCGCGGTGCATCTCGTGCGCCGCCGCTCGCTCGCCGTCGCGCTGACCGCGCTGCTCTACGCGCTGCTGGGCACGGCGCTGACGCTGCCCTGGACGATCTACACCGGCTATTTCCGCGAGAAGCAGTACGGCCTCATGAACATGAGCTTCGGCGGCTGGCTGGGTGAGCAGGCAATCGAGTTCGCGATCAGCCTCGTCCTGATGACGCTGCTCATCGTCATCGTCTATGCGGTGATCCGCCGCTTCCCGAAAACCTGGTGGGTGCTGGGCACCGGCGTGATCGCGCTGTTCATGGTGTTCGTGATGGCGCTTTCGCCGGTCTACGTCGCGCCTTTGTTCAATACCTATACCGAGCTGCCGCAAGGACCGGTGCGCGAGCGTATCGTGGCCATGGCCAAGGCCCACCAAATCCCTGCCGAACACATCTACCTGTTCGACGCGAGCAAGCAGTCGAAGCGCATCTCGGCCAATGTTTCGGGAGTAGGCCCCACGATCCGCATCAGCCTCAACGACAACCTGCTGAATCGCTCGACCCCCGACGAGATCGCCGCGGTCATGGGCCACGAGATGGGGCATTACGTGCTTGGCCATACCTGGCGCAACGTCATCTTCATCACCGCACTCGCGGCCCTGATGCTGTTTGCGACCTCGCGCATCGCCCCGGCGCTGCTCGCCCGCTTCGGCAAGAGCTGGGGTGTCAAGGAACTGGCCGATCCCGCCTCGCTGCCGGTGCTCAGCATCTGCCTCTCGGTGCTCTCGCTGCTCGCAACGCCTGCCCTCAACACGCTGATCCGCGTCGACGAGAGCGAGGCCGACGCCTTCGGCCTCGACGTGGCGCGCGAGCCCGACGGCTTCGCCTCGATCGCGATGAAGCTCTCCGAATACCGCAAGATCGAGCCGGGCCCGATCGAGGAAGCGCTGTTCTTCGACCACCCCTCGGGCGAGACCCGCGTGCGCATGGCGATGCAGTGGAAGAAGGACCACGTGCCCGATGCGAAGATGTTCCACCCCGCTCCGCTGCCCCAGACCTTCGGCAAGGAATAGACCCCAGCGCATGTCACGCCGCCTGTTCATCTTCGGCCTCGGCTATACCGCCAGGGTCATCGCCAACCACGCCGAGGCGCGTGGCTGGGAAGTCGTCTCGACCGGGCGCGAGGGCACGCTCGCCTTCGCCGACGAGGGCAACGTGCGCCTCGCGCTGGCCGATGCCGACCACGTGCTGTCCTCTGTCCCGCCGGGCAAGGAAGCGCGCGGCGAGCCGCTCGACCCGGTGCTCGAGAGCTATGGCGATGCACTTGCCGGCAAGGCGCTCTCCTACCTCTCCTCGACCGGGGTCTACGGCGATGCGCAAGGCGCATGGGTCGACGAGAGTTCGCCCGTCGGCACCGGGCGACGCACCGCGCGCGCCGAGGCCGATGGCGAATGGCTGAGGCGCGGCGCGCGGGTCTACCGGCTGCCCGGGATCTACGGTCCGGGCCGCTCGATCCTCGAGCGCGTCGCCGAAGGGCGCGCGCACCGCATTGACCTGCCCGATCAGGTCTTCAGCCGGGTGCACGTCGAGGATATCGCCGCAGGCGTGATCGCCGGGCTCGATGCCCCGCCGGGCGCCTACAACCTCGCCGACGACCTGCCGTGCAGCCAGAACCTTCTGGTCGAGCTGGCCTGCCGTTTGACCGGCGCGCCCCTGCCCCCGCTCCAGACCCTCGACGAGGCGCAGCTATCGCCGATGGCGCGCGGCTTCTACGCCGAGAACCGGCGCGTCGCCAACGGCAAGGCAAAGCGCGTGCTTGGCTGGCGTCCGGCCTATCCCGACTATGCGGCGGGCTTGCGCGCGCTGAGCGCGACGATGAGCCCGAGCGTCGCGAGCCCCGCGCCCAGCCCTGCAAGCAGCGACCAGCGATAACCCTCGAGCACGGTCGAGAGCAGCATCGCGATCACCACCACCGCGACGCCGTTGTAGGCTGCGCGCCCCGCGCCCAGCTGGCGGATCAGGTTGTAGTAGATCGGGAAGGTCACGACCGAGCCGAACACCGCGAGATAGGCCGTACCCAGCCAGTAGCCCGGCGCGCGCGGCAGGACCGGCGCCCCCGCCTGCCACAGGGCAATCGCGACATTGCACAAGGTGCCGTAGAGCATTGCCCAGGCGAGCAGGCTGACCATCGGCAGGCGACGCCCGGTCTCGTTGGCCTGGATCACGTTCGAGATCGAGGCGGCGAGCATGGCGAGCAGCGCCAGCACCACGCCAAGCACGACCTTGCCCTGCACCGGCGCCTCGCGCGCCTCGTGCAGTAGCAGGATGCCGATGCCCGCAATCGCGATCACGCTGCCGAGCGCGAAGCGGCGGGTGATCGGCTGGCCGAGCAGCATCCGCGCGAAGACCGCGTTGGGCACCAGCATCAGCGAGATCATGACCGCGACGATGCCCGAGGTCAGGTGCAGCTCGGCGCGGTAGACGAAGTTGTAGTTGCCGCAGAACTGGGTCAGCCCGACGAGGAAGGCGAGGATGTGCCCGTCGCGCCCCAGTTTCAGGCTGCGCCGCATGGCCAGCGCGACGAGAAACATCGCCGGGGTCGCCAGCAGGAAGCGATAGGCGACCGACCAGCTCGCGGGCACGTCGCCGATCTGCCCGGTGATCACCCACCAGGTCGAACCCCAGATCAGGCTGACCAGCAGGAACGGCAGCGCGACCGCGGGCCGCAGCATCGAGACTTCGCTCATTCGTTTGCCCCTTGAGTGCCGCTCACAGCGCGGCGATCGCGCGTGCCAGCGCGGTGACGTGCTCTGCCTTCGCGTCCCACGCCGTGACCAGCCGCGCCGCGTCCTCGCCCCAGTCGTAGAAGCCGAAACCCTGCTCGCGCAGCGCCGCGCGCTCTACAGGCGTGCAGGCCAGGAACAGCTCGTTGGCCTCGACCGGGTGAAGCAGGCGCTGCGAACAGGCACCGGCCAGCTCGGCAGCCGCGGCATTGGCCGCGCGGGCATTGGCGAGCCACAGGTCGCCCTCGAGCATGGCATGGATCTGGGCCGCCAGAAAGCGCCCCTTGGACTGCAGGTGCCCGGCGCGCTTGCGGCGGTAGCGAACGGTCGCGGCCATTTCAGGATCGAAGAACACGATCGCCTCCGCGCTCATCGCGCCGTTCTTGACGAAGCCGAAGCTGAGCACGTCCGCCGCGCCCACCGCCTCGCCGGCGCCGCAGCCGAGGAAGGCGACGGCATTGCCGAAGCGCGCACCGTCGACGTGGAGGCCGAGCCCGCGCGCACCGGCAAGCGCGGCGATGGCCTCGAGCTCCTCGGGCCGATAGACACAGCCATATTCGCTCGCCTGCGTGATCGAGATCGCGTGCGGCTGGACCTGGTGCACGTCGTCGCGGATCGGGTCGATCACCGCGGCGATGCCTTGCGGAGTGAGCTTGGCGCTCTCGCCGTCAGCCAGCAGAAGCTTGGCCCCGTGCAGGAAGAACCCCGGAGCGCCCGCCTCGTCCATCTCGATATGCGCCTCGCGGTGGCAGACGGCGGCCCCGTGCGGGGGGACCAGCGCCGAAAGCGCGAGGCAATTCGCCGCAGTTCCCGTCGCCACCCAGAGCGCCGCGCACTCGCGCCCGAACAAGGCCGAGAAGCGCTCGTCGAGCGCGCGGCTGAGCGCGTCGTTGTCGTAAGGCGCATCGGCGGTGTCGGCGGCCTTCATGGCCTCCCAGACGCGGGGGTGAACGGCGGCGGCGTTGTCGGAAAGGAACTGCATGACCATATGCCCTGCGCAGGGACGCCCTTGCGCGTCAAGCACCTGCGAGAAAACACCGAGGCCCGCGAGGGTCGCCTTGAGGAGACAGGCCTTATGGTCGCAGTGACCATCACCAAGCACGAGGACGGCGCAAAGGGCGAGTACGTGGCCCACGTCGCGGATTCCGACAGCACCGGGCTGCTGACCTGGACCGAGCGCGAGGGCGTGCACTACGCCGACCACACGCTCGTCCCGCGCGAGATCGGCGGACGCGGCGTTGCCGGACGGCTGGTCGAGGCGATGGTCGCCGACGCGCGCGAGAACGGCTTTCGCATCGCCCCACGCTGCAGCTACGTGGTAACCGCCTTCGAGCGCCATCCCGAATGGGCCGACGTCAAGGCCTGACGAGACTGCCTGACCGGCACGCCAGTTCCGCTGGCCGGTCATGCCCGAAACGAGCGCGCACAACCATTGGCCGCCCATGCAACGCGCAAGCCATCCGCTCGTTGGGCTCATGTGACCCGGCCGGGCGCCACCGTTCCACCGGCCCTTCGCGACGCGATGGCAGACCGGCCCCGACGAGACGAATTGAAGAGGACCTGCACGAAATGGCCTACACCGACTTCCTCAAGCAGCAGTGCTACATCGACGGCAAGTGGTGCGATGCCGATTCCGGCGCGACGCTCGACGTCACCGATCCGGGCACCGGCAAGACGCTCGGCACCGTGCCCAAGATGGGCGCGGACGAGACGCTGCGCGCGATCGACGCCGCCGAAGCCGCACTGCCCGCATGGCGCGCCAAGACCGCCGGCGAGCGTGCGAAGATTCTGCGCAAGCTCTACGAGTTGATGATCGAGGCGCAGGACGATCTGGGCGAGCTGCTCAGCCGCGAACAGGGCAAGCCGCTCGCCGAAGGCAAGGGCGAGATCGCCTATGGCGCGAGCTTCATCGAATGGTTCGGCGAGGAAGCCAAGCGCGCCTACGGCGACACCATCCCCGGCCACGCGAGCGACCGCCGCATCGTCGTGATCAAGCAGCCGGTCGGCGTCGTCGGCGCGATCACGCCCTGGAACTTCCCCAATGCGATGATCACCCGCAAGCTCGGCCCCGCACTTGCCGCCGGCTGTACGATGGTGATCAAGCCCGCCTCGGCGACCCCCTACTCCGCGCTCGCCATTGCCGCGCTGTGCGAGAAGGCGGGCATTCCCGCAGGCGTCGTCAACGTGGTGACGGGCAGCGCCGGACAGATCGGCTCGACGCTCACGGGCAGCCCGAAGGTCGCCAAGATCACCTTCACCGGCTCGACCGAGATCGGTCGCCAGCTGCTCAAGGAATCGGCAGAGACGGTCAAGAAGTGCTCGATGGAACTGGGCGGCAATGCCCCCTTCCTCGTCTTCGACGATGCCGACGTCGATGCCGCGATTGAAGGCGCGATGATCTCCAAGTTCCGCAACGGCGGGCAGACCTGCGTGTGCACCAACAGATTCTACGTGCAGGACGGGGTCTATGACGAATTCGTCGAGAAGCTGGCCGCGCGCGTGAAGGCGATGAAGGTCGGCTACGGTCTCGACGAAGGCACCGAGGTCGGCCCGCTGATCGACGAGAAGGCGGTCGAGAAGGTCGAGGAGCACCTCAAGGACGCCGTCGATGGCGGCGCCACGGTGCTGGCGGGCGGTTCGCGCAACGAGCGCGGCGGCAGCTTCTTCAACCCGACCGTGATCGCGGGCGTGAAGCCCGACATGAAGCTCGCCAGCGAGGAGACCTTCGGGCCGCTCGCGGGCGTGATCCGCTTCACCGACGAGGCCGACGCCGTCGCCATGGCCAACGACACCGAATTCGGCCTCGCCAGCTACTTCTATGCACGCGACCTCAGCCGCGTGTGGCGCGTCGCCGAAGCGCTCGAGGCGGGCATGGTCGGCATCAACACCGGCCTGATCTCGACCGAAGTCGCGCCGTTCGGCGGGGTCAAGCAGTCGGGCCTTGGCCGCGAAGGGTCGCACTACGGGCTCGATGACTACATGGAGCTCAAGTATCTGTGCATGGGCGTTCAGCCCGCCTGACGGGCAAGGCGCCGTGTTCCGGAAACTCGGGACACGGCGCCGCCCGATGCTCTGGGCGAGATCCCCCGCCAATTGCATCCATTTCGGATCAAGTTCTGCAGAAGCACCGGCGCAAAACAGCGGATTGCGCACCGTGATCGGCCCCGCAGTTGCCCCAGACGTATCCCCGGCGTCGAAAAAATCATCCTCGCCATGCGGTATAAGGCCTGATTGCGGCTTGTCTGACAGGCAGCGGCGCTCCACTATGCAGCGCCATGCCGAATTCTCCCGAGCCCGACGCCACCACCGAGCGCAAGCTCATCGAAGCCATCGCCCTCAAGCGCCTGGTCCTCGCCCAGTACAACGGTGCCGAGATGCTGCTCGCGCCGCACCGACTGTTCAGCCGTCACGACGAACTTTTCGTGAGCGCGTTCAACCCGCGCAAGAACTGGCGCAGTGAGGAAGAGCGACGCCTCGGCCACTTCAAGCTCGACGGACTGAGCGAAGTGACGATCACCGAGGACGTCTTCGAACCTCTGCCCAACTTCGACGAAGCACCCCCGCGCGAGACCGACCGCGAGGTCTTCGCGGTCACCGCCTGACCACGCGCCCCTGACGATGGGCGCCGCCAAGACCAGGTCGGCGCCGCCTCCACGAACACTCCGGACACGCAAAGGGCCGACGGTTTGCACCGCCGGCCCTCGTTCCACATGGGGGAGTGGACCTCGTCAATAAGTGCGAATCAGCCCTTCGGCTTATCGTTATAGCGCTCAATCGCCTCGAGTACGATGCGGCGTGCATCTTCTGCACCGCCCCAGGTTCCGATTCGAACCCACTTTTCCTTCTCCAGGTCCTTATAATGGGTGAAGAAGTGCTCGATCTGCGCAAAAAGGATCTCGGGCAGGTCACCCTTTTCCTTCACGTCGGTATAGTAGGGGAAGGTCGAATCCACCGGCACGCAGACCAGCTTCTCGTCGCCGCCGTGCTCGTCTTCCAGGTTCAGAACCGCGATCGGACGGGCGCGCACGACGCAGCCCGGGATGAACGGCGAGCGCGCGACGACCAGTGCGTCGAGCGGGTCGCCATCGGGCGAAAGCGTGTGCGGCACGAAGCCGTAGTTGGCCGGGTAGCGCATCGGGGTGTGCAGGATGCGGTCCACGAACAGGGCGCCGGAATCCTTGTCGAACTCGTACTTCACGGGTTCACCGCCGACGGGAACCTCGATGACGACGTTGAGACTTTCCGGCGGATTGTCGCCGACGGGGATCAGGTCGATGCGCATGGTGGTCCTTTTTGGGAGACACTTGGAAAAAGTGTCGGTTTGACTTGAATGTTTGGCGGCTTAGCCCTGCGCCTTGGCGGTATCAACTGACTTCTTGCCAACGCGTTCCAATGTGTCCCGCCGCGGTGCAGCGACGTGATGCCGGCGGCGATATCGGAACCGACCGGCGGCTCAAGCCGGACGATGGTCGTAGAAGCTTGCGCTCACTGGAGAACACAAAAGAAAACGGGGGCGACCGGACACTTGTCCCGTCGCCCCCGTTCTTCTTGTCAGTCCCCGGCAAGATCGATGGCCGGGAAAAACGCCCGGCTCAGTCCGCGTGCGGCGCGAGCAGCTTGTCGAAGCCGTTGGTCTTGCCCGGCGTCGTGCTCTCCAGCCAGGGCCAGCGCAGGCCCTCGTGGTAGTCGAGCTCGATCGTCTGGTAGCGATCGCCGCGCTTGACCAGCAGCGTGATCGGCTTGTCGGCACCCGCATTCCCGGTCTTGGCCGCGGTCACCGCCGCCTTGATCACATCGGCGCTATAGGCCTCGTCGTTGACCGCGACGATCTTCGCACCGCCCACGATCCCGGCATTGAAGGCGAGGCCGTCCCACAGGACGCTGCCCACGGTCCCGTCGCTGCTCAGCCCCATGCCCAGCGAGTAGGTGAGGTCGAGCGAGTTGCGATAGCCCGAGATGCCCTTGACGTAGCTGTTGGGCTCGTCCTTCCAGACCAGCTTGTAGCCGGCCATCTGCAGGCCCTTCATCGGCGCAGGCTGGTTGGTGTCGTAGAGCCGGGTCTTGAGGAAGCTCGCCCAGTCGTAGGGGTAGACGCCGTTGAGCGTCCTCACGACCTCGTCGAAGTCGTAAGTCAGCTCGCCCCAGTCGCCGTCGCGCACGCCGAAGAAGGCCTTGGCGAAATCGTCGAGGCCCTTCTTGCCCTTGGTACCCTCGCGGATGATCTGGTCCGCCTCGAGCCAGGTCAGCGCGCCCTCGACGTAGTAGTCCTCGCCGCGGGTCAGCGAGCTGAAGGGCAGCGGGCGGCGGCGGTTGAGCTGCGGCGCGGCGGTGGTGTCCTCGACCGAGCGCCACGAGCGGCCCGGCGTACCCTCGAGGTACTTTGCGGCAGCCACCGCGAACATGTCGAGCACGGTCTGCTTGGACTGCACGCCCGAACGCGCGGCGAGAATGTAGCCCCAGAACTGGGTCTGGCCCTCATAGACCCACAGAAGCGTGTTCTGCATCGGCTGCTGGTAGTCGGGGGTCCACAGGTCCGCCGGGCGGCGGTACTTGCCGTTCCAGCTATGCACGAACTCGTGCGGGATCACATTGTGGTCCCAGTCCATCGACTCCCAGTCGATCCAGGCCTTGGGCTCGTACTGGTTCTCGCTCGAACGGTGATGCTCGAGGCCGATGCCGCCCATGCGGTCGGTCAGCGCGAGCAGGAAGTCGTACTCGTCGAAGTGACGCGCGCCGAACAGGCCGACCGCTTCCTTCACGAGCTTGCGATACTTGTCCATGTGCTCGGGCTTGATGTCGAGCAGCTCGGGCTTGTCCGCGACCGCGTCCATGTAGACGTTCATGCCCAAGTCCCAGCGCTGGGCATGTTCACCGGCGAAGATCGGCGAATCGACGAGGCGCTGGTAATCGGTCGCGGCCCAGGTGAGCGTGTCGCCGCTGCGCGCCTTGCCGTCGAGCGCGGTGTAGACGGTCCAGCCTGCGGGCACCTTGACCGTCGGCTTGAAGGTGATGCCGCGGGTGTAGAAGCCCGAGGGATAGAGGCTCATCTTCTCCCACTGCAGGTTGAGCATCTCGCGGGTCATCGTGATGCGCCCCTCATTGCGCTCGATCGGCGAGGTGTGGACGAAGCTGGCGGTGACGGCCTTGGTCCCTGCCGGCAGATCGAGATGGAAGGCGTTGACCGCGACGGTGTCGCGCACCCACTTGATTTCCTTGCCGTCGGCATAGAAGTGGATGTCGGCGAGCATCGAGTAAGGCCCGGTTTCCGAGTGATTGCCCGGCAGCCAGCCGGGCTGCATCACGGTCAGCTCGCGCGCGCCATCGGCCACCGGGAAGACCTGCGTGACCTTGTAGATCCCACGGGTGACGTCAGTCGCGTCGATGTCGAGCGAGATCGTGCCGGGATAGGGCACATCCTGCGCGGCCGGGAGCGCCGGCGGCAGGGCCGGGGCCATCGGGGTGGTTCTGGTTGAATCCTGCGCCATGGCGGAGGTCGAGAGCGACAGGAGGACGGTGAGCGAGGCTAGCGCGGTACGATATTTCATTGCCCGCAACCTTGCGCTTGTTGCTGCGTTTGGCAACAGTGCAATGCGGCTGGTCCGCATTTGCCGGGAAAAACTGGTCCGGGATCGCCGCAAGCGAACCGGCACCAGCGCCGAACGGATACCGGCTCCGGCCATTTTATACCCGCCCGCCCACTTTATAACCACGAGCATTCCGGCTAACGCGCGCCCATGAGCAACGCAGCACAGACCACGCCCAAGGCCATCCGTGGCACCCAGGACATTTTCGGCGCCGAGGCCGAGGCCTTCGCCCATGTCGTGGAAACCTTCGAGCGCGTGCGCAAGCTCTACCGTTTCCGCCGCGTCGAGATGCCCGTCTTCGAGAAGACCGGCGTGTTCTCGCGTTCGCTCGGCGAAACGACCGACGTCGTCTCCAAGGAAATGTACTCGTTCGAGGATCGTGGCGGCGAATCGCTGACACTGCGCCCCGAGTTCACTGCCGGGATCGCGCGCGCCTATCTCACCGACGGTTGGAAGCAGTACGCCCCGCTCAAGGTCGCGACGCACGGCCCGCTGTTCCGCTACGAGCGTCCGCAGAAGGGCCGCTATCGCCAGTTCCACCAGATCGACGCCGAGATCATCGGCGCGACCGAGCCGATGGTCGATGTCGAGCTCCTGGTCATGGCCGACCAGCTGCTCAAGGAGCTGGGCATTGCGCAGGGCGTGACGCTCCAGCTCAACACGCTGGGCGATGCCGAGAGCCGCGAAGCCTGGCGCGCCGCGCTCGTCGAGTACTTCCGCGCACACCGCGCCGAACTGAGCGAGGATTCGCAGGACCGCCTCGAGCGCAATCCGCTGCGCATTCTCGATTCCAAGGACCCGCGCGATAAGCCCTTCACCGCCGATGCCCCGCGCATCGACGACTTCCTCTCGAGCGAGGCGCAGGATTTCTTCGGCGCGGTGACACAAGGGCTCGAGGCCGCCTCGGTGGACTTCGTCCGAGCCCCGGCCCTTGTGCGCGGCCTCGACTACTACAGGCATACCGCTTTCGAATTTGTGACAGATCAACTGGGCGCACAGGGCACCGTGCTGGGCGGCGGTCGCTATGACGGCCTGCTTGAGGCACTCGGTGGTCCGGCGACCCCGGCAGTCGGCTGGGCAGCAGGCATCGAGCGCCTGGCCATGCTCGTCGCCGATGCCGGCCACGTGCCCCAGGCTCCGCTCACCTGCATCCTCGCGGTCGAGGACGATGCCGCCCTCGCCTTCGCACAGAAGGCAATCACGACGCTGCGCTTCCAGGGCCTCGATGCCGAGATGATCGCCACCGGCTCGCCGCGCAAGCGCTTCGACAAGGCGGTCAAGCTGGGCGCCAAGGTCCTCGTCTCCTTCGTGATGAAGGACGGCGTCCCTCATGCCAACCTGCGCGCCGCCGAGCCCTCGGCGGACTACCTTGCGGTCGAGCAGGTCCTCCAGACGCTGCACCCGTGAGCATCTCGAACGAACGCCTCGGCCAGATCGGGGCACGCTTCTCCGAACTCGAGGCGCGTCTCGCCTCGGGCACGCTCGAGGGCGAGGCCTTCGTGGCGGCCAGCCGCGACTATGCCGAACTCGAGCCGGTCGCGCGCATCGCCGCAGAAATCGCCGCGATGCGCGCCGAACTCGCCGAGCTGCAGGACCTCGACGACACCGATCCCGAGATGCGCGCCCTCGCCGCCGAGGAAGTCGCGCGCCTGAAATCGGAATTGCCCGAGCGCGAGCGCGAGCTGGCGATTGCCATGCTTCCGCGCGACGCGGCCGACCAGCGCCCGGCCATGCTCGAGATCCGCGCGGGCACCGGGGGCGACGAGGCCGCGCTCTTCGCCGCCGACCTCTACCGCATGTACGAGCGCTACGCCGCCGAACAGGGCTGGCGCGTCGAGATGGTCAGCGCCAATGCGAGCGACGTCGGCGGCTTCAAGGAAGTCGTCGCCAACGTCACCGGGACCGGCGTTTTCGCCAAGCTCAAGTTCGAAAGCGGCGTGCACCGCGTGCAGCGCGTGCCGGTCACCGAATCGGGCGGGCGCATCCATACCTCCGCCGCGACCGTCGCGGTCCTGCCCGAACCGACCGAGGTCGACGTGCAGATCGAGGACAAGGACCTCAAGATCGACATCTACCGCGCATCGGGCGCGGGCGGTCAGCACGTCAACACCACCGATTCGGCGGTGCGCATAACGCACCTTCCCACCGACATCGTCGTCACCTGCCAAGACGAGCGCTCGCAGCACAAGAACAAGGCCAAGGCCATGCAGGTCCTGCGCGCAAGGCTCTACGAGAAGATGCGTGACGAGGCGCAGGGCGCAGAGGCCGAGGCACGCAAGGCCATGGTCGGTTCGGGCGACCGCTCCGAGCGCATCCGCACTTACAATTTCCCGCAAGGGCGCGTCACCGATCACCGCATCAACCTCACCCTCCACCGGCTCAACGAGGTGCTCGAGGGACCGGGTCTCGGCGAACTGGTCGATGCGCTGATCGCCGAGGACGAGGCCAAGCGCCTCGCTGCGATGGATGCCTGAGGTCGCTCTCGCGCTGCGCGAGGCGGCGCAGCGGCTTTCCGCCACCAGCGACACCGCCCGGCTCGATGCCGAGGTGCTCATGGCCCATGCGCTGGGCGCCTCGCGTTCGGACCTGCTGCTGCGCCACATGCGCGACGCGGTGCCCGATGGCTTCGCCGCGCTCGTCGAGCGCCGCGCGCGACACGAACCGGTCGCCTACATAATCGGCCATGCCGAGTTCTACGGGCTCGACTTCAAGGTATCACCCGAGGTGCTGATCCCGCGCGGCGACAGCGAGACGCTGGTCGAGGGCGCGCGCAAGGCCTTCGCCGATGTACCACCCAAGCGCGTGATCGACCTCGGCACCGGCTCTGGCGCGCTGCTCGTGGCGACGCTTTCGCTCTTCCCGGGCGCCGAAGGGCTGGGGATCGACCGCAGCGAAGGCGCGCTCGCGATTGCGCGCGGCAATGCCGCCGCGAACGGCGTCGATGCCCGCTTCGAGACGCGCGACTGGACGCAGGCAAATTGGTGCGAAGACCTTGGCCGCTTCGATCTCGTGCTCGCCAATCCGCCTTATGTCGAACGCGATGCCCAACTCGACGAATCGGTGCGCGGCTTCGAGCCTGCCGGCGCACTCTTTGCCGGAGAGGACGGGCTCGACGACTATCGCATACTCGTCCCGCAACTCCCTGAATTACTTGCTCCGGGCGGGCTCGCCCTCGTCGAGATCGGCCATACCCAGGCCAGCGCCGTAAGTGCGCTTGGCAAGGACTGTGGCCTGGAATCACGGGTACTGAAAGATCTTGCCGAACGCGAACGTGTCATCGCTTTTTCGATGCTTCTCCACCGTTGCGGGTAAGTTTTCACTTGGAATTCGACGCCGGAGTGCCTAAGGATTGCTGCGAACCGGTACATGGATGGAACTTCCCATACGCGGTTCATTCCCAGCATTTGCGAGTGGATCCGGTCATTTTCGGAACACTGCACAAAGGCAAATGTGGAAGGCTCGGCGACCCGGGGGGTCCAAGCCGTGATCATGCGACGTGTGGCAGTCCAACCCTCCAGACGAGTGGACTCCAGGGGTTTTGAGGAAAGTTATCCTTGAATAACAATCGTGGTAACAACCGCAGGCGTGGCCGCGGTAACAATCGCCAGCAGAACGGCCAGCAGACGAACCGTATCGACAGCCGGGCGCGCGGAAACGCGCCCCAGATGCTCGAGAAGTACAAGAAGCTGGCCCATGACGCGATGCTCAACAGTGACCGTGTGCAGGAGGAATATTACCTCCAGTTTGCGGATCACTACTTCCGCGTGATCGCCGACCAGAAGCAGCGTCAGGAAGAGGCCCGCCAGCCCCGCCGCGAAGACCGCTCGCAGGACGGCGACAACGGCTCCGACGATGGTGACAGCGGCTACGAGAGCAGCCGCAGCTACGACGGCAACCGTGACGGCAATCGCTCGCGCGACCAGCAGGGCCGCGACGGCAACCGCCGCCAGCCCGAAGCTGCTTCGGACGAAGGCGAAGAGGCTGGTTCGGAAGAGGGCGAGCGCAAGCGTTCGGTCTACGAGCCTGCAGAGAACCCCTTCGTGCGCGACAGCCGCAACACTCGCGGCGCCAAGACCCGCAAGCCGCGCGATGGCGACGAAGACGCCAGCGCCCCGGTTGGCGGCGGTCTAGACCCCAATTCCCTGCCCCCTTCGATCTCGACCACGGGCAGCGACGTCGAGGACGCACAGGACGGCGCCGAGGACGAGGAGCGCCCCGCCAAGCGCACCCGCGCCAAGACCGCCAAGCCCAAGGCCCCTGCCAAGCCGCGCACCCCGCGCGCCAAGAAGGCAGAGGATGCCGGCGAAGGCGCCGGTAGCGATGCCGAGGCGGGTGAGGAAGCCAGCGCCGAAGCCAAGCCGCGCCGCCGCCGCGCACGCAAGTCGGACGCAGAGGCCGAAGCCGCTGAGGCTTGAGCCTTGAGGCGTGGGCCGGAGACATCCGGCCAGCCTGAACACGCCTGACCCGAACAAGAGGGCCTGCTGCGAAGCGGGCCCTTTTTTCTTGCCAGTCACACCTTCCGGCCAGCCCTGCATGACACCCGCGTGCTGCGCCCATCATCGCGCTTGCGCAAAGCATCGCCACCACTACAACCCGGCGGCAATGGCTTCCCGCTCGAATGACGCGCCCGACCGGGCCGCACCCAACCCGCTCCTGCGCATGACCCTGCCGATGGCGCTGCTCCTCGGCGCCATGACGGCCTGCGCCTTCCAGCCGCTCGCGCTGTGGCCGCTTGCCTTCCTCGGCCTCGCCGGCCTGATCGAGCTGGTCGGGCGCGCCGGACGCCAGCGCCGCGCCTTTGCCATCGGCTGGTTCTTTGGCCTCGGGCACTTCACCCTCGGCAACAACTGGATCGCCACCGCCTTCACCTACCAGGCCAACATGCCCGCCTGGCTGGGCGCGATCGCGGTGGTACTGCTTGCGCTTTACCTCGCGCTGTTCCCCGCCTTCGCCTGCGCCGCAGCCTGGCGCGTGATGCATAGCGCCCCGGCGCGTGCACGGCTCGACATGCGCGCGCGCGATGCGCTCGACCGGCGCGCAGGCGCGCACCTCTCGCTCACCCTCGCGTTCGCCGCATGCTGGATCGTGAGCGAATGGCTGCGCGGATGGCTGTTCACCGGCTTTGCCTGGAACCCGATGGGCATGGCGGTGCTCGGCGACTTTGACCGGCGCGGCCTCGCCATGCTCGCGCCCTGGATCGGGACCTATGGCCTCTCGGGCGTGGTCGTCCTGCTGGCCGGACTGCCCGGCTACTTCACGCGCCTCGCCGTGCCCCGCCGGGGTCTCGCACGCTGGGCCCCGCTCGTGCCCGCACTCTCGCTCGCGGCACTGGTCGCGGTCGCCATGCTTGCCCCGGATCCCTGGGCACGGCGCGAGGAGGGAGCCTTGCGCTACACGCTCGTCCAGCCCGACATCCGGCAGGAGTACATCGACGATCCGCGCAATTACGAGGCCAACTTCATCAAGCTGGCGCGCCTTTCGGTGCCGCGCGACCCCGGCGCAAAACGGCTGGTGTTCTGGCCCGAGTCGGGCCTTGGCGACTACATCCGCGACGGCTATCCCGACTATCTCTACCGCATGTACACCTATGCCGGGGACCCGGTTCTGTCGCGCAAGCGCATCGGCCGGGTGATCGGGCCCTACGGCCTGCTCATGACCGGCGCGGTCGACCTCGTGATGGTCGGCGACGAGGGTGTCGCCGCGCGCAACTCGGTGACCGCGATCGACGGCAAGGGCGACATCCTCGCGGGCTACTCCAAGGCCCACCTCGTGCCCTTCGGCGAATACCTGCCGCTGCGCTGGCTGCTCGGACCGCTGGGCGCCTCGCGGCTCGTCGCGGGCAGCCTCGATTTCTGGCCGGGGCCCGGACCGCGCAGCCTCGACTTCGGCGCCATGGGCGAGGTTGGCGTGCAGATCTGCTACGAGATCGTCTTTCCGGGCGAAGTGGTCGATCCGGGCAATCGCCCCGACTACATCTTCAACCCGTCGAACGATGGCTGGTTCGGTACCTGGGGCCCGCCCCAGCACCTCGCGCAGGCCCGCATGCGCGCGCTCGAGGAAGGCCTTCCCGTGCTGCGCTCGACCACCACCGGGATCAGCGCGGTGATCGATGCCGACGGGATCGTGCGCCAGTACGTCCCGCGCCATCAGGCCGGGCGCCTTGACGGACGCATCCCCCCGCCGCACGAGCCCACGCTTTTCGCGCGCCTCGGCAACACCGCCAGCCTGCTGCTCGCGCTCGCGATGGCCGCACTATCCGTTGGGGTACTTGCAGTTTCCACGGTTGCACTGCGCCGCCGCGAAGGGTAGGGCTGGCGAAGCACACATAAAGATTTCTTTATATCTGGGTGACCCTATGCGCAGCGAGTACGTCTTCACCTCCGAGTCCGTCTCGGAAGGCCATCCCGACAAGGTTTCCGACCAGATTTCGGACGCGATCGTCGACCTGTTCCTGTCCAAGGACCCCGAGGCGCGCGTCGCCTGCGAGACCCTGACCACCACCCAGCTGGTCGTGCTTGCCGGCGAAGTGCGCGGCAAGGGCATGATCGACAAGGACGGCAACTGGGAAGCCGGCGCGCAGGAGCAGATCCAGAAGGTCGTTCGCGAGACGGTCAGGCGCATCGGCTACGAGCAGTCGGGCTTCCACTGGCAGAACCTCACCTTCCAGAACCACCTGCATCCGCAGAGCGCGGATATCGCGCAAGGCGTCGATTCGAGCGGCAACAAGGACGAGGGCGCGGGCGACCAGGGCATCATGTTCGGCTTCGCCTGCGACGAGACCGAGGACCTGATGCCCGCGACGCTCGACTACAGCCACAAGATCCTCCAGCGCCTCGCCACCGACCGCAAGTCGGGCGCGGCGCCCTTCCTCGAGCCTGACGCCAAGAGCCAGGTCACGCTGCGCTACAAGGACGGCAAGCCGGTCGCCGCCGAGGCGATCGTCGTCTCGACCCAGCATGTGCCCGGCTACCACGAGGGCGAGAAGGAAGCCGAGCTCAAGGCCTACGTGAAGAAGGTCGTGGCCGAGATCCTGCCCGAGGGCCTGCTCTCGGACGCGACCGAGTACCACATCAACCCGACCGGCAAGTTCGAGATCGGCGGTCCCGACGGCGATGCCGGCCTCACCGGCCGCAAGATCATCGTCGACACTTACGGCGGTGCGGCCCCGCACGGCGGCGGCGCCTTCTCGGGCAAGGACCCGACCAAGGTTGACCGCTCGGCAGCCTACGTGACGCGCTACCTCGCCAAGAACGTGGTCGCCGCCGGCCTCGCCAAGAAGTGCACGATCCAGGTCTCCTACGCGATCGGCGTGAGCAAGCCGCTCTCGCTCTACGTCGACATGCACGGCACCGGCAAGGTCTCGGAAGAGGCGCTCGAGGAGGCGCTGCGCAAGGTCGCTGCCGACAAGCTCGGCGCCCTCACCCCGCGCGGCATCCGCATCGGGCTCGGCCTCAACAAGCCGATCTACGGCACGAGCGCTGCCTATGGCCACTTCGGCCGCAAGGCAGAGGGCGAACTGTTCCCCTGGGAGCGCACCGACCTCGTCGAGGACATCAAGGCCGCGCTGGCCTGATCCCCACCTGATCCTTAGCCTACCACTGAAACACAAGCGACCCGCCTCGGCCACAGCGCCGGGGCGGGTCGTCTGCTTTTAGCGCCCCGGCTTTGCGCGCCCCGCCGCTTTGCGGTATGCGCGCGCGATGACCAGCCCTGCCCCTGCCAGTCCACACGACACCGGCGTGCGCGTTGCCGCGCTCTACCACTTCGCCCGCTTCGAGGATTTCGCTGCGATGCGCGCGCCCCTGCTCGCGCTGTGCGAGGCGAACGCCATCAAGGGCACGCTGCTGCTCGCACATGAGGGCGTGAACGGAACCATTGCCGGGAGCGAAGAAGGTCTCGACGCGGTGATCGCGCATATCCGCGCCCTGCCCGGCTGCGCCGGGCTCGAGGTCAAGTTCTCCGAGGCCGCCACCATGCCCTTCCACCGCATGAAGGTGCGCCTCAAGCGCGAGATCGTGACCATGGGCGAGCCGGGCACCGACCCGCTCGCCAGCGTCGGCACTTACGTCGAGCCACAGGACTGGAACGCGCTCATCGCCGATCCGGACACCATCGTCATCGACACGCGCAACGACTACGAGGTCGCCATCGGCACCTTTTCGGGCGCGATCGATCCCCGGACCCGCACCTTCCGCGAGTTTCCAGCCTGGTTCCGCGCCGAGCGCGAGCGCCTGCTGGCTCAGCGTGAAGACGGCGCAAAGCCGCCGAAGGTCGCGATGTTCTGCACCGGCGGCATCCGCTGCGAGAAGTCGACCGCCTTTCTCAAGCAGGAGGGGATCGAGGACGTCTTCCACCTCAAGGGCGGTATCCTCAAGTACCTCGAAACCGTCGCGCCCGAGGACAGCCTGTGGCAGGGCCAGTGCTTCGTCTTCGACCAGCGCGTCTCGGTCGGCCACGGTCTCGTCCAGGGCGACTATAGCCTGTGCCACGCCTGCCGCGAGCCGGTGAGCGAGGCCGACATGGCATCGCCGCTCTACGAGGAGGGGGTGAGCTGCCCCGCCTGCCACGCCAGCCGCAGCGACGAGCAGCGCGCGCGCTATCGCGAACGCCACCGCCAGGAAATGCTGGCACAGGCGCGCGGAACCGAGCACGTCGGGGCACGCATGCCGCTCGACGAAGGCAAAATCAGCGAAGACGACGGCAAGGCGGCATGAGCGCACCGAGCGCCCTGCCCGTCCTCTACTCGTTCCGCCGCTGCCCCTACGCGATGCGCGCGCGCCTCGCGCTCGCGGTCTCGGGCACCACTTGCCAGCTGCGCGAGGTGAAACTTGCCGCCAAGCCAACGGCGATGCTCGAAGCCTCGCCCAAGGGTACGGTCCCGGTCGTGGTCACCCGCGATGGCACGGTGATCGAGGAGAGCCTCGAGATCATGCACTGGGCGCTGGGCCGCAGCGATCCCGAAACATGGCTCGCACGCGGCGATGTGGCGCTGATCGCGCGCAACGACGGCCCCTTCAAGCACGACCTCGACCGCTACAAGTACCCCGAGCGCCACGGCAGCGATCCGCTGTCCCACCGCGCCGCGGGCCTCGACTTCCTGCGCGCTCTCGACGCCCGGATCGAGTCCGAGGGGCAGCTATGCGGCGCCACGCGCGGGCTGGCCGACATGGCGATCATGCCCTTCGTGCGCCAGTTCGCCGCCACCGACCGCGACTGGTTCGACGCGCAGGCGCTGCCGAGCCTGCAGCGATGGCTCGCCGCCCACCTTGCCTCGGACCTCTTCGCCGCGATCATGGTCCGCTACGCACCATGGCAACCGGACGACGCCCCGATCGCCTTTCCCTCCTGAGCGCGCGAACGGGAATGGGTCGATTTAGGGCGATTGCGCCCAAAGGTTTCCGGAAACATAACTGCGCGTCCAACCGCTAACCCCGGTTATCAGGCCATCCTCGAAAGTGAACTCGACCGGATAAACCAGTAATCTGGCGGAATCCGTGAATTCGATCTCCACCTTCGCTTCATGACAGGGCTGATCGACAGGCGTCGGGATGTAATCCCAGTTCAGGTATCGGTACGTCCCGGCGTTCATTTCGCGCACGAGATGACGCAAGCCGTAAGTTCCGTGCCCCAAGGGCCGCCCAACGTCGCCCGAGCCCAGACCGACCGCCGCATCCGGCCGGATGAGCGCCTTGAGCCCTGGGCTTTCTTCATAGCCCCGGGGCTCGGCAGCAAGTTTTATGGCCTCGATGGCACGCATGCTCAGCACGCCGCGCAGATCGGCAACGGTCTTAACCTTGTCCAGACCGCACGATCTGCCTTCACTCGCCGCCTGCGCTGGCGCGCTCGTGCAAACGCCGATCAGGCAAGCTAAACCGAGCAGTCGTTTCACTACGAACCATCCCTCCTGAGTACACGGCCGGAAAAGGAAGAGCCTCCCTTTTCCGGCCAGTGCAGTCTACTTCGCCGCCAGCTCCTTCACGATGCGCGGCGCGGGGTAGATCGTCTCGAGCGCTTCCTGCAGCGCGGCGGTGGAGACGACGACGGTGCGGTTGAGCACCGGATCGTAGCCGTAGTTGCCGCCAAGCGAGTGGATGTTGCCGTCGAAGGCCGCGCCGATCACCGTGCCTGCCTTGTCGATCACCGGCGAACCCGAGTTGCCGCCGATGATGTCGTTGGTGGTCACGAAGTCGTAGGTCGCGTCCATGTCGATCCCGGACTGCTTCGCCGCGAACTGGCTCGGCAGGTCGAACGGTTCGGCACCGGTCGCACGCTCGAAAGTGCCGCCCATGGTGGTCTGGAAGGGCACTTCATTGCCGCGCTCGGTCCAGCCCTTCACGCGCCCGTAGCTGATGCGCAGGGTGAAGGTCGCGTCGGGGTAGAGCGTGTCGCCATAAGCCGCAAAGCGCGCGTCGGCGAGCTTGGCGCCAGCCTGCGTGACCGGGCCTGCATAAGCCTCGTCGACCTGCTTCTTGAGCGCACGCTGGTTCGGCTCGAGCTTGAGTGCGTACTGGATCATCGGATCGTCCGACGCCTTGATCGCGGCCATGCCGCCGTCCCACAGCTGCTTGCGGTAGGCCGGATCGGCAAGCTTCGTGCCCGAGACGAGGCGCTCGGAGAGTCCCTCGGGGCTCTCCTTGCCAAGCAGCAGCCTGGTCTGCGGATCGTCGACGCCCAGGTACTCGCGCGCCTTGGAGAGGCTCCAGGCCATCTGCAGCTCGTCGAGCCAGGGGTAGACCGGTGCCTCGTCGAGCAGGCGCTTCTCGGTCAGCGGCAGCGTGCTGTCGGTATAGCCCGGCAGGCGCTCGGCATTGGGCTTCTCGCGCTCGGCAGCAGCATAGACGAGCGACTGCGCATAGCCGTAGAGCGAACCCGAGGGCGCATCGTAGCGATAGGGCAGGTAGAGCGCACGGTAGGCATCGACCGCCGTGTCGACCTGCGACCAGGGATCGCCGATCGCGGCATTGCCCGCGCTCTTCGACCTCAGGTCCTTTTCGGCGAGCGCCAGCTTGGCGGTGAAGGCCGGGTCGTTGAGCGCCTTGGTGCGGCCGATGTAGACCTTGAGCGAATTCTCGACGCCGTTGAGCATGTCGAGCCCCTCGCGCTGGTGCTCGGCACTCTCCTCCATCGCGCGGATCAGGCGACCGCGCAGCTCGGACATCGTCGCGACGGTGACCGGCAGGCGCACCTCGCGCTCGAAGGCGAGCTGGCTGAGGGTATAGAGGCGCGAGGTCGAGCCGGGGTTGCCGACCACGAAGGTGGCCTCGTCGGCCTTGGGCGCGCGCGGATTCCAGGTGAGGTGGACCGGGGTCTTCACCGGTTTGCCGTCCTCGTAGGCGCGCAGGAACGAGCCGTCGAGCGAGTAGCGCGGGAAGTTGAAGTTATCCGGGTCGCCGCCGAAGGTCGCGGCGCGGTCCTCGGGCGACCATACTAGGCGCACGTCGGAGTACTTGCGGTAGGTATAGAGCTTGTACTGCCCGCCGCCGAACAGGGTGACGACCTGGCAGCGGAACTTCGCCGTATCGGTGCAGCCCGCCGATTCGATCTCGGCGATCTTCGCATCGCGCGCCTTGGTCAGCGCCTCGCCGGTGAGCGAACCGATCGCGGCCTTCACGTCGCCGGTGACGTCAGCGATCTTGGTGACGACCTCGGCCTGCTGGCCCGGGCACTTTTTCTCGTCGCGCAGCGAGGCGGCGATGTAGCCGTGTTCGAGCAGGTCGTTCTCGCCGGTCGAGTTGTCGTAGAGGCACGAGGCGACGCAGTGGTGGTTGGTGAGGATGAGCCCCTGCCCCGAGACGAAGCTGGCCGAACAGCCGCCGGTCAGACGCACCGCGGAAGCGCGCACCTTGTCGAGCCAGGCCTGATCGGGCGCCCAGCCGTAGTCGGCCTTCATCTGCGCGGCGGGAAAGCCGTCGAAGGTCCACATGCCCTCGTCGGCGCTGGCGGTGGTCGCGGTGGTGGAAAGGGTTGCGGCCACGAGGGCCAGGCTGGCTGCCTTCGCGGCGAGAATTGCGTGCTTGCGCGGGATCATGAATGTGTCCTCGTCTGTCGGATAGCGCGGTTTCCCAGTGCGTTGACCGCTTGTCTAGGGACAATTTCACCGGCCACGGCGCGAAGCCGCAGGCTTCGACAGGTGATCGACGAACGACCGACCTGTCCCGACCAATGCACGACTGACCGGGTGGCGCTGCGGCGCGTGCACTTCCACGCGGAACCGTGCCGGGCGCCACTGGTTGTTCTTGTGAACACAAGACAAGATCAACAAGAGAGAGGCGCGGCACGGTGCTGGCAAGGTACCCGAGCGCGCGATAGGATGCCCAAATGCGCTACCAGACCCTGATTTCCGTCGACGAACTCAAGGACCTCATCGATGCCGAGGCCAAGGTCCTCGTGCTCGATTGCGAGTTCGACCTCGCCCACCCCGAGAACGGGCCTGCCTCGTTTCGCAACGGGCATATCCCGACGGCGCGCCACGCCCACCTCGATCACGATCTCTCGGGCATCGCCGACGGCTCGAACGGGCGTCACCCGCTGCCCGACCGTGACACGTTCGCTGCCTGGCTGCGCAAGCAGGGCCTGAATAAGGACCAGCTCGTCGTCACTTACGATTCCACCGCCAATGCCGGTGCCGCCCGTGCATGGTGGCTGCTGCGCTGGATGGGTCATGCCAACGTCGCGGTGCTCGACGGTGCGCGCTCGGCCTGGGCCGAACAGGGCCACGAACTCGAGAACGGCGAGGCGCTGGAGGTCGAGGAAGGCAATTTCGAGGCTGGCGTACCGCTCGTCGCGGGCACCGTCACCGCCGCCGAGGTTCTCGCCAACATCGAGGCGGGCGACGCGCAAGTGCTCGACGCCCGCGATCCGGCGCGCTTTCGCGGCGAGGCCAATCCCACCGACATCGCCTTCGGGCACATCCCGGGCGCGAAGAACCGCTTCTTCCGCGACAACATGACCAACGACGGCTATTTCCGCGAGGCCGAGGAGCTGCGCGCCGAATTCGAGGCACTGCTCGACGGCAAGCCCGCGATCTTGCAATGCGGTTCGGGCGTGACCGCCTGCCAGAATGCACTGGCGATGGAGATCGCGGGGCTCCCCGGCTCGTTCCTCTATCCCGGTTCGTGGAGCGAGTGGACCAGCGACCCCGATCGCCCCGTCGCCACCGGCGAGGCCTGACGAGCGACGATCGCACAAAAAAGGGGGCCCCAAAGCCCCCTTTTCCATTGGCGACGAAAGCCTGCGGTTACTTGGCCAACTCAGCCTCGATAGCGGAGACCAGTTCGTCAGACTTGGGCTCGACGCCCGGCGCGAAACGACCGACGACCTCGCCCTCCTTCGAAACGAGGAACTTCTCGAAGTTCCACAGAACCTCGGGGTCCTGCGTCGGGGTCATGCCGAAGCCCTTGAGCTTCTCGCGGAATTCCTCGGCGGGGCCGACCTTTTCCGGCTTGGCCTGAGTGAGCGCGGCATAGAGCGGCTGCTTGCCCTCGCCGGTGACGTCGGCCTTGGCGAAGAGCGGGAAAGAGACGCCGTAGTTCACCTGGCAGAACTCGGTGATTTCCTCGTTCGTGCCCGGCTCCTGTGCACCGAAATCGTTGGCGGGGAAGCCGAGGATCTCGAGCCCCTTGTCCTTGTACTCCTGAAACAGCGCCTCGAGGCCCTCGTATTGCGGGGTAAGGCCGCACTTGGAGGCGGTATTGACGATCAGCAGCACCTTGCCGCTGTGCGCGGCGAGAGTGTCGGCGCTGCCATTGATGCGGGTGAGCGGAATGGAGGCGATATCGGTCATGAACTGGGATCTCCCATTGGGTGCGTCGCGACTGCGAAGGCATCGCATCGATGTAGGCATGGAGAGCCTTGCGGCAAGGCGCAAGAATGGCCCTGCCGCCAAGCGGAGCAAGGCGAAACCGGACCTCTCGACAGGCCTGCCCGATCCTGCTGCGCCACTAATCGCCCGGCCTGCCCTCCGTGATTTCCCTCAGAACTCCAGGATTGCGCGCAGGCCGCCGACCGGCCGTGCCACCTCGCCCCGCTGTTTGTCGACGCCAAGACCGACCTGCACCCCGAAGTTGCCGATCACACTTGCATGGTACTGCGGCATGACCAGCACGCCGCCGTCACGATCCGACTTGTAGTTGACCTCGAGACCAGCAGTCTGTGTCTCGTTGACCTTGTAGAACGTCGTATGATTGACGAGCAGTCCCGCCTCGCTTTCCGACTGGCCCACGCGCACGTCACCCACGCCCAGCATCGTCATCGTGCTCCAGCGATCGCTGTGCTGCCGTCCGAGAAGATAGAGGAGTGCGTGCGATGCCGCCTTGTCCTCGCGATGATAGATGCCAAGATATTGGACACCGTGGACAATGCGCCCCCTGTCGAAGGTGCCGAAGGTGCCCTGTACCCCCACCTTGAGCTCGGTCAGCGCCATGTTCTCGAAGGGCAGCTCGAACTCGATCGCCAGGTTGTCGATGATGGCGTATTCGATTTCGGGCGCCCACTCGACAACCTTGTCCTGCCCTGAAAGGGGCGTGGTCGCGAGCGTGTTCACTTCAAGCTCGCCAGCCCTTGCGCCCAGCCCGCGCACGAGGTCGAAGACCATCGGTTCGGGCACTTCGGGATAGCTTTCACCATCATCCGAAGAAGCGATTGCGGGCGCACAGACAAGCAATGAAATGCTCGCTGCACAAACCCGCAATACATTGGAAATAAAAGAAATAATTCCCTCCTGAGGCGCATCAAAAACGCCTCAGGTCATAGCGCAACTTCATATTTGGCGGTAGTCTTCGCCGCGACTTCCTCGGCCGTAACGCCCGGTGCCAGTTCGATCAGCTTGAAGGGGCTGTCGTGGTCTGCGCGCTGGAACACCGCAAGATCGGTGACGATCATGTCGATCACGTTCTTGCCGGTCAGCGGCAGGGTGCATTCGGGGATGAACTTGGGATCACCCGACTTGGAGCAATGCTCCATGACGACGATGATCTTCTGCACGCCCGCGACGAGATCCATCGCCCCGCCCATGCCCTTGATCATCTTGCCCGGGATCATCCAGTTCGCGATGTCGCCGTTCTCGGCCACTTCCATCGCACCCAGCACGGCAAGGTTGATGTGCCCGCCGCGGATCATGCCGAAGCTTGTCGCGCTGTCGAAGTAGGCGGTCTGCGGCAGTTCGCTGACCGTCTGCTTGCCCGCATTGATGAGGTCGGCGTCTTCCTCGCCCGCATATGGGAACGGGCCGATGCCGAGCATGCCGTTCTCGCTCTGCAGCGTCACGGTCATGCCCTCGGGGACGTAGTTGGCGACGAGCGTCGGAATGCCGATGCCCAGGTTGACGTAGAAGCCGTCTTCCAGCTCGCGGGCCGCACGCGCGGCCATCTCGTTGCGATTCCAGGGCATCTCAGGCGCTCTCCCTTTCACGGGTGGTCACGAATTCGATCTTCTTGTCGTAGGGCGCGCCCAGGATCATGCGCTGGACGAAGACGCCGGGCAGATGGATGTGGTCGGGATCGAGGCTGCCGGTGGGCACCACTTCCTCGACTTCGACGACGCAGACCTTGCCGCAGGTCGCGGCGGGCACGTTGAAGTTGCGCGCGGTCTTGCGGAAGATCACGTTGCCGCTCTCGTCGGCCTTCCAGGCCTTGACCAGGCTGAGGTCGGCGAAGATCCCTTCCTCGAGGATGTAGTCCTGGCCGTTGAAGCTCTTGACCTCCTTGCCCTCGGCGACCTGTGTGCCGACGCCGGTCTTGGTGTAGAAGCCGGGAATGCCCGCACCGCCTGCGCGCATGCGCTCGGCCAGCGTGCCCTGCGGGGAGAACTCGACTTCCAGTTCTCCCGAGAGGAACTGGCGCTCGAACTCCTTGTTCTCGCCGACGTAGGACGAGATCATCTTCCTGACCTGCCTGGTGCGCAGCAGCTTGCCGATGCCCTCGTTGTCGATGCCGGCATTGTTCGAGGCGAAGGTGAGGTCCTTGACCCCGGCATCGCGTACCGCGTCGAGCAGGCGCTCGGGGATCCCGCATAGGCCGAAACCGCCCGAGGCGATCAGCAGTCCGTCCGCGAGCAGGCCATCGAGCGCGGCCTCGGCGCTGGGATATAGCTTTTTCATGGCGTTTGTCTCTCCAACTTCCGGCGCGAAGGCTATCCGAACCGGTACATCAGGAATAGCGATTAGTTTTTATCACTTGTGATAAGCATGACTTATGAAACGCATCGCCCTCTACCATCTCGAGACGCTGATCTGGATCGAGCGTCTGGGTACCTTCGCAAGTGCCGCGCAAAGGCTCAATACGACCCAGCCCGCGATTTCCGCGCGCGTACGCGAGATCGAGGAGCAGCTGGGCGTCGCACTGTTCCGCCGGGAAGGACGGCGCATGGTCCTCACCGCGCGGGGCAGGCGCCTGATCCAGCAGTGCGAACCGCTGTGCCACGGGCTCGAAAGGGTACTGCTCGAAACCTCGGACCATGCAGGGGCAACCGGCAGCGTGCGGATCGGTTCCGGCGAGATCGCCGCGGCCAGCTGCCTGCCCGCCTGGGTCGAGGCGATCGAGCGCGAGCGCCCCGGCATCACCATGGAAATCGAACTCGACCTCACCGCGCGCCTGCTCCAGCAACTGCTCAGTGGCGAGCGCGACATCGTCTTCCTCGCCGGGCCTGTCGCGAGCCCCGGCATCCGCACGGCCCCGATCGGCTCGGTCGCGCTGGTCTGGGCGGCCAGTCCGGCGGCTAAGGCCAACCGGGCCCTTGCGGCAGGCGACCTGCCGGTATGGTCACTGCCCGCGCACTCGCCGCTGCACCAGGTCACGCTCGCAACGCTCGAGGCGCATGATATCGCGCCTGCCACGGTGCACACCTGCAACAACGTGCGCACCCTGATCGAGATCGTCACTTGCGGGCGCGGCGCCGCGATCCTGCCCGAGACCATGGCCCGCACCAGCCTCGCTGCCGGGACGCTGGTCGAGGTGCTGGAGAGGCCTGCCCACGTCGTCCATTTCGAAGCCGCCATCCGTGCGCGCGAAAGCGACCCAATCGTGCTCGACCTGTTCGAGCGCGCGGCGCGGCTCAGCATCGAGCCTGGCGCATGAACCCTTCTGAAGTCGCGTCGCGAAGTGCGATGCTGTAACAAGGTGTGAGCGTCCTCGACGGCAAGAAGAACACCACGGATTTCGAACGCATGTGCCTCAACCTGCACGATGTTTGATCTTCGTCATGGCGGGCTGGCAAACAGCCCCTAGGTTAAGTTCGTGAAAGGGAGAAAGACCATGCGCTCGATTCTCGTAAATGCGGACCGCAAGCCGGGCAACGATGCCCGGATCGAAACCGCGCTCAACCTCGCCCGCCGCACCGGCGGCCATGTCACCGCTCTCGTCGACACGCCCGTCGCACGCTATATCGCGATGGACCCGATGGGCGGCAGCTACGTGATCTCCGAAGCGCTCGACAAGGCGCGCGCGGAAGACGATTCGGCCGCCGAGGCAATCGAGGCCCGCTTCGCGCGCAACGAGGTCCCCTTCGACGTGCTGCGCAGCGAGGACGATCCGGTCAGCGCGCTCGCCAGCATCGCCCGGCTGAGCGATCTGGTGATCGTCTCTCGCTCGGGTGGACTGGGCGGCGAACTGGCGCTGGCATCGGGCACTCCGGTCCTTGTCCTGCCCGAGGCAAAGCCGCTCGAATTTCCGATCCGGCGCGCCTGCATCGGCTGGGACGGCGGTGAGCAGGCTGCTGCCGCGCTGCGCGCGTCGGTCCCGCTTCTGGGCGACTGCCAGCTGGTCAAGGTGGTGACGATCGCCGAGAAGTCGGGCGGCTTTCCCGCGACCGACGCGCTGCGCTACCTCTCGCGCCACGGCATCCACGCCGAACTCGAGGAACTGGAACGGCGCGGCTCGACCGAGGAGACCCTCGCCGTTGCCGTCGCGCAGAGCCAGGCCGAGGTGCTGGTGATGGGTGCCTATGGCAAGAGCCGTATGCGCGAATACCTGTTCGGCGGCGTAACCGCCTATTTCCTCGACGAGGAGACTGCGCCGGCATTGCTGCTCGCACACTGAGGAGCCCCGCTGCGTCGGCGACGCCGACGATGAAAAGAGGCACCATCCACCCCGATGGTGCCTCTTTGCGTTTGCGGGTCCCGCGTCCATCACCGACTCGCCCCGCCAGGTGCGTGCCCTGACCATTTGGCCAGCCGACAAATCGCACCCGAAAGTGAATGTTCACAAGGTAAGCGCCGAAAATGTCGGAGCATTTTTTGCAGCGCAGCAGGCATCGCCTGCACGATGGACGGCGCGTAAGTCGCTTTCCGACTTCTACCTCTCAAAGCTGAAAGCTGATTCACAACACGAAATGGCGGATTTACGCCATTCTTACGCCCGCTTAACGCAAATTAAATGCGCAAGACGAAAGCGTAATTGCATATTTTGCATCACAGACAAGAGCATTCGCACTTGCACAATAGCCAGTCTCGATGCATACAGAACCTGCCTTTCAGGCATCCTCTCCCAAAACTTCCACGGCTCGGGCTTCACGTCCGGGCCTTTTTTTTTTGGCCTTCAACCTGAGCACGCAGGACGTGCCCCGCGCAGCCGGGACGGTTTGAAATCCTCCCGGCCGATACCTAGTTCGTTTTCCATGTTCCCGGTTTCCCGAGGCGCGCTTCCCGGCGCCGGTCCCGGTGCGACATTTGGAAAGGACCGACATGGCCGAAACAGAATCCCCGGTCGACGAACGCACGGCGCGACTGCAGGTCGCCGCGGCGAAGCAGGAGGAAAGCGGACAGGGCATCGCCCGCATGTCTCGCGAATCGCTAGCCGCAATCGGCGCCATGGAAGGTGACGTGCTCGAGATCACCGGCAAGTCGGTCACCGTCGCGCGCGCCGTGCTCGCCTTCCCCGAAGACGAAGGGCTGTCCCTCATCCGGCTCGACGGCCTCCAGCGCGGCAATGCCGAGGTGGGTTCGGGCGACCATGTCTCCGTGCGCAAGGCCGAGTCGCGCCCCGCCCAGCGCGTCGTCTTCGCGCCCGGACACAAGGACATGCGCCTGCAGGGTCCGACGATCGCGCTCAAGCGCAACTTCTTCCAGCGCCCGATGGTCCAGGGCGACCTCGTTGCCACTACCGGCCAGCAGCAAGTTGCGGACATTCCGCCGCAGCTGCGCCGGATGTTCAACGCGCCGGCCTATGCGCTCACGCAAATCCGCCTCAATGTCGTCTCGACCACCCCGCGCGGTATCGTCCACATCGACGAAAATACCGAAGTCGAGCTGCGCGAGACCTTCGAGGAGGCGCAGGACGCGCGCGGCGACGTCAACTACGACGATGTCGGCGGGATGGGCGACACCATCCGCCAGTTGCGCGAGATGGTCGAGCTGCCGCTACGCTACCCCGAGCTCTTCACCCGCCTTGGCGTCGCCCCGCCCAAGGGCGTGCTGCTCCACGGCCCGCCGGGCACCGGCAAGACCCGCCTCGCGCAAGCCGTCGCCAACGAGAGCGAGGCGCAGTTCTTCTCGATCAACGGGCCCGAAATCATGGGTTCGGGCTACGGCGAGAGCGAGAAGCACCTGCGCGAAGTCTTCGAGGAGGCGACCAAGGCCGCGCCCGCGATCATCTTCATCGACGAGATCGACTCGATCGCCCCCAAGCGCGATCAGGTCCATGGCGAAGCCGAGAAGCGGCTCGTCGCCCAGCTGCTCACGCTGATGGACGGGCTCAACAGCCGCGCCCATGTCGTCGTCATCGCCGCGACCAACCGACCCGACGCGATCGACGAGGCACTGCGCCGCCCCGGCCGCTTCGACCGCGAGATCGTGATCGGCGTTCCCGACGAGAGCGGACGGCGCGAAATCCTCGCCATCCACACGCGCGGTATGCCGCTGGGCAAGGGCATCGACCTCAAGGAGCTGGCGCGTACCACGCACGGCTTCGTCGGTGCGGACATCGCCGCCCTGAGCCGCGAGGCCGCGATCGAAGCAGTGCGCCGGATCATGCCCAAGCTCGACCTCGAGGCGCGCACCATTCCTCCCGAGGTGCTCGAGACCCTCTCGGTCGAGCGCGACGATTTCATCGAGGCCCTGAAGCGCGTCCAGCCCTCGGCGATGCGCGAGGTCATGGTGCAGGTTCCCGACATCGGCTGGGCCGATATCGGCGGGCTCGACGATGCCCAGCTCAAGCTCAAGGAAGGCATCGAGCTCCCGCTCAAGAACCCCGAGGCGTTCCACAAGCTTGGTATCCGCTCGGCCAAGGGCTTCCTGCTCTATGGCCCGCCGGGTACCGGCAAGACACTCCTCGCCAAGGCGGTGGCCAAGGAGGCGGAGGCCAACTTCATCTCGATCAAGTCTTCGGACCTGCTCTCGAAGTGGTACGGCGAGAGCGAGCAGCAAATCGCACGCCTCTTCGCCCGCGCACGCCAGGTCGCACCTTGCGTGATCTTCATCGACGAGATCGACAGCCTCGTGCCCGCACGCGGCATGGGCGGCGGTGGCCTTGGCGAACCGCAAGTCACCGCGCGCGTCGTCAACACGATCCTCGCCGAGATGGACGGGATGGAGGAGTTGCAGTCGGTAATCCTGATCGGCGCGACCAATCGTCCCGGCCTGGTCGACCCCGCATTGCTGCGCCCCGGGCGCTTCGACGAACTGGTCTATGTCGGCACGCCCGATAGCGCAGGGCGCGAACATATCCTGGGCATCCACACCGCCAAGATGCCGCTGGCCGAGGACGTACAGCTGGGGGTTATCGCGGACCGCACCGAACGCTTCACCGGCGCCGATCTCGAGGACGTGGTGCGCCGTGCGGGCCTCATCGCCATCCGCAAGCGCGGAACCGGGGTCGAAGCGGTGGAGATGGCCGACTTCGAGGAAGCCCTCGAGGACAGCCGCGCCACGGTCTCTGCCGAGATGGAGGCCGAATATGCCAAGATGCGTGGCGAGTTGAAGAAGCGCGCGATGGAAGTCTCCCCCATCGGCTTCGTTGCTCCGGGAATGCTCGAGAGCACGCGCGAGAGCAAGCACGGCGACTGAACGAGCGCTGCGTGCACTAGCGAAAGAGGGGCCCGGATCCTGTGATCCGGGTCCCTCTTTCATGCTATCAGCATATCTCGCAATGACAGGCGCTGCGCTCACGCCAGTTGAGGCTGTGTCCCGCAACCAGCAGCATGCTGCCCGCGACGGTCAGGACCGTTTCGCCGCTCGTGCCCTCGAAGAACACGACAGCCGTGACCAACAGTGCGACGCCGAGCGTTCCGATCAGCGTCGGTGCGAGCCGGCCATGTCGGCGATAGCCCAGCGCGAAGGCGCCGAGCGCGCCCGGTACGACGAAGCCCAGCGCAACGACGTGGAAGGCCTCGGATTCGAAGAAGGCACCCAGAATTCCGGGGACGAGGAACAGCAGTACGGGAAGTGCAAGGCAGTGGACCATGCAAAGGGCGGACGCCGAGATCGAGGCTGATTCGATCAAGTCGGCAACACGCCGGGCCCGAAAGGGCGAGATTTGAGACATGAATGGCTACCTGCAAAATAACGTTATGAGATAACATTACATAATTTTGATCAAGCCATTTTCCAGCCCCTTGCGGGAAAAGTTTTTCACGTTCCGACAGTGTGTTGAGCGCTGCGACGAAGCGAGCGAGAGATGCGGCGCATGGTGCATGCGCGAACTGGTTCTTTCGCAGTTGCCGCATATAACGCCTGACCATGAAATCGGTTCCACGGCTCCTGACCATCCTCGCTGTCCTCGTCGGCTTCGGCAGCACTGCCACTGCCAGTGCCAGCGTGCTCCAGTGCGTCCCTTATGCGCGTGCAGAATCGGGCATTGCCATCCACGGCAACGCCGCGACCTGGTGGAGCCAGGCCGAAGGCAGCTACGACCGCGGCCAGACCCCGCAGGTCGGCGCCGTGCTGGTGTTCCGCTCGACCGCGGCCATGCCCTATGGCCACGTCGCGGTGATCGGCAAGATCGTCGACGAACGCCACGTCCTGCTCGACCACGCCAACTGGTCGCGCCCGGGCATGATCGAGACCGCGGCGATGGCCGAGGATGTCTCCGAAGCAGGCGACTGGAGCGACGTGCGCGTGTGGTACGACCCGATCAAGGGCATGGGCTCACGCGCCAACCCCACCTTCGGCTTCATCTATGCGCCCGGCCACGAGAGCCTGTCGCAGACAACCCTCGCCAAAGCAGACGAAAGCACTGAACTCGCCGGCGACTGATCGGCTCGCAGCCAAGGGTCAGGGGCAGTCAGGCCTGATCCGGTAAAGTTTCGACCAGTTCTTGCCGGTCACGAAGATCCGGCCGCCCGCCTCGTCCCAGGCGATCCCGTTGGCGACGTCGTCCGGCGTGCGTGCGCCGGCATCGGCAGCGAGGCCCGAAAGATCGATCCACCCGACGACCTTGCCGCTTGCCTGATCGATCCGGGCAATGCGTTCTTCCATCCAGACATTGGCCCAGATCTCGCCGTCGATCCATTCGAGCTCGTTGAGCTGGTCGACCGGGAGCCCCTCGCCGTCGGTCACCGCGAGACTGCCGACTTGCGCGAAAGTCTCGGGATCGCGCAGGCGCAGCGTCGCGGACCCGTCGCTCTGCCAGATCGTGCCACCATGCGCGGTCATGCCCCAGCCCTCGCCGGTAAAGACGAAGAGTTCCTTGGCCGTCATCGTCGCGCGGTCCCAGCGATAGGCCATGCCGTCGCGCCAGGTGAGGCTGATGATCTCGTCGCCGACGGGCACGATGCCCTCGCCGAAGAAAGTGGGGTCGACCTCTCCGACCTTGAGCGGCGTCGCATCCTCGACCCGGCGCGAGAACACGCGCGAACGTCCCTTGAGCCCGGTACTCTCCCAGAGCAGGCCATCGAGGTAGAACAGCCCCTCGGTAAAGGCGCGGGGATCGTGCGGATAGCTCTCGAGCACCTGCGCCTTGCACACCGGCACCGGCTCGGAGAGCGCGGGGTGCGAGCAGCCAGCAAGGCCGGTGAGAGCGAAAACCCCGGCCAGGAGCGGACGGGTGAGACGAGATGCGATCATCGCGCGGTGCTGCCTCACGCCGTCAGGCAGCGCAAGTCCCATGCGGTCAGTGACTTCTAACAGCGATGGAGCCCGCGGGCCTGTGCTCAGCCCCCCATTTGCCCCAGAACCGCCGCGGAAGGCGCACCGATGCCCTCGCCCTCACCGGGCGTGATCGGCAGGACGCGGCTGCGCACGATCGCCTCGGGCATGGCGGCGGCAAGCCACTGGATCAGCGCCTCGCGCACATCGCAGCGCAAGTCGAACAGCGTGGGCGAATCCTTGGCGGTCATCAGGAAGCGCACCTCGATCGCATCGCGGGTGAGTTCGGTGATCTGCATGTGCTTGACCCGCCCGTCCCAGCGCTCGTTGGCCGAGACGATCTCGAAGAACTTCTGCCGGATCGGCTCGAGCTCGCTATGCGGGTCGACGTAGAGCATGACCGTTCCGAGCAATTGCGAGGTGGTCTTGGTCCAGTTCTGGAAAATCTCTTCCAGAAACTTGTTTGTCGGCACCACCATGCGCCGCTCGTCCCAGACCTTGACCACCACGTAAGTCGTGCGGATCTCCTCGATCCAGCCCCACTCGCCGCCGATGATCACCGCATCGCCGATCACCACCGGCTCGGTCAGCGCCATCTGGAAGCCGCTGATCAGCGCCTTGAGCGCAGGCTGCGCTGCGGCACCGACAGCGAGGGCGGCAAGACCGGCGGAAGCCATCAGCGTCACGCCGATGTCGCGCACGCCGGGGATCGAGAGCAGCATCAGCCCGACGGTCAGGAACACGATCATGAAGGTCGCGATGCGCCCGAAGATCGTGATGCGCGTGCGCCGGCGCCGGTTGCGGCGGTTGTCGGCCATCGAGATGTCCGCGCGCATGACCATCGCATCGACGAAGGCATTGACGATCGCCAGCGCCATCCAGCCCACCAGCAGCGGCATGATCAACCCGCCCGCACGCTGCCAGACTGCCTCGAGAGCAGGCGTCTCGCGCGCCGCGAGCACGATCGCCAGCGCGACCAGCGCCCACCGGCTCGGGCGCGCCAGCCGGCGCACCACCAGATTGTCCGAATCGGTGTCGCTGGCCTTGGCGAAGCGATGGAGGATGCGAAACAGGATCGCGTGGACCACGAGGGCGATCACCACGGCAATCGCCGCAGCGAGGACTGCTACCAGCGTCTGCTGGAGCCAGGTCGGCAGATCGCCGAGCAGGGTGTCGAGCAAGTCTGTCATCCAACGCAAACTATGCTGCATCGCAACAGTTGCAAGTGCGAAGGACTTTTCGAGGTGACCGCGCGTTATCCTGCGGGTTCGGGCCGAGCTTCGTCGTCGTCACCGCGCAGGCGGGAATGACGAAGGAAGAGTATTGCGAGCGATAGCGCCGTCACACGGCATCCGCCCGGCTCTGCCTTCGACAGTCCGGCGAGCCCCGAGGGTTATAGCCCTCGGAACTCCCCTCTTCCTGGTCCTTAGTGCGCCGCTCCCCAGCTCGGGCCGGAGCCGATCTCCACGCCCAGCGGCACGGTCAGTTCGACCGCCGGTCCTGCCGCCTCGGCCATGACCTTCTCGATCACCTTCGAGGCAGCTTCCACGTCGCCTTCGGGCAGTTCGAAGACGAGTTCGTCGTGCACCTGCAGCAGCATGCGCACGTGACCAAGCCCTGCATCCTCGAGCGCCGGGGTCATGCGCACCATCGCGCGCTTGATGATGTCGGCGCAGGTGCCCTGGATCGGCGCGTTGATCGCCGCGCGTTCGGAGCCCTGACGCTCGGCTCCGTTCTTCGAGTTGATGCGCGGGAACCAGGTCTTGCGGTGGAACAGGGTTTCCGAATAGCCGCGCTCGCGCACGCCTTCCAGCGTCGAGACGATGTACTTCTGGATGCCCGGGAAGCGCTCGAAGTAGCGGTCGATCATCGCCTGCGCCTCATCGGCATCGGTGCCCAGACGCCCCGCGAGGCCCCAGCGCGAGATGCCGTAGAGTATCGCGAAGTTGATCGTCTTGGCGCGCCCGCGCGTGTCGCGGTTGACCTCGCCGAACAGCTCGGTCGCGGTGCGCGCGTGGATGTCCTCGCCCTGCTCGAAGGCTTCGCGCAAACTCGGCACGTCGGCCATGTGCGCGGCGAGGCGCAGCTCGATCTGCGAATAGTCGGCGGCAAGCAGGACATTGCCCTCCTCGGCCACGAAGCAGTCGCGGATCTGGCGGCCGATCTCGGTGCGGATCGGGATGTTCTGCAGGTTCGGATCGGTCGAGGACAGACGCCCGGTCTGTGCACCCACGAGGGAGTAGCTGGTGTGGACGCGGCCCGTCTTCGGGTTGATCGCGGCCTGCAGCGCCTCGGTATAGGTCGAGCGCAGCTTGGAGAGCTGGCGCCATTCGAGCACCTTGGTGGCGACTTCGGCGCCCTCTTCGGCGAGGCGTTCAAGCACCGACTGGTCGGTCGAGTACTGGCCCGACTTGCCCTTCTTGCCGCCCTTGTAGCCCAGCTTGTCGAACAGGATTTCGCCCAGCTGCTTGGGGCTGCCGATGGTGAATTCCTGCCCGGCCGCCTCGTGGATCTCCTTTTCGAGCGCGCCGATGGTCTTGGCGAACTGCGCCGAGAGACCGGCCAACTTCTCGCGGTCGACCTTGATGCCGTGGCGCTCCATCTGGGCAACGACCGGGATCAGCGGACGATCGACCTTCTCGTAGATGCGCGTACCGCCCTCCTCGGAGAGGCGGGGCTTGAGGAGGCTGTGCAGGCGCCAGGTAACGTCGGCGTCCTCGGCGGCGTAGTGCGTCGCCTTGTCGAGCGGGACCGCGCCGAAGGGGATTGCCTTCTTGCCGGTACCGCACACGTCCTTGAACGCCATCGGCTTGTGGCCGAGGTGGCGCTCGGACAGCTCGTCCATGCCGTGACCGCCGCCGATCCCGTCGGTGCCACGGCCCGCATCGAGGCAAAAGCTCTCGATCATGGTGTCGTCGATGGGCGAGACGGCGATCCCGTAGCGTGCGAGCACGTTGAGGTCGTACTTGATGTTCTGCCCCACCTTGAGGACCGCATCGTCCTCCAGCAGGGGCTTGAGCAGCGCGATGGCCTTGTCCATCGCCACCTGCTCGGGCTTTTCCGCGAACATGTCCGAGCCGCCATGGCCGAGCGGAATGTAGCAGGCCTCGTTGGGGCCGATGGCGAGGCTGACGCCCACCAGATCGGCCTGCATCGCCTCGAGCGCGGAGGTCTCGGTATCGACCGCAAGGAGGTGGGCCGCGTGAGCCTTGGCGATCCAGGCCTCGAGAGCCTCCACCGTCTGCACGCATTCGTAGGCGGCATAATCGACGGCGGGCATCTCGGGCAGCGACTGACGCGCAGCGCCCTCGGCGGGGCCGGAACCCGCGTTCTGCGCCTTGGCCGGATTGAGATCGGTGGCCTTCGAGGGGCTGCCGTTGCCGGTCTCGAGGCGCTTGAGAAGGCTGGTGAAGCCGTGCCTGGTCAGGAACTGTGCGAGCGGCTCGGGGGGAATGGTGTTGAGCTTCACCTCGTCGAGGCCCATCGGCAGCGCGCAATCTTCCTTGAGCGCAACGAGCACGCGCGACAGGCGCGCCTGTTCGGCCTGCTCGATCAGGCGCTCCTTGAGCTTGGACTTCTTCATGTCCGGCGCAGCGGCGAGCACGCTTTCAAGGTCGCCATGCTCCTGGATGAGCTTGGTCGCGGTCTTGGGACCGACACCGAAGACACCCGGCACGTTGTCGACCGCATCGCCCATCAGCGCGAGTACGTCGCCGACCTTGTCGGGGGTGACGCCGAACTTCTCCTCGACCTCGGGGATGTCGATGCGCAGGTTCTTCATGGTGTCGAGCATGTCGACCTTGCCGCCGCCCTCGGGGCAGGTGCCGACGAGCTGCATCAGGTCCTTGTCCGAGGAGACGATGGTCACGTCCCACCCCTGCTTCGCCGCAGCGCGCGCATAGGAGGCGATGAGATCGTCCGCCTCGTAGCCCTGTTCCTCGATGCAAGGGAGCGAGAAAGCGCGGGTCGCGTCGCGGATCAGCGGGAACTGGGGAACAAGGTCCTCGGGCGGGGGCGGACGGTTGGCCTTGTAGTCCTCGTAGATGTCGTTGCGGAACGACTTGCTGCCCGCATCGAGGATGACCGCCATGTGCGTTGGCCCTTCGGCCTTATCGAGATCCTCGGCCAGCTTCCACAGCATCGTGGTGTAGCCGTAGACCGCGCCCACGGGCGTGCCTTCCGGGTTCGTGAGCGGGGGGAGACGGTGATAGGCGCGGAAGATGTAGGCCGATCCGTCGACGAGGTAGAGATGCTGCTTGGGCTCCATGAGATGCCTCGTAGCAGCGCTTTGCCGAGCCGTCAGCCGGGGACTTCACAAGGGAAATGCCGTATAAACGGGAACCCTTGCTCTGTGCACTAGTTACCGGGTGAGTGCTTGAATGGCCCGGACCCCGCTCGTAACGACAGGGACCGCGCCGGAAAGGGCCGGGGGGCGTCGCCACCGACCGCTCCGCTATACGCGTTCAAACAAGAGGGATTACTGAAAGATGCGCAAGATCGCTATCACCGCCACCGCAGTTATCGCAGCCGCCTCGCTCGCGGCCTGCTCCGAGCAGACCCAGGATGCCGCTTCGGACACCGCATCCTCGGCTGCCGACGACATGGGCGCCTACGCCACCGAGGCAGGCAACGCCATGGACAACATGGGCGATTCGATGGGCAACGCGATGAATGACGCCGCCAACGACACCTCCGACGCCGCAGCAGACGCAGCAGCCAGCGCCGAGAAGACCACAGACGACATCGCCAACGACGCGCAGAATGCCGCCAATGACGTCGCCAAGGAACTCGACGACAACACCGACGGCAACCCCAACACCAACTGATCTGCGGCAACCGGAGGGCCTGCACGCCGCAGGCCTTCCGAGCCGCTCACACGAAAAAGGCGCCGCGGGTAAATCCCTGCGGCGCCTTTTTCGTGTGAGCGGGTCTTGCCCCCCGCAAGCCTCGAGCGATCAGCGCGAGGCGGCGGTACGGTAGGGACCCGCGCTTTCGGTCATGTAGCCGTTGTAGACGGTGCGCGCGATGCTCGCGATACGGGCCTCGCGGTTGGGACGGCTGCCCTGCCCGGTAACGTAGATCGCAACCGCGAACACGTGCCCATCGGCGGTCTCGACGATGCCGATGTCGCTCGAGGTGTTGTTGAGCGAGCCGGTCTTGTGGCGCACGATCGCACCGCTGGGAATACCGGCGGGGATGCGACGACGACCGGTGACGCAGTTCTCCATGGTCTCCATCAGGAAGTTGTGGCTGCGCTTGCTCAGCCATTGGCCCTCGTAGAGCCCCTTGAGCAGCTGCACGACTGCCAGCGGCGAGGCGCTGTCGCGCTTGTCGACCACGCGCGCCGGGTCGATCGCACCGTCGTCGCGCACCAGCGTGGCGATGTCGCGGTCGAGGTGCCAGTCCTTGATCCCGGCACGACGCACCCAGGCATTGACCGCATCGGGGCCGCCCACGACGCGCAGCAGGCCGTCGGTGGCGTAGTTGTTGGACCGCGTCAGCATCAGCTCGATCAGGCGCGCGGCGCTCAGATACTGGCCTTCGCGCACCGGTGCGACCGCGCTGGAGAACGGGCGCGAGGGCACCGGAATGAGCATCGGGAATTCGCTGGTGAGGGTCCAGCGGCCCTGGTCGACGCCTTCGAGGAAGGTCGCGGCAATCGCGATCTTGCTGGTCGAGGCCATCGGGAAGAGCTGGTCGCCCAGAACATCGAGCGTGCGCCCGGTCTTCAGGTCGATCGCCGCGACGCCGATGCGCCCGCGCGAGGCTTCGGCCGCGCTGGCGAGCTGGTGACCGAACTGGGTCGAATAGACCGGCGGGCCACGCAGCTCGGTGCCGAACATCGAGTCGAACGAACTCTGGACATTGCCCAGATCGTCCGCCTGCGCCGCGCCAGCCGGCAACAACGCTGCCGCAGCGAAAGCCGCCATCGAAAAAACGCGTAAGGTGCCAGCGCGGCACCGCGCGATGAGTTTGCCTGCCCGGATCATGCAGAGCCCATCCTAGAGTTGTCCACCTGATGGCAGGTTAACGCATCGGGGACAAAACGCCATCCGTGCGCGACGAACTGCAGGGCCTCTGCGAGCAATTGCCGAAAACCGTACATTCCTTTCGCCCGAAAGACGCATTCGAACGACCTGGCGCACATTGTCCCCTTCCATCGGCAGGCCTGCGACGGGCCTTTGGAAAAGGTGATTCGCGCCTGTGCCCGCGCCCCTGTCGGCGCCATCCGTGGCGCAGACACAAAAGGGCCGGGAGGACATCGTCCACCCGGCCCCTTCGTTGTTCAGCCGATGGCTGGGGTCAGGGGGCTCAGAAGCCGCCCATGCCGCCCATGCCACCCATGCCGCCCATGCCGCCCATGTCGGGCATGCCGCCGCCGGCAGGCTTGTCTTCCGGAGCGTCGCAGATCGCGGCTTCGGTGGTGATCAGCAGGCCGGCAACCGAAGCGGCGTCCTGCAGCGCGGTGCGCACGACCTTGGTCGGGTCGATGACGCCGGCGGCCACGAGGTTCTCGTAGACGTCGGTGGCAGCGTTGAAGCCCTGGGTCTCGTCGTCCTCACGCAGCAGGTTGCCGGTGACGACAGCGCCGTCGAAGCCGGCGTTCTGGGCGATCTGGCGCGCCGGAGCGAGGATCGACTGACGCACGATGTCGACACCGCGGGTCTGGTCGTCGTTCTCGCCCTTGAGACCTTCGAGAGCCTTGGTGGCGTAGAGCAGAGCGGTACCGCCGCCGGGGACGATGCCTTCTTCAACGGCTGCGCGGGTCGCGTGCAGCGCGTCGTCGACGCGGTCCTTGCGCTCCTTCACTTCGACTTCCGAAGCACCGCCGACCTTGATCACGGCAACGCCGCCAGCAAGCTTGGCGAGACGCTCCTGCAGCTTCTCGCGGTCGTAGTCCGAGGTGGTGACCTCGATCTGCGCGCGGATCTGCTCGACGCGGGCCTTGATTTCCTCGGCAGCGCCAGCGCCGTCGACGATGGTGGTGTTGTCCTTGTCGATGGTGACGGTCTTGGCCTCGCCGAGCATCGGCAGGGTGACGTTCTCGAGCTTGATGCCGAGGTCTTCCGAGACCATCTCGCCAGCGGTCAGCGTCGCGATGTCGCCGAGCATGGCCTTGCGGCGGTCGCCGAAGCCCGGAGCCTTGACGGCTGCGACCTTGAGGCCGCCGCGCAGCTTGTTGACGACGAGCGTGGCCAGAGCCTCACCCTCGATGTCCTCGGCGATGATCAGGAGCGGACGGCCCGACTGAACAACGGCTTCGAGGATCGGCAGGATCGACTGCAGGTTCGACAGCTTCTTCTCGTGGATGAGAATGTAGGGGTTGTCGAGCTCGACGGTCATCTTCTCGGGGTTGGTGACGAAGTAGGGCGAGAGGTAGCCGCGGTCGAACTGCATGCCTTCGACGACATCGAGTTCGAATTCGAGGCCCTTGGCCTCTTCCACGGTGATCACGCCTTCCTTGCCGACCTTTTCCATGGCCTCGGCGATCTTCTCGCCGACTTCACGGTCGCCATTGGCCGAGATCACGCCGACCTGGGCGATCTCGGAGGTGCCGGCGACTTCCTTCGAACGGCCCTTGAGGTTCTCGACGACCTTGCCGACCGCGAGATCGATACCGCGCTTGAGGTCCATCGGGTTCATGCCGGCCGCAACCGACTTCATGCCTTCGCGAACGATCGCCTGGGCAAGAACGGTGGCGGTGGTGGTGCCGTCGCCAGCCGCGTCGTTGGCCTTCGAGGCCACTTCGCGGATCATCTGGGCGCCCATGTTCTCGAACTTGTCCTTGAGTTCGATTTCCTTGGCGACCGAAACACCGTCCTTGGTGATGCGGGGCGCGCCGAAGCTCTTCTCGATGACGACGTTGCGGCCCTTGGGGCCCAGCGTCACCTTGACGGCATTGGCGAGGGTGTCGACACCGGCGAGAATGCGCTCACGAGCGTCGCGCGAGAACTTTACGTCCTTGGCTGCCATAATAGAATTCCTTTTTCTCTTCGTCGCCCCGGCCAGAGCCGGGAGCGCGGGCCGACCGAGCGGCCCTATCGAGTTTCAGTCGAACGACAGATTTCCGGCCTGCGCCGGAAGACGGGTGATCAGCCGATCACGCCCAGGATGTCGCTTTCCTTCATGATCAGCAGGTCTTCACCGTCGACCTTGACCTCGGTGCCCGACCACTTGCCGAACAGGACGCGCTCGCCGACCTTGACGTCGAGAGCGACGACCTTGCCGTCGACCACGGCGCCGTTGCCGACGGCGACGATTTCGCCTTCAGCGGGCTTTTCCTTGGCGCTGTCAGGAATGATGATGCCACCGGCCGTCTTTTCCTCGGCCTCGACGCGGCGCACGAGAACACGGTCGTGCAGCGGGCGGAAAGTCATGGGAGTCTCCCTTGGTCATATGAACAGGCAAAAATACGTGTTGGCACTCTGGTCTGGAGAGTGCCAGCGCGGCGGATATGGTCCCGCTGCCATGGGGCGTCAAGAACGCGCCCGACAAAATTTTTCAGGCCGGGGCGGATATCCGTCGAGGCGATCTGGCAGGGGTCGTATCAAGCACGCGCAGGAGGCCGAAGCGCTCGCGCGCGTACCAGCGCACCAGCAGCGGCACCGCCGCGACGGTCAGGCCCACAGCAAGGCCGAGCCAGACCCCGACGCCCTCGAGGTGGGTATAGAGGCCCAGCACCGCCGAGGTCGCGAAACCCGCAAGCCAGTAGCCGACAACCGCGATCGCCATAGGCACACGGGTATCCTGGATACCGCGCAGCACGCCTGCCGCCACGGCCTGTAGCGCATCGGAGAACTGGAACACGGCGGCAATGAACAGGTAGCTCACCGCCAGCTCGACCATGACCGCGTTGGCCGGGTCCGAGACGTCGACGTAGGCCGAGAGCACGAAGCGCGGGAAGAGCAGGATGAAGGCGGCCGAGATCGCCGCGAAAGCGAGGCAGATCGCGATCGCGGCGGTCCCCGCATCGGCGATGCCCTGGCGGCGTGCACCGCCATAGTGGTAGCCCACCCGGATCATCGCGGCCTGGCCGATACCGAACGGCACCTGGAAAGCGATCGCCGCGATCTGCAGGGCCACCGTATGGGCTGCGAGTTGCGCTTCGCCGACCAGCCCCATCAGGAAGGCCGCACCGCTGAACAGCCCGCCCTCGGCGATCAGCGTGCCCGAGATCGGCAGGCCGAGCGCGAGCATCTGGCGCATGCGCGCCCATTCCGTGCGCCACCAGCGCCCGAAGATGTGGAAACGGCGCAGGCGCCGGTCGGCCCTGATCGCGAAGACATAGGCGACGACCGTCGAACTGGCAGTGATGATCGAGGCCAGCGCAGCGCCGGTCAGTTCGAGCCGCGGCATCCCGAAGTGGCCGAAGACCAGCGCGTAATCGCCGACGATGTTGACGAGGATCGAGGCCGCAGTGATCGCGGTGGCGAAGATCGGCCGGCCCATGGCCGAAACGAATGTCCGCAAGACGTTGGCCACCGCCATCGGCACCATGCCGAAGGAGAGCAGCGCGAGGAAATCGCCGCCCATGCGCGCGAGTACCGGGTCCTGTCCGGTCGCGAGCATGAACTCTTCGGCAAACTGGCACACCACGATGCCCGCAAGCCCCAGCGAGACCGCCAGCCACAGCGCCATGCGCGTGGTGCGGCGCACTTCGCGTACGGCATTCTCGCGCCGCCCCAGTTCCGCCGCGATCAGCGGAGCGCAAGCGGACGTCACGCCGTTGAGGCCCATCATCAGCACCGCGATCATCGCCACCGCCAGGCTCGACGCCGCAAGCGACTGCTGCCCGAGCCGCGCGACGAACATCACGTCGGTGGCGAAGACCGCCATCTGCAGCAGGTTGGCAAGCGCCAGCGGCCCCGCAAGTCGCAAGGTGGCGCCGAGTTCGACTCGGAATGCTTGAGAGGGCGCTGCGTGATCCATGGTCGGCAGCGGCGCACTAGGCGCAGGGCCGCAGCTTAGAAAGCGAAATCGCACCTGTTCGCACTTCGGGAAACCACGCGATCGGGCGAACAACGCCCTTGCGATCGGCCCCGGCCTGCACCTAGTCCTGCGCGCCAGGTTGAGCGATGGCGCGAAAGCGCCGCATCGAGAGCGAGGACATTTCATGCATTTCAAGACCATGCTTGCCCTGACACCCCTGGCGCTGGTCGCCGCGTGCGGTTCGGGAGAGGACACGAAGGAAAGCGCCGCAGCCCCGGCACAAGCGGCAGCAGGCACCGGCGCCTCGGCCGGTTCTGCGGCCGCCCCGGCACCGCAGACTGCCGCCGCACAGCCTCCTGCCGGCTTCGCGATCTGTCGCTCGTGCCATTCGGTAGAGCCGGGCCGCAATGGCGTCGGCCCCACTCTCGCCGGGATCGTGGGCAGCACTGCCGGAGATGTCGAGGGTTACAACTTCAGCCCCGCACTCAAGAACTCGGGCATCGTATGGACGCGCGAGACGCTCGACACCTGGCTGCAGGGTCCGATGAAGATGGCTCCGGGCACCAAAATGGTCATGACCGTACCGGACCCGGCGCGCCGCAAGGCGATCATCGACTATCTCGAAACGCTCTAGGGTCCTGCCCCTAGCAGCCTGGAGGCTCAGCTAGGCCGCGTCGACCTTGCCGGCGAGCGCCAGCGCGGCATTGCCGTAGCAGCGCTCGCCGGTGACCTCGCGGCCCAGCCATGCGGGCCGCTCGAAACGCTCCTCGGCGTGCTCCAGCTCGATCTCGGCCAGCACCAGCCCTTCGTGAGCCCCTGCAAAGACGTCGATTTCCCAGGTCCGCCCGCCGCCTGCGGGTACGAGATGGCGCACTTTCTCGACCAGCCCGCCCTCGCGCAGCGACAGCATCGCGCGCGCATCGGAGAGCGGCACCGGGTATTCGAATTCCTCCCGCGAAATCTGCGTACGCGCCGACTTGATGGTCAGGCGTGCATCGCGCCCGTCGATCACGCGCACCCGCACGCTGGCGTGCTCAGCCCGCGCGAGATAGGCCTGGCAGATGGTTCGGGTCGCGGTGACCTGCGCACGCCACTGGGTGCCGGTGACGAGGAACTTGCGTTCGATCTCGGTTGCCATGGCCTTCTCCATTGCCCCGCCTCCACCGCGCTGTGGACCTGCGGATTCACTGCCGCACGAGCCGGCCGGCTCAGCGGTCCATCGCGATCGACCAGAGCCGACCCCAATCACGCGCCAGCCCGACCGGCTTGCGCACGAGCAGCCGCGCGATCTCCGGATCGACCCTGCGCTCCAGCTTGCGCTGGCGCCTTGCCGCCCGACGCAGCACGTAGTCCGCTGCCTCTCGGCAGCCACGCTTGCCCTTGCTCGCTGCGTCACGCACGTGGCCGCAAAGCACGAACAAGTCGTGATGCTCGCCCAGGTCTTCGGTCACCTGTGCCAGGCTCGCCGCCCTCGCACGGAAAGGGCCGGGCCACAAGGGAGCCAATAGTCTAGTATGATACCAGTTATATTTCAGGTGCTTGCGTAAGTCATGCCGGGCCCTGGCTCCGGGCTTGCGGACCAGCGCATCACGCGCCCTCGTCGCTTTTGCGAGGGTTTTCGCAAGCCCGGGGCCGAGCGCCTCCCAGCCAGTCAGCGACAGGTTCCAGCCTGCGATCTGGTCCCGTGCCGCCTCCAGCCTCCCGGCCGCCTCGTCGAGGGCATGAAGAACCTGTGGCGGCCCAGCGCCACCCTCAGCGCTGCTCGGATAGGGCAGGCCCACCCCGGCCTTGAGCGACTGGCAAAGCGCTGACAGCTCCAGATCCGGTCCGCCTCCCTTCAGACGCGCGGTCAGGCGCTCGAAGCTGGCCATCACGACCCGGGCATCGCGCGAACCGGACAACCCGCGGGCAAGCCCGGCGAAACAGGCATCGGCATCGCCATAATCGGCGAGCGCGGGCTGCCCGAGGCGCAGGAGCGCGCGCACCTTCTTGCAGGACTTGCGGACCTCATGAACGGCGTGATCCGCAAGCGCCGGATCGGCTCGCCCCTGCGCGATCGCACCGAGGGCCACGTCCACCTGCTCGGTCGCTATACGGCGAAGCGCCCGCTCCACACAGGCATCCTGCTGGCTGAAGCGGTAGGACATCCATGCTCCTTGCCTGATCGGCAGACCCGCACCAGGCAAGTCCCGCCTTCGGTCTTCGCGGCACCGCAGCCGAGTGCCGACTCGGATCAACACCTAAGGGCGATGCACAGTTCTGACCACAATGTGACACTGGAGCGCAAGTCCGGGCAAGGTTGAACACCGCGCGAGAGGCACGGCGTGAACGGAAGGCGCACAAACGAAAAGGGCGGCCCCGCGAGGAGCCGCCCTTCCCGAATTTCGTTTCCCCGGCGAGCCGGGAAATGCGAAGATTACTTGAGCTCGACGGTGCCGCCGGCTGCTTCGATCTTCGCCTTGAGCTCTTCGGCTTCAGCCTTCGAAGCGCCTTCCTTGACGGGCTTCGGAGCGCCTTCGACGAGAGCCTTGGCTTCAGCAAGGCCGAGACCGGTGATGGCGCGGACTTCCTTGATGACCTGGATCTTCTTGCCACCGTCGCCGGTGAGGATCACGTCGAATTCGGTCTGCTCTTCAGCAGCAGCGGCTTCGCCACCACCAGCAGCCGGGCCAGCAACGGCGACGGCAGCAGCGGCGGAAACGCCCCATGCTTCTTCGAGAGCCTTGGCGAGGTCAGCGGCCTCGAGGACGGTCAGCTGCGACAGTTCTTCAACAAGCTTGGCGATATCGGCCATTATATTCACTCCTGATCTGTGGTCCCGCCGGGGAATTAGGCCGCCGGACGGGATAAATCGTTATTTCGAAACGTGTTACCGAGACTAAGCTCAGGCAGCGTCCTTCTCGGCGTAGGCGTTGAAGACGCGGGCCAGCTTGGCCGCCGGAGCGGTCGAGAGCTGGGCGATCTTCGTGGCCGGAGCCTGGACGAGACCGATGAGCTTGGCGCGCAGTTCGTCGAGCGAGGGCATCGTGGCGAGAGCCTTGATACCATCTGCATCCAGAACGTTTGCGCCCATCGCGCCGCCGACGATCTCGATCTTGTCGGTCGTCTTGGCGAAGTCGACGACGGCCTTGGCAGCAGCGACGGGGTCCACCGAGGTGGCGATGGCCGTCGGGCCGACAAGGAAGTCACCGATACCGACATAGTCGGTGTCCGCGATGGCGATCTTGGCAAGACGGTTCTTGGCAACCTTGTAAGTCGCACCGGCTTCACGAATCTTCGCGCGCAGCTCGGAGGACTGAGCCACCGAGAGGCCGAGGTTGCGGGTGATGACCACCACGCCGACCTCGTTGAAGACCGCGTTGAGCTGGGCGACCGAATCGGCTTTCTGCGAACGATCCATGCCTTACTCCTTCACATGTGACCGCGAGATGCCCCGGCTGACCGGGTGCGCCTTGCGGCCGGCTACATTTGCCCATGCCGCGAGCGCGACACGGGATCAAAGGTCCGTTCGATGGGGAAGGAGTTGCGCCGCAACGCAAATCTGGCACCGCACCACGAGGGAGCGAGGGCCGTGAAAATTCCTGTTCCCCGTCTAGGCTGCAGATTAAGGGGGAAGCCCCCGGCAGCTGTCTCGGACGGTGAGCGACGGGAAGACCCGCCGTTCGGTGCGCGCCAATGCGCCAGGACGCGATTCGAGTCAAGTCCTGCGTCATCGAAGTCACCAAGCAACGCGCCTGTCCATGCCCCGCCTGTGCCCAAGGCGCTTTGTCCAAGGGTGAGTACTTAGGCGCGACCAAGCTTCCGGCAAGCGCTGCCATGGCATGCCCCATAACCGCGAGGCCACCGCGACGACCAAGGGCTCGCGCACTAACCAGGAAGGTCCTGCGTGTCCCCGCTCTCCGTCCCGTCATTGCCGAGCTTGCCCCATCCCAGCGCCGTCGCGCCTGCGCGCGCGGCGCAGGCGGCGATCGCCCTGCGCCCTGCACGCAAGGGCATCGGCCCGGCAAGCGCGGTCGCGAACCCGCTGCGCTTCCGCTTCGATGCCCATTTCGATCCCGCAGCGCGCGACACCCCCCGCATCGCCGGCTGGCATCGCGAGTGGGCCGAAGCCCGCCGCTCGCTGGTGACCGAGGCCTACCTCGCAGATGCAGGCAACCGCACAGGCACCCTGTTCGACTTTGCCGCCTGAACGGGGCGCATAAAAAACGGCCGTCCGGGGGGGGCCACCGGACGGCCGAACAATCAGGCCATCACTTCGAAGATCGGGTTACTCGGGCGGGTCGGCGAGGTCCTCCCCCGCATAGGCGAGCAGATCACCGGGCTGGCAGTCCAGCTCGCGGCAGATCGCCTCGAGCGTGGAGAAGCGGATCGCCTTGGCCTTGCCGGTCTTGAGGATTGAAAGGTTGGCCAGCGTGATGCCGATGCTCTCGGCCAGCTGGGTCAGCGTCATGCGGCGCGCGTAGAGCAGGTCATCGAGCCTGACCACGATACGCGTACCTTCGCCTTCAGCGTCGTCCTTGCGCGGGGCCATCACACCATCCCCTCGAGATCGGCGCGCATCTCGGCACCCTTGCGGAAGACGCGGGCGAGGATGAACAGGATCAGCATGAGCAGCAGGCCGTTGAGATCGAAGCCACCGTCTATGCTGACATGCCCCACGTCCTTGCCCGATTCCTCGATTATGTTGTGCAGCCAGGTGGCGACCCCGGCGATCGGCAGGAAGATCAGCTGGACCGCGAGGGTCAGCCAGGCCATCTGCGTAAGGCGCGCTGCATTTTCGGGAACGAAGGGATCGCCTTCACCCACCGAATCCACCATTTGCTTGAGCAACCACAGCATGCGCACGACCATAGCCAGCAGGCCGATGACCAGCGCCAGCACCAGCTCTGCACCCCAGCGCACTTGCGCGAAGTCGAGCCCCGGTGCCTCGCGGGCCAGTTCGAGCGTCACCTGCGCTCCGAAGGCAAAGAGACTGACCATCGCAGCAAGGCAAGCCAGCGCCCCGACGACCATCGCAGCCATGAGGAACCACAACAGGCCGCGCGCGACAGTGAGAAGCGGATCCTTGATCAGCACTTTCATGACAATTCCTCCCTTGCGCCTGCGATTACATCAGGATCGGGGCGACGACCCCGGTCACTTCGATGGTCATGCGCCTGTCGACGGCAGTCGGCCCCGCCATCGGGCCATCCGTGGCGAAAGTTTCCGCGCTGGCCGGGCTGGAAAGCGTGGGGATCCAGAAGGTCGCGACGAGAGCCAAAGAGAGCATGGCAGCGACGGGGCGGCGGGTCCTTGCGGTGTCCATAACGATCATTATTCGTTCTCCGATATGCCTGATATCGAAAAACAAAAATATCGAGCCAATTTGCTGTCAAACGATAATATCGAAAAACGATATATCCCTTGCCGTTCAACGGTAAAGCTCACGCCTGGACCGGCTGCCGCGGTTGTTGCCGCGCACGCGAAACGGGGCGACTCGTTTACCGAATCGCCCCGCTCGCTCCGGCACAGGCAAGGGCCGGAGATCGTCGCACCGGCAAGCGCCAAGGGGAGTGACGTACCAGTCTCGAATGTTTCCGAACTGACAGCGCGGACGCGCTGTCAGTTCCTAGGTCAGGCGCCTAGTCGGGCCGCACCTTCGTGATGATCACACCGACATATCCACGTTCGCCCCACGAAGCGGGCGCCCGGCTCGCTCACGCAATAAGGTGCCCGCACCTTCACGCGGCATGCGGGTACGCTCCGCCTCTCGGCGACGGTCGCGCATGCGCACGCGCCAGGCGCCAACAAGAGCAACCAGTACCGCCGCAAGGATGCCGAGCAGCCCTGCAAGTGTCAGCGCCCGGGTCCCGGGCTGCGCAACCGTTGTCTCGGCTTCCTCGCCATCGACGACTTGTGGCAAAAGACGGCGTGTAGCCGACGCGTCGAGTCCGCCTGCAGCAAGAGCGCCATCGACGCTGGTGCCCGGTTGCGCCGGAGTGGGGACACTGGGAACCGCAGTCACCTCTGACTGCGCAGCATTCGCCCCGGCACTTGCATAAATGTCCTCGGCGAGCGCGGGCAGGCCCGGTCGCGGGCTTTCACCCACAGCGGCACTGCCACTGGTGCGCACCGCTTCGCCTTGCGCGCGGGCTGCAGGCGCGGACAGGGCGACAGCCGCCGCCACGATCGCGGCCTCGAGCGCCGCCGTCCTGCGCGGCCCAACGACCGGCAGATTCGACGCCGCCTTGCAGCGCGCGGGAGCAGGAAGGATATGTGCGTCTCGATAAGTCATGCCGGTGTAACGCACACCCTCGCCACTGGTTGTCTCAAAGGCCGCCGCGAGAGACAGGCTGCGGGCCTAAATGCGATGAAGCGTTGCATGAATAGCCCGCGACTTGCGGCTTCGGGCCGTTTGACAGGCCCGCGGGCGACTTCTATAGGAACAACTCGCTCGATCGCTTCGAGCAAGGCAGGCCCATGCGCGGGGGCATGCCCGGGAAGGAAGCGATACGGGTTTTCATCCGACGTGACAGGCTGCTGGCCGCATATGGTCCCGCTTCAGGGAATCCGTGCGTTTCAGGCGGCCTTTTCGCGTTTCGGGTGACCTGCCCAAGGCAGGAAACACCATCCTCGCGATGACGAATTTTACGGGCCTGATTCCCTCGCGAATCGGCTCCAGCGAAAAGCGAAGAGGCATAGACCAGCTCATGGCCACCAAGCCCACCGATGCCACCCAGCGCTCCTTCAAGAAGCGCATCCGCAAGATCTTCGGCGACGCCCACGAAGTCGTCCAGATGCCGAACCTGATCGAGGTCCAGCGCGAGAGCTACGAACAGTTCCTGCGCTCGGTTCCCGAGATCGGCTACGTGTCGGGCCTCGAGAAGACCCTGCGCTCGGTGTTCCCGATCCGCGACTTCGCCGGCACCAGCGAGCTCGACTTCGTGCACTACGAGCTGGAAGAGCCCAAGTACGACGTGACCGAATGCCGCCAGCGCGGCATCACCTACGCGGCCCCGATGAAGGTGACGCTGCGGCTGATCGTGTTCGAGGTCGACGCCGAGACGGAAACCCGCTCGGTTCTCGATATCAAGGAGCAGGACGTCTACATGGGCGACATGCCGCTCATGACCGAGAACGGCACCTTCTTCATCAACGGCACCGAGCGCGTGATCGTCTCGCAGATGCACCGCTCGCCGGGCGTCCTGTTCGACCACGACCGTGGCAAGACCCACTCCTCGGGCAAGTACCTCTTCGCCGCGCGCGTGATCCCCTACCGCGGCTCCTGGCTCGACTTCGAGTTCGACGCCAAGGACATCGTCAACGTGCGTATCGACCGCAAGCGCAAGCTGCCGGTCACCGCACTGCTCTACGCGCTCGGCCTCGATTCCGAGCAGATCCTCGACCACTTCTACGAGACCGTCACCTGGAAGCGCGGTGAAGGCGGCTGGCGCCTGCCCTACTCCGCCGAGGCATGGCGCGGCGCCAAGCCCGCCTTCGACATCGTCGATGCCAACTCGGGCGAGGTCGTGTTCCCGGCCGGCACCAAGATCAGCCCGCGCGCGGCCAACAAGGCCGGCAAGGACGGCCTCGAGGCCCTGCTGATCCCGACCGAGGAAATCTACGGTCGCTACATCGCCGAGGACATGATCGACGAGGCTACCGGTCGCATCTACATCGAGGCTGGCGACGAAGTGACGCCCGAAAACCTCGAGGCGATCGACGCTGCGGGCATCGACCAGCTCAACCTGCTCGACATCGACGACGCCAACACCGGCCCGTGGATGCGCAACACGCTCAAGGCCGACAAGGCCGAGAACCGCGACATGGGCCTCGAGGCGATCTACAAGGTCATGCGCCCGGGCGAGCCGCCGACGAAGGAAACCGCCGAAGCGCTGTTCTCGGGCCTGTTCTTCGATCCCGACCGCTACGACCTCTCGGCCGTGGGCCGCGTCAAGCTCAACATGCGCATGGGCCTCGATGCCGAGGACACCGTCACCACGCTGCGCACCGAGGACATCCTCGCCGTGGTCAAGGAGCTGGTGAACCTCAAGGACGGCAAGGGCGACATCGACGACATCGACAACCTCGGCAACCGCCGTGTGCGTTCGGTCGGCGAGCTGCTCGAGAACCAGTACCGCGTCGGCCTGCTGCGCATGGAACGCGCCGTCAAGGAGCGCATGAGCTCGGTCGACGTCTCGACCGTGATGCCCAACGACCTCATCAACGCCAAGCCGGCCGTCGCCGCCGTGCGTGAGTTCTTCGGCTCCTCGCAGCTCTCGCAGTTCATGGACCAGACCAACCCGCTTTCGGAAGTCACCCACAAGCGCCGCGTCTCGGCGCTCGGGCCGGGTGGTCTCACCCGTGAGCGCGCCGGCTTCGAGGTCCGCGACGTTCACCCGACCCACTACGGTCGTATCTGCCCGATTGAGACGCCCGAAGGCCCGAACATCGGTCTGATCAACTCGCTCTCGACCTTCGCGCGCGTCAACAAGTACGGCTTCATCGAAACCCCGTACCGCAAGGTCGTCGACGGCAAGGTGACCAAGGACGTGGTCTACCTCTCCGCGATGGAAGAGCAGAAGCACACCGTCGCGCAGGCCTCGGCAGCGCTCAACGACGACGGCTCCTTCGTCGAGGACCTCGTCTCGGCCCGCCAGGAAGGCGAGTTCGTGATGAGCCCCTCGGACCAGGTCACGCTGATGGACGTTTCGCCCAAGCAGCTCGTCTCGGTCGCGGCCTCGCTCATTCCGTTCCTGGAAAACGACGACGCCAACCGCGCACTCATGGGCTCGAACATGCAGCGCCAGGCGGTGCCGCTGGTCCGTGCCGACGCCCCTTACGTGGGCACCGGCATGGAAGAGACCGTCGCGCGCGATTCGGGCGCCGCGATCTCGGCCCTGCGCGCCGGCATCGTCGACCAGGTCGACGCCACCCGTATCGTGGTGCGCGCCGCCGGTGACATCGAGCCGGGCAAGTCGGGCGTCGACATCTATCGTCTGCAGAAGTTCGAGCGTTCGAACCAGTCGACCTGCATCAACCAGCGTCCGCTGGTGAAGGTGGGCGAGACGGTCGAGGCCGGCACGATCATTGCCGACGGTCCCTCGACCGAACTGGGTGAACTGGCACTGGGCCGCAACGTGCTCGTCGCGTTCATGCCCTGGAACGGCTACAACTACGAGGACTCCATCCTCATCTCCGAGCGGATCGTGAAGGACGACGTCTTCACCTCGATCCACATCGACGAGTTCGAGGTCATGGCCCGCGACACCAAGCTGGGTCCGGAAGACATCACCCGCGACATTCCCAACGTCGGCGAGGAAGCCCTGCGCAACCTCGACGAGGCGGGCATCGTCTACGTGGGCGCAGAAGTGCACCCGGGTGACATCCTCGTCGGCAAGATCACGCCCAAGGGCGAGAGCCCGATGACGCCGGAAGAAAAGCTCCTGCGCGCCATCTTCGGCGAGAAGGCTTCCGACGTTCGCGACACCTCGCTGCGCCTGCCCCCGGGCGTCTCGGGCACGATCGTCGACGTTCGCGTCTTCAACCGCCACGGCATCGAGATCGACGACCGTACCCGCGCCATCCAGAACGAGGAAATCGAACGCCTCGCCAAGGACCGCGAGGACGAGCGCGCCATCCTCAACCGTGCGACCTACAACCGTCTTCGCGACATGCTGCTCGGCCAGGTTGCCGCTTCGGCCCCCAAGGGCGTGAAGAAGGGCATCGACATCACCGAGGAGCTGCTCGACGAGGTCGAGAAGCACGAGTGGTGGAAGTTCGCCGTCGCCGACGACCACATGCAGGGTCAGCTCGAGGCGGTGAAGGGCCAGTACGACGAGAGCGTCAAGGCGATCCAGGAGAAGTTCGAGGACCGCAAGGAGAAGCTCGAGCGCGGTGACGAACTGGCGCCCGGCGTGCTCAAGATGGTCAAGGTCTTCGTCGCGGTGAAGCGCAAGCTGCAGCCCGGCGACAAGATGGCCGGCCGTCACGGCAACAAGGGCATCATCAGCCGCATCCTGCCGCAGGAAGACATGCCCTTCCTCGAGGACGGCACGCCTGTCGACTTCGTGATGAACCCGCTCGGCGTGCCTTCGCGCATGAACGTGGGCCAGATCTTCGAGACGCACCTTGGCTGGGCGGCTCGCGGTCTTGGCCGCATGGTCAGCGATGCGCTCGACAGCTGGAAGGCTGCGAACCCCGACCCGGTCGCGGGCGAGCCGCCCGAGGCCGTCAAGGAAACGCTGCGCAAGATCTACGGCGACAACTACGCCGAGGATCTCGACGCCCGTTCGAACGAACAGCTCATCGAGCTCGCCGAGAACGTGCGCGGCGGCGTGCCGATGGGCACCCCGGTGTTCGACGGTGCGGTCGAGGCGGACGTTGCCGCCATGCTGGAGCTGGCCGGTCTCGACAAGTCGGGCCAGGTCACCCTCATGGACGGTCGTACCGGCGAGGCATTCCACCGCAAGGTGACCGTCGGCTACAAGTACGTGCTCAAGCTGCACCACCTTGTCGACGACAAGATCCACGCCCGTTCGATCGGCCCCTACTCGCTCGTCACCCAGCAGCCGCTGGGCGGTAAGGCGCAGTTCGGCGGCCAGCGCTTCGGTGAGATGGAGGTCTGGGCTCTCCAGGCCTACGGTGCGGCTTACACGCTGCAGGAAATGCTCACCGTCAAGTCGGACGACGTGGTCGGACGTACCAAGGTCTACGAGGCGATCGTCAAGGGCGACGACACCTTCGAGGCGGGCATCCCCGAGAGCTTCAACGTTCTCGTCAAGGAAATGCGCTCGCTGGGCCTCAACGTCGAACTGTCCTCGCTCGACGACAACGAGGACGACGACGGCGTGGCGATCGCGGCGGAATAACGGGAACCGCGGGCAGGCCTTTACCGGGCCTGCCCTCCCTTCCCCCGCCTGCTTAGAATTTACCCCCAGAGGGACTGAACTATGAACGACCTGACCAAGTTCACGAACCAGATGGCGAAGCCCGAGACCTTCGATCAGATCCAGATCGGCCTCGCTTCCCCCGAGCGCATCCGCTCCTGGTCCTTCGGCGAGATCAAGAAGCCGGAAACCATCAACTACCGCACGTTCAAGCCCGAGCGTGACGGCCTGTTCTGTGCGCGCATCTTCGGCCCGGTGAAGGACTACGAGTGCCTTTGCGGCAAGTACAAGCGCATGAAGTACAAGGGCGTCGTGTGCGAAAAGTGCGGCGTCGAGGTTACCGTCACCAAGGTGCGCCGCGAGCGCATGGGCCACATCGAGCTCGCCGCTCCCGTCGCCCACATCTGGTTCCTCAAGTCGCTGCCCTCGCGCATCGGCCTGCTGCTCGACATGCAGCTCAAGCTGCTTGAGCGCGTCCTCTACTTCGAGAGCTACATCGTCATCGAGCCGGGCCTGACCCCGCTCGAGAAGTACCAGCTGCTCACCGAGGACGAACTGCTCGACGCGCAGGACGAGTATGGCGAAGACGCCTTCTCGGCCGGCATCGGCGCCGAGGCGGTGAAGCACATGCTCATGGCGCTCGACCTCGAGCAGGAGCGCGCGGACCTTCTCCAGGAGCTCGAGACGACCAAGTCGGAACTCAAGCCCAAGAAGATCATCAAGCGCCTCAAGGTCGTCGAATCGTTCATCGATTCGGGCAACCGCCCCGAGTGGATGATCCTCGAGGTCGTTCCGGTCATTCCGCCCGAACTGCGCCCGCTGGTGCCGCTCGACGGTGGCCGCTTCGCGACCTCGGACCTCAACGACCTCTACCGTCGTGTGATCAACCGCAACAACCGTCTCAAGCGCCTGATCGAGCTGCGCGCGCCCGACATCATCGTGCGCAACGAAAAGCGCATGCTGCAGGAAGCGGTCGACGCGCTGTTCGACAACGGTCGTCGTGGCCGCGTCATCACCGGCGCCAACAAGCGTCCCTTGAAGTCGCTGTCCGACATGCTCAAGGGCAAGCAGGGCCGCTTCCGCCAGAACCTTCTGGGCAAGCGCGTCGACTACTCGGGCCGTTCGGTCATCGTGACCGGTCCGGAACTCAAGCTGCACCAGTGCGGCCTGCCCAAGAAGATGGCGCTCGAGCTGTTCAAGCCGTTCATCTACGCCCGCCTCGATGCCAAGGGTCTCTCGATGACCCTCAAGCAGGCCAAGAAGTGGGTCGAGAAGGAGCGCAAGGAAGTCTGGGACATCCTCGACGAGGTGATCCGCGAACACCCGGTGATGCTCAACCGCGCACCGACGCTGCACCGTCTGGGCATCCAGGCCTTCGAGCCCGTCCTCATCGAGGGCAAGGCGATCCAGCTGCACCCGCTCGTCTGCTCGGCCTTCAACGCCGACTTCGACGGTGACCAGATGGCCGTCCACGTTCCGCTTTCGCTGGAAGCCCAGCTCGAAGCGCGCGTGCTGATGATGTCGACCAACAACATCCTCTCGCCTGCGAACGGCAAGCCGATCATCGTTCCCTCGCAGGACATGGTCCTGGGTCTCTACTACCTCACCATGGATCGCACCGGCGAGCCGGGCGAGGGCATGAAGTTCGCCGACATGGCCGAAGTGCACCAGGCCCTCGAGGTCGGTGCCGTGACGCTCCACTCGAAGATCGAGGCCCGCGTGCCGCAGACCGACGAGAACGGCGAGCAGTACATGAAGCGCTTCGAGACCACGCCGGGCCGCATGCTGGTGGGCGAATGCCTGCCCAAGAGCCACACCGTTCCCTTCGACGTCATCAACAAGCTGCTGACCAAGAAGGAAATCGGCGAGGTCATCGACCAGGTCTACCGTCACACCGGCCAAAAGGACACGGTGCTGTTCGCCGACGCCATCATGACGCTCGGCTTCCGCAACGCGTTCAAGGCGGGCATCTCGTTCGGCAAGGACGACATGATCATCCCCGACAGCAAGGAAGGGATGGTCAACGAGACCAAGGAACTGGTTGCCGACTACGAGCAGCAGTATCAGGACGGCCTGATCACCCAGCAGGAAAAGTACAACAAGGTCATCGACGCCTGGAGCCGTTGCGGCGACCAGGTTGCGAACGCCATGATGGAAGAGATCAAGGCCCAGCCGATCGACCCCGAGACCGGCCGTCAGGCGCAGATCAACTCGATCTACATGATGAGCCACTCGGGTGCGCGTGGTAGCCCGGCGCAGATGAAGCAGCTCGCCGGTATGCGCGGCCTCATGGCCAAGCCGTCGGGCGAGATCATCGAGACCCCGATCATCTCGAACTTCAAGGAAGGCCTCACCGTTCTCGAGTACTTCAACTCGACCCACGGTGCACGTAAGGGCCTCGCCGATACCGCGCTCAAGACCGCGAACTCGGGTTACCTGACGCGTCGTCTCGTCGACGTCTCGCAGGACTGCGTGGTCGTCATCGACGACTGCGGCACCGAGCGTGCTCTCGAGATGCGTGCTATCGTCCAGGGCGGTTCGGTGATCGCATCGCTCGCCGAGCGTATCCTGGGCCGTACCATGGCCGAGGACATCCTCGCCAAGGACGGCACCGTGGTCGCTTCGAAGGGCCAGCTGCTCGACGAGGCCGCCGTGGCCGCGATCGAGGCCACCGGCACCCAGTCGGCGCGCATCCGCTCGCCGCTGGTCTGCGAGGCCGAACAGGGCGTCTGCGCCAAGTGCTACGGTCGTGACCTTGCACGCGGTACCCCGGTCAACATCGGCGAGGCCGTCGGCGTTATCGCCGCACAGTCGATCGGTGAACCGGGCACTCAGCTGACCATGCGTACCTTCCACATTGGCGGTGCGGCACAGCTGAACGAGACCAGCCACCTGGAATCGATCTGCGAGGGTACCGTCCACTACCGCGAGATCCCGACGATCACCGACAAGCGCGGTCGTCGCCTCAGCCTCGCCCGCAACGGCGAAGTGGTGGTGATGGACACCGAAGGCCGCGAGCGCGCCATGCACCGCGTGCCTTACGGTACGGTGCTGCTGCACGAGGACGGGGCCAAGGTGGCCGAAGGCGAACGCCTGGCCGAGTGGGACCCGTTCACCCTGCCGATCATCACCGAAACCTCGGGTGTGGTTAAGTATCAGGACCTTATCGATACCCGCACGCTGACCGAGCAGGTCGACGATGCGACCGGCATGACCAGCCGTGTCGTCACCGAGGACCGTTCGAACCGCTCGAAGAAGAAGGAAGACCTGCGTCCGCGCATCACCCTTCTCGACGGCGACTCGGGCGAGGCCGCGCGCTACATGCTGGCGCCGGGCGCAACCCTCTCGGTGGAAGACGGCCAGATGGTCGAGGCCGGCGACATTCTCGCCCGTGCTTCGCGCGAAGCTGCCAAGACCCGCGACATCACCGGCGGTCTGCCGCGTGTTGCCGAGCTGTTCGAGGCCCGCAAGCCGAAGGACAACTCGGTCATCGCCAAGGTCTCGGGCAAGATCGAGTTCGTCCGCGACTACAAGGCCAAGCGCAAGATCGCGATCATCCCGGAAGAGGGTGAGCCGATCGAGTACCTGATCCCCAAGAGCCGCGTGATCGACGTCCAGGAAGGCGACTACGTCAAGAAGGGCGACAACCTGATCTCGGGTTCGCCCGACCCGCACGACATTCTGGAAGTCCTCGGTGTCGAGGCGCTTGCGGAATACCTCGTGGCGGAAATCCAGGAAGTCTACCGCTTGCAGGGCGTTAAGATCAACGACAAGCACATCGAGACGATCGTTCGCCAGATGCTGCAGAAGGTCGAGATCACCGACGGCGGCGACACCACGCTGCTCGCCGGCGAGCAGGTCGACTACGAGGAAATGAACGAGTACAATGCGAAGCTGAAGCCGGGCCAGAAGCCCGCCGAAGGCAAGCCGGTGCTGCTGGGCATCACCAAGGCCTCGCTGCAGACCCGTTCGTTCATCTCGGCCGCATCGTTCCAGGAGACCACCCGCGTGCTCACGCAGGCGGCGGTCGAGGGCAAGCGCGACTCGCTGATCGGCCTGAAGGAAAACGTCATCGTCGGCCGCCTCATCCCGGCGGGTACCGGTGCCGGCATGAACCGCGTCCGTGTCGCCGCCTCCAGCCGCGATGCCGCGCTGCGCGCTTCCTACCGTCGCATGCAGGAGGCTCTCATCGCCGCCGACAGCGCCGAGCAGGAGCACAAGGCCGAACTGATGCGCGATCCCGCCGATGACCTCGGCGACGATCCGCTGGCCGCGGTCGAGGGCGAGACCCACGGCACCGACGCCGACGCCGGCGACTACCTGATCAAGGGTGACGAGAGCGGCACCGAGGACGGCGAGGCCTGAGCCTCCCTCCTCCCCCGCCATCACCCGGGCCCGAAACGGCCTGACAGGCACGAGAAGGCCCCGCTGGAGCGATCCTGCGGGGCCTTTCTCTTTTCTGATATACGGAATGACGTCAGGACGCGGCCTTCCCCGGCAATCTTGAGGCATCGTTCATGATTGCGGTAGCCTGCCAGCTCACCCCTTCTTCATTCTCGTGAAGGAAGAGAAAGCGGCTGACTCAAGCGATTTGCCACAATCAGGTCAGCCAGTCCGGCTTGGGCCGATTGCGGAATGTCTGGTTTGGAACAGCGAAAGCGAGATTCCTGCCGGTCCTGATGGGGAAGGTATCCTCACCGCTGGCTCGCAACGGCGGCGAGTAGCAAACCTCCTGTCAGCGCTATGTGCTCCAGGGCGATTTGGAAATCGACCGTGCGGCGCGGTTCGGCGTAAAGCCAAAAGGGGTGGCCAAGGGGAATACAAAGTAGCGTGAAGCCGCCCAGGACGCCTGCCCCCAACCACGCCAGGCCGGCGAAATTGGTAATGAGGAGCGCAGATCCCAGAAGTTGGGTGGCAATGGTCGCAAAAGCGAAAGCCTGAGGTGCAGGTAACTTCGCTGTCTGCATCTCTGCGACGATGACGTCAAAATTGAAAATGCCGAAAATGCCGGCAATCACGAAGAATGAGCTCAGAACGATGCGTCCGACAACGAGGGTTGTGGGCTGAGCGAGTAGCACATGAATCCATTCCGACATGACCATTTCCCCTTGGTAATTTACATTACCACCCTTTACGCGAGAGCATGGTAATTGCAAGTACCGTGCGTGAACGCCGCAGGAGGACGATGTGGAACAGGATTGCGCGAGGGTGAGCCAGCAGCCGGGAGCGCGGACATCCGCTATGCTTGATGCGGCCTGCGACCTGTTCCTCGAACATGGCTTCTCCGGGGTCTCAATGAACTCCGTTATTGCCAAAGCAGGTGGGTCAAAGCGCGATCTATATAGCGAATTTGGAGGCAAGGAGGGGCTGTTCCGCCGAGTCATAGCGGGGATCTGCCAAGAAGTGCTCGCCCCTCTCGAAATGCTTCCAATGCATGGTGGTTCAGTCGAGGAAGCCTTAGTCACTTTTGGCAAGACCTTCGTTGCCATCCTGGTCTCGCCGCGCGTTGTCTCGCTCCAGCGCCTGGTGGCTAGCGAAGCATCTCGCTATCCAGAGTTCGCAAGAGACTTCCTAAACCATGGGCCATCCAGCGCCTACTCCATCGCTGCGGCGATCTTGACTGAGTGCTATCGTCGGGGTGAAATTCGGCGTGACGGATCCGAAGAATTGGGCGCGATTTTTTGTGATATGTTGGTCGCTGACCTCCAGTTCCGAGCAATGTCTGGTGAAGTCATAGGCGACGAAATCATCGACGCCAAAGTTCGCCTTGGCGTCGATGTCTTCTTGCTGGGCATGCAGGCGCCCACTCGCTCCTGAGACGGCATCAAAAGGTTAGATTGTCGCCCCCCTTCTACACAGCTGGGTGACTAGGCCAGCGACGAAAACCGGCCAATCCGTTCCCTGGCGTATCCAACCGCCCCTTGAGCGACCAACTTGGGCGCAGTGCAGACACTGCCGACCGACCCGCTCTCTCCCCACCGCCCAACCCGCGCTCATCAAAGCGCCGACTCGCCTGGATCGCCTAGTCCACCGCCTCCTCCGCCAGCCTCTTCCCTCGTCCGCCCGCATCGTCCTTTCGTCGATCCCGCGCATCGACGATCGCCGCAAGCGGTCCGCCCGGCGACATGGATCGTTCGCGTGGACGCAACTATATTCCTCTCATCGATAACAACGAGAGAGAGTAGAGATCATGCAGTTTCGTTCTTCGCCTTCGCCGCTCTTCGCTGCGGCCTTCGCTTCGGTCCTGACGATGGCGCTCTTCGCCATGACCACCAGCCCTGCCGCCTCGCTGATCGGGTGATCGCGCGCAAGCAGGCGCAACCCCGCACAGACATCCCGGCGGCGCGCTGAGAGCCTCTCGCAGGCCTCAGCCGCCGCCAAGGACCATCCGGTCCCCTTCGATACGCACACCCGAAAGGTGCGAGAGCACCGACTGCCCGAGCAAGGAGACGTCGAGGCCCTCGGGCACGACGGCGGCCATGACGCCCTCGACCTCGATCCCGCCCAGTTCGACCCCCTCGAGCTTCACCGGCACCCCGTAGACCACGCCCGAAGCCCCGCGCGCGACCGGCACGAGATCCTCCTCGCGCCAGTCGAGACCGGCTGCCCGCGCGTCGGCAGCGGTCAGCGCGACCGTACTCGCCCCGGTATCGACGAGCGCATGGACGAGCGCCCCGTTGACGCGGATATCACTGTAGAAATGCCCGTCGCCCGCGCGGTCGAGAACGGTCTCGCCCGCCAGCCAGGCGGCACGATCGGGCGCCTTGCCTGCGCGCTCCCCCTCGCCTGGGGCCGTATCGGCGGATGCGACGAGGTCCTCGCCCGCACGCAGGCCCGGAGCGATCCAGGCCACCACGGCAAGTCCGGCAAGCAGGCTGAGGACGGGGGCGATACGCATGGCCCCAGCCTAGGCGGGACCGCTTAACCGAGGGTAAAACGCGCGCGGGGTGCACCGCGCGCGCAGTTTCATTCCGCCGCGGTCGCCTCGGCCATGGCCGCAGCCTCGGCCGCTTCCATCTCGGCGGCCTTGGCCTCGACCAGGGTCACGATGTGGTCGAGCATGTCGGCATCCTGCACGGTGTGGTCGGTGACCCCCGAGAGGTAGACCATGTGCTTGCCGTTGCCGCCGCCGGTAAGGCCGATGTCGGTCTCGCGCGCCTCGCCCGGGCCATTGACCACGCAGCCCAGCACCGAGAGCGAGAGCGGCGTCTTGATGTGCTGCAGGCGCGCCTCGAGCGCCTCGACGGTGCGGATGACGTCAAAGCCCTGCCGCGCGCACGAGGGGCACGAGACGACGCGCACGCCGCGCGTACGCAGGCCGAGCGCCTTGAGCATCTCGAAGCCGACGCGCACTTCTTCCTCGGGCTCTGCCGAGAGCGAGACGCGCAAGGTGTCGCCGATGCCCGCCCAAAGCAGGTTGCCCATGCCGATCGAGCTCTTGACGGTACCGCCGATCAGACCGCCCGCCTCGGTGATGCCGAGATGCAGCGGGCAGTCGATCGCCTCGGCAAGTCCCTGGTAGGCGGCGACTGCGAGGAACACGTCGGAGGCCTTCACCGCCACCTTGTATTCGTGGAAGTCGTGGTCCTGCAGCAGCTTGATGTGATCGAGCGCGGATTCGACGAGCGCCTCGGGACAGGGCTCGCCGTACTTTTCGAGCAGGTCCTTCGCGAGGCTGCCGGCATTGACGCCGATGCGGATCGCGCAGCCGTTGGCCTTGGCCGCGCGCACGACCTCGGCCACGCGCTCCGACGAACCGATGTTGCCGGGATTGATGCGCAGGCACGCAGCGCCGGCATCGGCGGCCTCGAGCGCGCGCTTGTAGTGGAAGTGGATGTCCGCGATCAGCGGCACCGTGGCCGCGCGCGCGATCTCCCTGAACGCCGCGGTGCTCTCCACGTCCGGGCACGAGACGCGGATGAGGTCCGCGCCCGCATCCTCGCAGCGGCGGATCTGGTCGATCGTCGCCTTCGCGTCGGAGGTGGGGGTATTGGTCATGGTCTGCACCGTGATCGGGGCATCGCCGCCAACGGGCACGGCGCCGACCATGATCTGGCGGCTCTTGCGGCGCTCGATCGTGCGCCAGGGTCGAATGGAAGACATGGGGGGCCTTATAGGGACTGCAGGTTGCAGTTTGAAGCAGATTCCCGCCTGCCGCCGGATTTGCCTCGGGGCCCAGCCCGCCCCCGCTGCCAGCCTCTTTGAACCTTCGCGCTTTTCGGGCATTCACAAGGCCATGATCGAGACCGGACCCGACGACCAATTCGACAACATCGAGACCGAGAGCCCGCTGATCTTCGGACGCGTGCTCGACGGGCACGGCGGCGCGCGCCCGGTCTCGTGGGACGAGGCGCGCGAATGGCGTCCGGGCAAGCCGGGCGAGATGCTGTGGGTGCACTTGTGCCGCAACCGCGAGGGTGTCGCCGAGTGGCTCGAGGAAGGGCTCGGCCTGCCCGAACCCACCGTCGAGCTGCTCACCAGCGAGGACACCCGCCCGCGCGCCTTTCGCGAGGGGCATGCGCTCGTCGCGACGCTGCGCGGGATCAACTTCAACCCCGGCGCCGAGCCCGAGGACATGGTCTCGCTGCAGGTGTGGTGCGACGGACGGCGCCTTGTCACCTTGCGCCGCCGCCCGCTGCAGACGCCGCGCTCGGTCATGGGACACCTCGACAAGGGCGACGGACCGGTCGATGCAGGCGCGGTGATCACGCTGCTCGTCGAACACATGATCGCGCGCATGAACCGCTCGATCATCGACATGAACGAGGTCATCGACCGGCTGGAAGAAGCCGATCCCGAGGACGACGCCGAGGAAATGCTCGACAAGATCGCGACGATCCGGCGCAACTGCCTCGGCCTCAAGCGCCACATGGCCCCGCAGCACGAAGCGCTCGAGCGTATCAGCCGCGAGGCCCCCGAATGGTTCGAGGCGCACGACCGGCGCGAGATTGCCGAGACCATCGACCGGCTACGCCGCTATCTCGACGACCTCGACATCAGCAAGGAGAGCGCCGTGGTCCTGCAGGACGACCTGCGCGCCCGCGCCGCGGCCAGCGCTGATCGCACCAGCTACATCCTCACCATCGTCGCGGCCATCTTCCTGCCGCTGAGCTTCGTCACCGGGCTTCTGGGCATCAACGTGGGTGGCATTCCCGGCGTGCAGGACCCTGACGCCTTCTGGGTTGTAGTGGTGCTGTGCGTCGCGATCCTGACGGTGCAGCTGGTGATGTTCTGGAAGTGGAAGTGGTTCTGAGAGGCCACCTGGAATTGCGCCAAGAGCGAACTTCCGGACGGGCGCTCACACCATCGCCGCGAAGAGGAATTCGTCGTCGCGCTTTTCGCCGACCATGAAGAAGATGTCGGCGACCTTCTCGAAGCCGTAGCGCGCGTAGAACTTCTGCGCGCCGGGATTGTCGGAATAGACCGAGAGCTGGATCTCGTCCGCCCCCTCGACCCGCGCCTTGGCGAGCGCCCAGTTCATCAGCTTCGCACCGATCCCGCGCCCGGTGGCCTCCGGGTCGGTGTAGAGCTGCTTGAGCTCGATCGCCCTGGTGCCGCGCGCATGTTCGCTCCAGCCGCAGGCGAGCTTGAGCTTGCAGAAGCCGATCAGCCGGCCCTCCTCGAATACGAGCATGATCGGCATCGCCGGATCGGCGATCTCGGCCGCGACGGTCTGGGGTGAGTGCGAATCGGCGAGGAACGTGGCAAGGTCCTCCTCGCGGTAGAGGTGGCCGAACTTCACCGTGAAGCTGCGTGCGCCAAGCTCGGCAAGCGCCTGTGCATCGTCCCTGGTGGCTTCGCGAAGGTCCATTACAGCTCCAGCGTCATGCAGATCGAGAAATCATCGAGCACATAGTCGGCAAAAGGCGCGCATTCAACGAAGGCATGCGCGCGGTAGAGCGCGTGGGCGGGATGGAACGGGGCGGTGCTCCCGGTCTCGAGACTGACCCGGGAGAAGCCGCGCGAACGCGCCTCCTCGAGCAGATGACGCAGGATCGCGCGGCCCACGCCCTTGCGCAGAGTGGCTGGGGCAACGCGCATGGTCTTGATCTCGCCGTGCCCGGGCTCGACCTCGCGCAGCGCGCCGCACCCTGCGAGGGTCTCGCCATACCAGGCGCTGTAGAAGCTGACGTCGGGATGGCGCAGGCGCTCGGGCGGCAAGGCGTGGACGCTGTCTGCGGGCGAATGGCGGTGCATCTCGTCGAGATGATAGCGCAGCAGCGCCAGGATCGCCTCGCCGGTCAGGTCGTCGGGTCTGATCACGAGGTCCATCGGTACCCTTTTCGCAGTACTCAGCCAGCGTCGCTGAACTTGTCGGCCTTGCGCCGCCCCATGCGCATGCCCGCCTCGAGCCGCGCGCGCAACTGGGTGTAATAGTCCTCAAGGAAGGCGCGCTCGTCGTTGTAGCCGTCGTTGCGGCCGATCTTGTCGGCGATGGCGAAGTAGACCGGCTCGATCGAGGCCTGCCGGTTCTCGCGCAGCACGCGCTCGAGCGTCTGCAGCTCGTATTCGCCGTAGACCGCGAGTTCGGCCTCGTCGAAGCGGTAGCGCGGACCGCCGCTGCGCACGGGCACTTCGCTCTCGCTCTCTCCCTTGCGGCGCCCCACACGCCACAGCTTGCGACGCGCGGCCTGCACGGGCGCAGGTGCGCTGGCCGAGAGCGCCTGCTCGAGCTTGCGCCGCGGGCGCTCGACCACCCAGGTTCCGGCGATCACGTCGCCTGCGCGCAGCACGTCGCGGTTGAGCAGCGGGAAGAGCAGGAAGATCGCGAACCAGGCACCCGCCGCCGTCCAGCCCGGGCCGCTTTGAGCGCCGGCAGAGGCGATGAAGACGATCGGCAGGAACAGCTCGATGTCGCGCAGCAGGTTGCGCGCGATGACCATCTCGGCGGTGAGGCGACCGCCATCGCGCGCGGCGATGCGGATGCCGGTGAGCCGCTTGCCCGGGGTGGCGCCGCGCGGGCCAAGCTCGAAGAACAGGAAGTAGGCGCTGCGCAAGAGGAACATGAACACGATCCACACGATCGCGATCAGCTGCTGCAGGCTGCCGGTCCCGCCGCCGCCTTCACCGTCGAGGCCGCGCTCGAAGCCGATGACCGAACCGAACAGATAGACCATCAGGATGGTCGAGAGGATCATGACAAGACCGATGATCACGAGATCGAGCGCGAGTGCGCCAAAGCGCGCGCCCCGGCTCGCGAGCGTGATGCCGAGCCGGATGCCCTCGGGCGTCACCAGCTCGCGCATCGGGCTGGCGGGTCGCCCAGCGCGCCGGGCAAGACGCGCGTCACGCCTTGCCTCGCGCCGCGCTGCGAGGCGCGCCCTGATGCCGGACTTCTCCGGCATGTCGTCCTCATATCTCGCGGCCATCAAGTGCGCCCCTCTCCTGCGCCCTGTTCGCGAAAGCGCTTGGTGCCGCGAAAGGCGAAGAAGTAGGCGATCCAGAAGGCGAGCATGAACCCGCCGATGGCGAAGCGTCCGGGCGTGGTGTCGACCAGCTGGCGCGCGAAGCCTTCGAGCAGGGCCGCGATCACCAGCATCAGCACGACGCCGGTCATCACCATTGCCGCGCGCCGTCCCGCCTGCGCCGCGCTCGCCAGCACGCCGAGCTTGCCCGGAAAGGCGATTGCGCGCCCGATGTGCAGGCCCGCCGCACCCGAGAGCATGATCGCGAAGAGCTCGGTGGTGCCATGGACCGCGATCCAGCCCGCGAAGTCGAGCGTCAGTCCGACCCCGTGGTAAAGCCATAGCATCGCGCCGAGCAGCGCGAGGTTGTGCACCAGCAGCAGCAGCGAGGGCACGCCGAGCGCGAAGCCGAAGGCAAAGGCCATGATCGAGACGCGCGCGTTGTTGCTGAACAGCTGCGCGGCAAAGACACTCATCCCGCTCTGTCCGTCGTTGCCGAAGATCGTGCCATGGAGCACCTCGCGGCTCGCGCCGGGTACGCGCTCCTGCGCGGCGGCGCGGCTCATCAGCGAGAAGTACCAGTCGGGATCGTGCGCCACGAGCAGCCAGCCCGCGACGACGCCCGCGACCATGACCGCGAAGGCCACCGCCACGTCGGGGCCGATCGCGCGCACCGCGCGGCTCCAGCCCCCACCGAGAAAGTTGCGCAGCCAGTCCCACAAGCTGGTGCGCGGGCCGTAGACCACGAACCATGCGCGCTGCACGAGCGCATCGAGATAGGCGAGCGTCGCCGCATCGAGCGAGGTCTCGCGTGCGATCGAGAGGCTCGAGGCGACGGTGCGGTAGAGCCCGGGCAGTGCCAGCAGGTCCTCGTCCGAGACCTTGCGCAGCCGCCCCTTCTCCATCGCGGTCACGATGGCATCGAGCCGCTGCCAGTCGCCCTCGCGTTCGAGCCGTGCGCGGTCCGAGCGCAGCGCGGCGCTCTCGATTGCGGTATCCGGTGAAAGGGCCGTCATCCGATCGCTCCCTTGCGCTTGACCTGGAGATAGGCGTCGATGAGGCGCGTGCCGATGGCCTCGTGCGGGGCCTCGATAACGTCGACGCCCAGACGGCGCAGCCGCTCGGTGACGAGCGTGCGCTGGCGCAGCAGGAGGTCGGCCGCCACCGCCTGCGAGAGCACCGCGATGTCGCCCGGCTCTGCGGCGGAAAGGTCGTCGAGCTCCTCGTCGACCATGGTGACCACGATCACCACGTGCTTGCTGGCAAGACGCGCGATGCTCTCGACCATCAGCTCGGCGCCGGTGAGGTCGGTGAAGTCGGCAAAGATCACGATCAGCGAGCGGCGCTGCAGCGTTCCCGCGAGCGTCGCCAGCGCGAGCGTGTAGTTGGCCTGCTCGGGCCGGTAGTCGAGCCCTGCCGCAGCGCGCTGGAGGCGATGGAATGCGCCCGATGCGGCAACGAACGGCGTGCGTACCTCGGGCCTTGCGGCAAAGCCGTAGAGCGAGACCCTGTCGCCGCCGCGCAGCGCCACGTAGGCGGTCGCGAGCGCGGCCGAGACGGCGCGGTCGAGCCGGGGCATCCCTGCGACCGGCTCGCACATCGGCTGCGAGCAATCGAGCGCGAAGACCACCTGGTTGTTGCGCTCGGTCTCGTATTCCTTGGCGTAGAGGTGGGCGTGGCGTGCCGAGGCCTTCCAGTCGATCCGGCGCCGGTCCATGCCCGACTGGTATTCCGCGAGCGCCTCGAACTGGGTGCCTTCGCCGCGCAGACGCCGGGCGACGAGCCCGACCTGCGAATCGCGCAGGAAGGTCTGCAGGGTGGGGCTGCGCACTTGCGCAAGATTGGGCCAGATGCGGATCTCGTGCGCGAGCGGCCCGGCAAACTGCCGCGCACCAAGGCCCAGCGGTCCGCGCCAGCGCAGCCACGCGCCGCCGACCTGCGCAGTGCCGCGCCGGTTCGGGGTGATCCGGCCTGCACCCAGCCACTGCCCCTCGCCAGTCTCCTCGTCGTGGTCGAGTACGAAGAGGCAGCGCCCCTCCTCGACCAGCCGCGGATCGCAGGCGAGTGCGGCCTCGACCCTGGAACGGCGTCCCCGGGCAAAGCGCACGACGAGGCCGAGCCTGCCAGCCTCGCCGACCTCGATATCGTCCGGAGCCTTGAGGTCGAGCGCGAGCAGGCGGCCCGCAAGCAGTCCGTCGGCGACGATCAGGGCGAGCAGCACGAGCCCGAGGAACGGCGCGACGATCCACAATGCTGGCGCCGAAGCCGCGACCACCAGCGCCAGCGGCGCGGCCACGACGAGCAGCACCACCGCACGCGCGGTCGGCACGATCGGGGCGCTCAGGCCCGTGGCTTGGCCTTGGGGATCGGGGCCGGGCGGCATCGGTTCAGCGCGGTGCCTCGACCTGTTCGACGAGGGCCGCGACCAATGCCTCGATCTGCTTGCCCTCGATCTCGGCGGCGGGGCTGAGCATCAGGCGATGGCGCAGGACCGCGCCCGAGAGCGCCTTGACGTCGTCGGGAAGGACATAGTCGCGCCCCTCGATGGCAGCACGCGCCCGTGCCGCGCCCGCCAGCAGGACCGCAGCGCGCGGCGAGGCACCGCCGGCAAGGTCGGCACTCTCGCGCGTCGCGCGCACCAGCCGCACGATGTAGTCGGCAACGCTCTCGGCAAGCGTCACGCCCTCGACTGCGCGCGCCGCGGCATCGAGCTCGGCAATGCTCACCACCGCGCCGATCCCGGCCTGGGCAGGGTCGGTCACCAGCGCCCGTGTGCCGAAGCGAGTGACGATGGCAAGTTCCTCGGCGTGATCGGGATAGTCGACCAGATGCTTGAACAGGAAACGGTCGAGCTGCGCCTCGGGCAGCGGGTAGACGCCCTGGCTCTCGATCGGGTTCTGGGTCGCCACGACCATGAAGTGCGCGGGCAGGAGGTGCGCCTCGCCGTCGAGCGTGACGCGCCGCTCCTGCATCGCCTCGAGCAGTGCGGCCTGCGTCTTGGGCGGGGTGCGGTTGATCTCGTCGGCGAGCAGCAGGTCGCAGAAGATCGGGCCGCGCGTCAGCGTGAACTGGCTGGTCTGGAAGTTGAACAAGTTGGCGCCCAGGATATCGCCGGGCATCAGGTCGGGGGTGAACTGGATGCGCCCGAAGTCGAGCCCGAGACTGGCCGCGAAGCAGCGCGCGAGAAAGGTCTTGGCGGTGCCCGGAGGCCCTTCGAGCAGGACGTGCCCGCGCGCCATGAGCGCGACCAGCAGGTGATCGATTGCCGCTTCCTGCCCGGTCACCCCCTTGGCGACTTCGGCCCGGATGGTCTGAGCCAGCGCCGCGACATCGGCGAGCGGCATGACGTCGGCGGCGGTTTCGCCGGCGGGGCTGGTAGAGGCGGTCATCGTGTCAGCTTCCTTTCAAGCGCGTGCAGCGCGCGCGCGGCCTGGAGAATCTCGTGAGGGCGACGCGCGGCGCGCAGCCTCGCGGCAATCGCGGAGAAGGGTTCGTCCTCGGGCAGGCGTGCGGCCAGCGCGCGGTCGATCGCGGCCTCGGTTCGCTCGGGATCGAGGTGGCGCGAGAGGCCAAGGGCACGCGCCAGACGCTCGCGGGCGCGTTCGGCGTAAGGGCCGCCGAGGAGGTGGAAGCGGCGCGAACGGCGCACGAGCCCTGCCGTGTTCTCGACCAGCGCGCGCTTGCCATAGGCGATCGCGGGGCCGCTCGTCGCGGGCGGGCCGAAACGCATGAAGGCGCGCCAGCCGGCGAAGGCCGCGGCGAGCAGCAGGCACACGGTGACCGAGAGGAACGGCGGCATGAAGGCCAGCGTGAGCAGGTTGCGCGAGCGGCCATGGCCGTTGAGGGTGAGGTCGAAGGTCACCGGATCGCTCGGCCCGACGCCCATGTTGCGAAGGAGCGCATCGACCAGCGGCGCACTCTCGCCGCTCGCCATGCCGTAGTTGTCGAAAAGGTCGGGCTCGAACACCAGAACCAGCGGGTAGTGGCCATCCTCGAAGCCGGGACTTTCGCGCACGATTGCGGCGAGCACGCGCCCGTCCATCTCGGTGACGACGGGGATGAGCCCCTCGCCCCCGCCCCACGCGAGCTTGTCGCGGTCGGGAAGATCGCCCGAGAGGCCATCGGGGCCGCGCCAGCGCGCCGCCTGGCCATTGGCATCGACTGCGCCCAGTTCGACCCAGACCTCGTCGAGAAAGCCCTCCCAATGCGGCGAAACGGTACCCGCCAGATTGACCCACCCGCTCTTCGCGCCCCTGGCCTGTTGCGCTTCGCTGGCAGGACCTGCCACCCACTTGGGTGAGATCACGAGGGTCGGGCCGACCTCCCTGCGCTCGCCTACAATGCGTGCGATGTCCTCGCCTTCGGCGCCGGGTGGCGGGGTCAGCACCAGCAGCCCGGGATCGTCGAGCGCGTTTTCGCTGCGCGCGCGCTCGATCGGGTGCCCGCGGGCCTCAAGATAGGCCGCCATGGCCGCAAAGCCGTTGAGCCCCCGCCCGTCGACATGGGCCTGGCCGTCGTTGGTGTCATCGAAGCCCCTGCCCGTCGCCAGCATCCACAGCAGCAGGATGAAAAGCAGCGAGCCGAGCACGACGATGGCGAGCGCCGCGGTGCGCGAGAAGGGATTGCGCGCCGCCGTACCGCTCCCGCCTGTGTATCCTGTCACGGCCCCGGCGCTCATGCCGCTTCACCTGCGCCGGTCTCGCGTAGCCCGGCATCGCCTCTGCCGGGCAGGTCAATCGCGGCAAAGCGGGCATAGGCCTCGCGCGCGGCGTGCCATTCGCCCTCGTCAAGGTCGCGCAGCGCGAAGACCGCGCGCTCGGCGCCTTGCGCGATCACCGCGAAGGCGCGGCGGCCAGCCTCGGGCAGTGCCTCGAGCCGCGCGATCTCGCGTGCGGTCGAGGCGGGATGCAGCCAGTCGGGCCGGGTATCGGAAATCTGGCGCACGCTGCGGCGCAGGAGCAGGTGCGCAGCCTCGCCGTAGCGCCCCGCGGCAGCGAGGGCGTCGGCATCGCGCAGCAGGATCGCCGCCTCCCCGCGATCGGGCACCCAGCCTGCGACGTCCTCCTCGTCCGCCTTCTCGCGCGCACGGCGAGCAAGGATCATCGGCCACACGATACGCCAGGCGGCATAGAGCACGAGCAGGACGGCGAGACCGACGAGAACCCACTGGAACACCGGCCAGGACATGCCGAGCAGCCGACCGATCGGCGCGAAGATCGCCTCGAGCAGTTCGCCGAGCCAGCGCACCCAGTCAGGCGTCTTGGGTGGCGGGACCGGAGCCAGCGGCTCGAACTGGATGGAAGGGTCGGCATGCACCGTTTCCCACGCGCGCCGGGCCGCATCGCCGGTTGCCCCGCTTGCTGCGGGTGTGCCCGCGATCTGACCCGCACCGACCGTCACGAGGCCTTGATTGGCACGCAGGACAAGCCGGCGCAAGTGTCGCGCAAATAGTCGCGGGACAGTTTTACCGGCTTACTCGCCAAAGCTTTTCAGATGCTTGGCGAGTAAGCCCGAGTTACCGACCTCAACCGCGCGGGCGGGCCTGACGATAGGTGCCGAGGGGACGCACGTATTTGCAGTGGAATGCCAGTTCCTGCAACGCGCGGTCGACGCGCGGGTCACCCGGTGCACCCTCGATGTCGACGAAGAACTTGGAAGCCGCGAAGCTGGCGCCGGTCTGGTAGCTCTCCAGCTTGGTCATGTTGACCCCGTTGGTCGCGAAACCGCCCAGCGCCTTGTAGAGTGCGGCAGGGACGTTGGTGACCTCGAAGACGAAGGTGGTCATCGTCTTCTCGCCCGCCAGCGTGAAGGGATCGAGCGGTTCGCGCGCGAGCACCACGAAGCGGGTGGTGTTGTCCGCAGCATCCTCGACATTGTGCTCGATCACCTCGAGGCCGTAGAGTTCGGCAGCGAGTGCCGGGGCGATTGCCGCCAGCGCCGGATCGCCCAGTTCGCGCACATAAGCGGCAGCACCCGCGGTATCGGCATAGGCCATCGGCACGATCTTGCGCTCGCGCAGATAGGTGCGCGACTGGCCGAGTGCCTGCGGATGGCTGTAGGCTGCGGTGAACGGCCCCTTGCCGAGCGCCATCAACGCGTGGTTGATCGCCATGAAGTGCTCACCCACGATCGACAGCCCGCTCTCGGGCAGCAGGAAGTGGATGTCGGCGACGCGCCCGTGCTGCGAATTCTCGATGGGGATGATCGCCCGCTCCGCGCGCCCGTCCTTCACCGCTTCGAGCGCATCCTCGAAAGAAAAGCACGGCAGCGGCAGCGAGGCAGCATCGTATTCGAGCGCGGCGCGGTGCGAATTGCAGCCGGGCGCCCCTTGCAGCGCCATCGCGCGGGCGGGATCGGCAGCGGCGGCCTCGGCCATTGCGGCGACGTGCTCGAGAGCGGGAGTCGGGTAGGAACTCATGATGGGCGCGCGATTAAGCCGCTTTGCCGCGCCGCGCAACGAATAGTGCGCTCATAGTACGCTCCGGGCGGCAGAGCCGCCCGTGGAACGCTTCGCCGAGCCGCTAATCCTGCAATCGCACTTGCACTCGCGCCGAGGCGACACTACAGCCCGAACAAACAAATCAAGACAACCGACAAGGTGGGGGCATTGTGAGGGGCTTTGTGAATGGATAGTCGTTTCAATACCATCGCGGGCTGGGTCCTCTTCGCCGGCGTGGTCGGCCTTGGCCTCAGCATCGTCAGTTCGATGTATTTCGGTGCCGACAAGCACCACCGTCCCGAGACCATGGGCTACGCGATCGAAGGCGTCGAGGTCGAATCGGAAGGTTCGGACGCGGTACCTCTCGCCAACCTGCTCGCGGCCGCAGACCTCGCCAAGGGCGAGGCGGTCTTCGCCAAGTGCAAGTCGTGCCACACCATCGCCCCGGGCGGTCCCAACGGCATCGGCCCGAACCTGCATGGCGTCGTGGGCGAAGGCATCGGCACCGGCGCTGGCGGTTTCGCATTCTCCGATGCGCTCAAGTCGGTCGGCGGGACCTGGACCTTCGACCAGCTCGACGCCTGGCTGACCAGCCCCAAGGCCTTCGCCTCGGGCACCAAGATGACCTTCGCCGGCCTTCCCAAGCCGGAAGACCGCGCCAACCTCATCGCCTGGCTCAACACCCAGGGCTCGAACGTGCCGCTGCCTGCGCCCGTCGCGGCCGAGGAACCGGCTGCCGAAGAAGAGGCTGAGGCGACCGGCGAGGAAGCCGCCGACGAAGTGGCAGAGGAACCGGCTGCAGCCGAAGACGCGGTCGTCGAATAAGCGACGCGAAAATGAGATCCGGTTCCTCGAACCGGCAGAAAACGGTCCGCGAACGTCACCGAGTCGTTCGCGGACCGTTTTCGTAAGGTCGATGCGAGGAGAGCTTTCGGGCGTTCACCCGGCCAGGGGCCTGACCCCGGCACTTGAAGCCCCTAGCCCTTGAAGCCCTTCGCGATCACGTACCACTCCGAGGAATCCTTGCGGCTCGCGGGCGGCTTGGCGTGCTTCACGCTGGTGAAATGGCGCTTGAGCAAGGCCAGCAGCTCGGCATCGGTACCGCCTGCCAGAACCTTGGCGACGAAGCTGCCGCCGGGCGCGAGGGTCTGGATCGCGAAGTCGGCCGCTGTCTCAACCAGACCCATCGTGCGCAGGTGATCGGTCTGCTTGTGCCCCACAGTATTGGCCGCCATGTCCGAGAGCACGAGATCGGGCGCGCCTTCGAGCGCACCTTCGAGCGCGGCAGGCGCCTCGTCGGCCATGAAATCCATCTGGAAGATGGTCACGCCCTCGATCGGATCGGTCTCGAGCAGGTCGATGCCCACGACCTTGGCCTTGGGCGCCTTGAGGCGCAGGACCTGGCTCCAGCCACCCGGCGCGATGCCGAGATCGACCGCGCGGGTCACGCCCTTGAGCAGGTCGAACTTCTCGTCGAGCTCGATCAGCTTGTAGGCCGCGCGGCTGCGATAGCCGTCGGCCTTGGCCTTCTTGACGTAAGGGTCGTTGAGCTGGCGCGTCAGCCAGCGCGCCGAACTCGTCGTGCGCTTCTTGGCGGTGCGCAGGCGCTCGCCCGGATCGCGTCCCGAACGGCTCATCGGCCCGATTGCGCGGCGTCGTTCATGGCGCTTCCCTTCTTGCCGGGGGCGGTGGCGCCTCCGTTCTTGCCCGCGCCCGTTACAACGCCCGGGCGCTGGGCGCCAGTCGATCCGTGCGCGGCGATCAGGCTGCGCAGGATTCCCTCGCGGATACCACGGTCGGCAACGCCGAGCCGGGCTGCGGGCCACAGGTCGAGGATCGATTCGAGGATCGCACACCCCGCCACCACGAGATCCGCGCGCTCCTTGCCGATGCAGTTGAGCTCGCGCCGCTCCTCGATCGCCATGGACGAAAGGCGAGTCGAGATGCCGCGCATGGATTCGGCAGGCACGATCAGCCCGTCGACCATGCGCCGGTCGTACTGCGGCAGCTCGAGATGCAGGCTGGCCAGCGTGGTGACCGTGCCGCTGGTGCCCAGCAGGCGCAGACCATCGTCCTGCCCGGCCACGCTTTCGCGCGCGCCTGCGATACGCCGCGAGAAGGCGGAAAAGCTCTCGCTCACCAGCGAATGCATGTGACGATAGCGCTCGAGCCGCTGTTCGCGCCCGCCCTCCTCGGGACCGACGCTCTCGGTCAGCGAGACGACACCCCACGGCACGCTCTGCCAGTCGAGGATGCGCGGCACGGTGCCGGTGCTCTCGATCAGCACGAGTTCGGTCGAACCGCCGCCGATGTCGAAGATCATCGCCGGTCCCAAGCCCTGTTCGAGCAGGACGTGGCAGCCCAGAACCGCGAGGCGCGCTTCCTCGCGCGCGCTGATGATGTCGAGCGCGATGCCGGTCTCGCGGCGCACCCGCTCGATGAACTCGGGCCCGTTCTCGGCGCGGCGGCAGGCCTCGGTCGCCACCGAACGGGCGAGGTAGACGTTGCGCCGCATCAGTTTTTCGGCGCAGACCCTGAGCGCGGCCAGCGTGCGCTCCATCGCCTCGTCCGAGAGGCGGCCCGACTGCGCCAGCCCCTCGCCCAGACGCACGACGCGGCTGAATGCATCGATCACCGTGAAGTTCTCGCCCGAAGGCCGGGCGATCAGCAGGCGGCAGTTGTTGGTGCCGAGATCGATCGCGGCATAGGCCTGACGCCCCCCGCCCGTGGCATTCGTCGTGAAGCGTGGCCCCGCGACCGGCGCACCTGCATGCGCCTCGCGATTTGCCTCCGCTCTGGCTGCAGAATGCACCTTGCCGGCATCGCGACTTTCGCCACCGTCCTGCGAAGGACCGGCAGCGAGCGAACCGGATTGCGCGCCAGCGAGGGGCTTGCCCTGCTTGCCACCGGTCTGATCGCCCCGCGCCTTGGCACGCCCGGAACGACGCGCGCCCGGATGACCGCCCGCTTGCCCCTCGGACTTGCCCACAGGTCGGCCCCTGCCTCGTCTTGCTTCGCGCGGCGCTGCGTGGGCCTCCGGCACAGGGCCCTCGTCCGGCGAGGCTCCTGCCGTGGCTGGACCGGCCTGGGACTTGGGGGACTTGCCCCTGCGTCCCCTGCGTCGCCGTTGAGGGCGACGCGGCTCTGCGGTCTTCGCGGCCGGCGGATGTTGCTCCGCCATGGTTTTCTAATCTCGTTTAAATCTTCCCGCCCATCCCGGGCGAGCACCTGACAGCGATGCTAACCGTCCCGCGACGAAGGGGCAAGCCCGCCGGACCAAGAGATCCAAGAATGCCCCTTGACCCGAATCACAACCCTTACTAGAGGGGCGCCTCCCGATGCCCCGTCGTCTAATGGTAAGACTACGGATTCTGATTCCGTCTATCGAGGTTCGAATCCTCGCGGGGCATCCAATCTCCTATCCCTTGACACCAAACCTTGCCCGGAGTGACATAAAGTCTGCCCGCAAGCGGTCTTGGGTTAAATCTTCGCCAGCCATCAGCTAGACGCGAAGCACCCCTCAGCAACATTCAAGTGAACGCGGCCGCAGCCAAGCGAAGCCTGCGCACGCAGTTGTGTGCAAGTGACTCTTACGGCCCCGCCGCCAAGCAAGACGGAACGTCGGGCTCGGGCCGGGAGGCGAATGTCCGGATCGGAGCCGGGTGGCGGGGATAGTGGACGGTCGTGCGGAGTAGGCGGCCGACCAGATCAGGCCCTTCCGATGCGGTACTGGAAATGTCGGCTAAGCCGATACCTGCCGGTCGCACTGTCATTAATGGGTTGCTGCCATTCTGCGAATTCGCGTGCTGTGATCCTTCAACCGGAAGTCGGCATACATCCATGCTGCGGATCACTTGGCAGGTCACGGATCAGACGTCAGAACCGGCGAGCTGAGAATACGACTGGGATGGCCTTTCGCGAAGGTCAATTCTACCGTGCTAACATCGGCCCCTTGTTTAGCATTTTAAACCGGACCTTACATGCATCGCGTGCAATACAATTCGCCCAACCGTCTTATCGCTGGCTCCCGGTTACCCGTTCGCGTTAATCTGAGTTTCGGGCTCGAGATGCTGAAAGCCGTCGGGCGCGAGTCGGCCAAAGTGAAGCGTTTGCTGAGCGCCGAAACGCGGCCAGACCTAATGATGGATTTGAGTGTCGAACGTGCGGATCGTGAGCCGTGGCAGGTGGCGCGTGAGTTGTTCGACGGACCGCTTGGTCTGCTGCCACATTACCTGCTGTTTTCGTCGAGCGATGGCCTTGATGCGGAGGGCTTGCTCGCGCGGATCGAGTCTGTGTTCAAGCTCGGAATCAACTTCATCACGATCCATTGTACGCCGACTTTGGCGCTGTTCGAAAAAGCGAAACGTGAGCGCCTTACGCCGATCACGAGCCGGGGTGGGGGTATCGTGGTACGAGATATGTTGATCAATGGACGTTCGCGGAGCTTGTTTGTCCAGATTTTCGACGATATTTGCGGGATCGCCGCACACTACGGCGGCGTCATCAACCTCGGGACGGCGTTCAGAGCGGCTTCGGTGGCGGATGGTCTTGATGCGATCGTGCGCGAAGAAATCGCGATTCAGGCGCAGTTCGTTCATCGAGCGCGAGAGTTGGGCGCGCAAGTCGTGCTGGAAGGTCCGGGTCACATCCGACTTTCCGAGCTTAGTGACTATTGGACGCTGATCGCGCCTTTGAAAGTGACGCCGATGCCATTGGGCCCAATCGTCAGCGACCGCTTTTCCGGCATGGATCATGTGTCTAGCGCGATCGGCGCTGCAAGGTTCATGAGTTTGAGCCGCGGCGGCATTATCAATGCGGTTACCGCAGCCGAGCACCTAGGTGGCGTTCCGAATTTGCGGCAGATGGAAGAGGGCCTGCGCGCAGCCCAAGTCGCCGCGCAGGCGGCATCGCTTGATTTTGATGACGCAGCATTCGAAGCAGAAGCGGAGATCAGCCAACGCAGAGCGAACTTGGAGAGCTGCGTCCTTCAAACACAAACCGCAGGTTGCAGCCGTTGCCAGCGGTTGTGTCCGTTGATCTCGGCTTCCTATAGTTGCGAGGCGCGGAATTAACGATGTTCACCAGCGATCGAGACGCACCGATCTATCTCGGCACGGCTGACAATGTCCTCCAGTCTGATCCCGCGCGCGCCGAGGAACAACTTACATTTGAGCACAACGTGCTCACGCTGCTGGGCCATAGAGTCCTGGTGGGAACGCCTTTCGTCTGGCAGTCGAAGGCGACCCTTGCGCTGGTCGCTCGTAATCAGCCGCTCTTGGAGGGCGATTTTCCTGGCCTTCGCCTTACGAGCCGTGAAGGGGTTCGCACGGCAGGTGATTATTTTTCCCAGCGCGCGTCCGACACACGGCTGTTTGATCGGTTGCAATTGCGCCCTGAAAGCCCGTTCTTGCTTGAGCAGCCGAGAGCAACGCCGCTCGATTGGCGCAATTTGATAGGTCCTGACGTTAAAGTCGAGCCTCGCATTGCGAGTGTTGAGCAGCGGTTTCGCGCGCTCGTCGTGCGCGATGCTGAACCGGGCGGCGATGTGCGCAGTCTTCGCGATCTGTCCTGGGGAGCGTTGGGCGCACAATTCAGCGTGGCTGGGCGTGGGCGGACCGAATATAACATGAGCGCACTGACCGAGCGCAGTTTGGACGGACATTTCAGCCGGGCGGTGGTAGAGGACGAGTATCTTAAGCGCGGAACCGATCCTAAATTGCTGGCGGCAACGCTGGCACGAACCAACGCGCTATATCAGCTCGCCTCGGCAGCTGCCCACGGCGCCTACCTGTTCACCAGCAGCAACATTGCCCGGCGCATCCCTGATGAGCACGAGCAGCCGGTGCTTGAGCGTTGGACGGTTAGTCCGGCAAACCCTTATCTGTTCGCGCACGTTCTAGCTTGCATTGGGATACAACCTCGTTCGTGGGCAAGGCTCGGCCCGTTTGATCTGATACGCCTGATGGCTGGCTTTAATCCATTGTTGAACTTCATCGCCAGATACCGCGAGGTTACGCTGAAGCGCATGATAAATTGGCAAAGCACAGGCTTGGTCCCACAATTCGACGAAGCCGTCGAAATTTTTCGGAACGATTTGCTAATCGGTGACAGGTGGCGTGCACTTGAGATTATCGCGCGGATCGGTCGGAAAAAAACCGCACCCTACGTCGGAGGCGCGATTGGCGCAGCTGCTATGCTTTCGGGAGCATATGGAGTCGGGGCGCTAGGCTATCAACTTACGGTCGGTTCGGGCTGGGCGATAGCGAAGTCGATCAAGGATGCGACGAAGTTTGCTGCTGATCTGCGCGACGATATTTCATTCTTCGATACATTACGAATGCGAACAGAGCTGCGCCGCTACGCCAGCGGGGTGGGACTCATCGATTAGGCTAGACGCTTTACAAGATCTAAAAACTATAATTCAGAGACGGGATTTCGCGGCTCAAATGGCCAGTATCGGCTTAAATGGAGACACTCATCCTCACAGTGGCGGTTGTCTACTTTGCCCCAAGCCCAGTCATGCCCCGAATGTCCGCTTCCAGGCACGGCACAATCGCTGTTGAACGGCATGGATGGGCGCATGCGTACCGACCACACGCGCCCCTCATTTTTTGACCAGTCGTGCGGCAGCTACTCGCCGCTGTCTTCTCGCCGCCTCTCGAGAAAGTCTTCGACGCCAGAGCCCTCGACATCTCCTGTGTGGAGCTTTGCCAGAGCCTGGGCCTGGGCAACAGTTTGCGCCGCGGTGCGCAGCACTGCTCCATGCCTGGTAAGCTCGAAGTAGACCGTGTAACCGGCCTTCAGCCCCAGTTGCTGATACACAAGGGCAGGAATCCTTATCCGACCATCCGCTGCAACCTTTACTCGCATGTCCATCTCCCTGCCTCGGTTCCTCAGCGGTAGCGAAGCCTGTTTCATACCACAGATCAGACTTTCCTCGGTTCGGCCCATTTCTGGAATTCGGGCTTGCGCAGATTCTCGACCAAACAGCCCCTTGTCGGCGAACTTTACGCCCCGTTGCATGGCTAAATTCAGGGCGGCAACGTGATGCAGCTTGAGCCTCTTCGCGATCTCGGTCGTTCCGATGAACCGCTTTGCCAAGATGACCGCATCCACCATTCGAATGTCGCGAAAGGGTTTGCCCGGGCCCAACAGGAAGTCGCTGTAGCGTGAGAAATTGGTGGGCGAGAGGCCGAGAATATCCGCGCACTCCCGCTTGCTGACCGGTACGTCCGCCCAATCCATTTCGCTGTTAAGCGCGAATGCCGGTGCCTTCAGATCGACGTTCCCGGGCAAACGAATGCGCTCCGCGATCGGCCCTTGGCCTGGAGCAAGCGCCGCAGCAAGTTCGCCGTTGGCTATGGCGGCGAGAACAGCGGCCCAGGGCTTGGGACGTCCGCCCAACTGCACCATGAGATCCGAAAGCCGAACTGGGAACCGTCGGTCAGACACCCCGAGATTGCCGCAAAGGCGCCGCGTGAACTGCGCAAGCGAAGCCTCGTCGACGGTATGCTTGCCTTTCCGGCCAGGCGGCAAGGGTGCCTCGTTGATCAAACCCAACCACATCAGTTCGCGCAGGGCGTAGCCGGGAATGCCCAGGTTGGCGGACGCGCGGACCAGACGCTTGCTAGGCGTCTGTTGACGGGCCAGCTGCTCGATGGCTTCCCTGTCGAACAGCACATGCAACCTCTGCCCATCGAGCGCCAGGACCGAAGGCAGTTCACCGGCGCGCCGCATTTTGACGATTGTACGCAAATGCGCGCCCGACGCCTGCGAGGCCTGATGTGCGGTCAGCCCCCTGTTCCTCGCCACACGACATTCTTCGATGAAGTCGCAGAGCAAAGCTTGGGGCACCGGCGACGGACTCGACACCCGAGCCCGCGAAAGGAGCCGGTGGCTCGCCCCGCCATTCCCGTCGCCTCGTTGCTTCGCATGGGCGTTGATCCGGCCGGCCAGAAGTGCCTCAAAGGCGTTCGGCCATCCGCAAAGCAAAGGCCAGGTTTGCGCCAGAGCCGCGACGATGAGCTTTGCCGGCTCCCCCAGCGTGGCGGTCTGGCGCCCCAGCGGCCTCGCCGTGCGATGATCGACCACCGTCGCAAGCGCGCAAGCAAGTTCAAGCAAATCGGCGCTTTCCATCCCGGCGAGCCGACGAGGCAGCTGCGCTCGAGAAGCCTTCCGTCGGGACGGGTCGGGATGGATGAGACCGACAAGGCCTTCCAGCCCTGCTCGATGTTCCTCGGGCACGCATGTCGTCTGCCCCCTCACCAGGGGCTCGCCACACAAGTCGCACAAGTCAACGCCCAGAGTGCGGCGCCATTCCAGACGGTGGTTGCACGAAGGGTTCGGGCACAGGTCCAGCAGGTATTCCCAGCTCTCCTCGCAAAACGGGAAGATCCGGACATTCCAAAGCGCCCGGTGATGCGCGGAATTGGCAAGGCTGGTGGGCGAGTAACGCCGATAGGCAAAATGCAGCAGATCCCGGGGCACTTCGACACCGAACATGTTGAGAGCCGCCGCGCCGAGCGACCAGTTGGGGGAATGGTGATGAAGTTGTGCGGGGTCGACACGCAGGCAATCCGCGAGCACGTCCAGCCCCTCCTTGCTGCAAAAGGAAGCATGCTGGCGGCCGGTTGCCTCGGCGCCGGCGAGCTGCGTCAACTCCGCCATGCGCGGAAAGTGATGCGCCGCCGCTATGCGCGCCACATAGCCATCAAGAGACTCTCCCTCGATGATCGGCATCGCGCGAGACACGCGCCAAGGAGCCACGCTCTCCATCAGCGTGCCTCCTTGAACGGATTGTAAGTGCAGAACTGGCGCCGGATGCAATACGCGTCCACAGCTTCGGCCAGATCGTCGACATGAATGCTTTCGCGGCCATCGTGCAGGGCAGCGCCCATTGCGTGGCGCACGATCTTCGCAATTCGCCGTAGGCGTCCTTCCGAAGCTTTCCAGAGCGGCTCCGCGACGTGTTCACTGGCCAGGCCGGAAAGCCGCGCCGTCAATCCTTCCTTGACCATGGCCGTGTCGAGCTCGGAGACAAAATCGATGAAGAGGGCCCGTTCGCTTTTCATCTTCCATCGCATCGGCAACAAATCGATTTCGTCGTCCAACCGCTCCATCAGTTCGGGGGCAGAACCGAGCACATCTCCTGCGTCCTCGGATCCAACGAAAGCAACGGGTGCGATGCCGGCATCCATGATACGCTGGCGAATTGCCGTAGCGATAGCCCGGCTCATGGTCGGGCGGCGGTTCGCTCGGTTGAACTCGTCAAAGACGAATAGCTGCACGTCGCAACGTTCGGCCTCAGCAATCGCCCTCGACCATCGAACTTTCTCCGAACCGGCCTCGGGCCGTGCCGCCCCCAGGGCCCGCAGGATCGATGTCGGCACGGAATCCGTCGTGCCCGCGTGATCGATCTCGACATGCAACAAGGGTAAGTCCCCCTGCGCAGCGCAGGCCTCAAGGCGTGACCGGAGGGCCTCGACGGCCTGTGTCTTGCCGCAGCCATGCGGTGCGACCATCATCGCACCTCCGCACGGAGCTCCAGGCGGGCGTCCGATTGCGGCGATCCGCACCTCGTCCAGCGTTGCGACCGCCGTCGTCTGGGGGGTATAGTCGACCCGGATCGCATCAAATCTGGCTTTGGCCGTGGCGACCCGCTCGACACGCTGCGAATGGGTTTCCTCGTGGTCATAGGAAAAATGGGCAGGGCCACTCATTGATAGCCTCCCTTCTTCGCAAAAGTTCGCCCGCTCTCTGACGGGAGGCTGATCCCCGCTTCGCCCTCCTCGCGCCGCTCCTCGGCAATGCGCCGCGCTCGTAGGGCCTTGTTCTTAATCGCCGGCTTGGGCGTCGGCCGGGAAGAGAGAATTTCCTGATCGACACAGGTGAGCGCCGCGCGGTCGGTGCCGATAAAGTCGCTCAAAGAGCTCTGAGGCAGATCGGTATCAAGCAGGTGCACGAGATTGCCTGTGATGCTTCGAATCCGCGGGATTTCCAACAATTCGCCCAGGCGCTTGCGAGACTCGGCTCGCGCAGCCGGGTGAATGCACTCCCTGACCGCCTGAATGGTTCGCCCGCGGGCCAGCAAGCGCTGCTCTTCGGTGTTGAATGCCTGGCTCTGATCGCGCGCTTCTTTGGCGATTTTCTCATGTAAAAAGAGAGGCATTCCATCCGCGTAGCGCTCGTTGCTGCACTTGAGGACGACGTATTTGCGGGTAACTCGATTCCAGACATAGATCCGGCTGATGTCCATCGGATCATAACGAAAATCGATGGTAGCCGTCGCATCATCCCGCATCGACCGGCGTGGCTCGAGGCAAGCCAAATCGTCCAGCAGCAGGTGCAGACGTTCTGCTATCCCGACGCTACTGCAATCTGGACATTCAGTTGCAACCGAGAGGCCGGGTACAAGGTGCGCGCGCTGCGCCATAATGGCCGGATAAATTGCTGAGCCGGACGGAACTGCCGTCCGGCTCAGCAAGCGTTATTCCTTCAGCACGAACTTGTCTCCGGAATAGACCCTTACCGCATTGCCGCGTTCGAGATCTTGATGGGCCTGCCATTGCGACCGTTTTTCACTGTCATTGGCTCGCCCACGCCGTTCTTCCAACATGATCGCCAACTTCATTCGCGCCAGCCTTCGGTTGGCGTGTTGGGATCATTGCTCCTGAGCCGTGGCCACGAGGCCAGTCGGCCGATGCGTGGCCCGAACCGCACTGTCTCTCTTGTTGACATGCTGGCCACCTGGGCCGCTGGAACGCATCGCCTGATAATCGATATCCCCATCCTTCAGGTCGATGATCGCGTCAGGCTCGGGCGCAAGCGCTACGCCAACAAACCAGTTCCGCCGCTTGTGGCGTGGGCGAAAGGGGCTGGTCCCGATCCACCGGTTGGAACCTATGCGCGTAGCAGCAAAGCTTGATGCTGCCTCGCCCTTGATGCGAAGGAGGATGGAGGCTGGCAAATCCTCCAAGCCATCGAGCGCTTCGCATTCAAGGCCCATGCCCTTAGCTTCCTTTGCGAAAGCGCGCGCCAGTTGTGCCACTACCCAGTGGCATTCCTTCGGGCCCTTGCCCGCCGTGAGGTGCAAGATCACTTCGCTCATGTCGCCCTCGTCTTGTAGCTGAGAAGGGGACGAAGTTTGGCGATGACACGGATTAGGCCGGCCCCCTCCAGATCGGCGATGACCATGCCGATGTCCTTGTAGGCATGAGGAGCCTCTTCGAAGATCAAGCGGCGATCCTCGCAGATGACATGGCTGCCCAGCGCGGTGCGCTGCATGTCCGCGATGTTAAAACGGCGCGAAAGGCGGGCATGGGCATCCTTGCGGCTCCACTTACGGCCCGCGCCATGGGCGAGCGAATGGAGGGCCTTGTCGGCATTGTCCGCGATAGGTTCCACCAGATAGCTGAAATCCCCTCGCGAGCCCGGGATGGTGACTAGGCCCCGATCAGCAGGCGCAGCCCCCTTGCGGTGCAACCACCCGCCTTGATGGGGCGAGACGCTGTTATGGCAAATGTCGAGCACCTTTCGGCCGTCAAT